>JAOAFU010000055.1 GCA_026416115.1 Bacteroidales bacterium | reverse complement strand
AGCCAATTGTTCTAATTTATCTAAAGCTTCATCGGGCGCAAATGCTCCATTGGCATCGAGACGTATTTCGATTTGTGGATACAATTGGCGAACGTTTTTTAGAATTTCGATTTCTTCCTCGAATGGCAGGGCACCTATTTTTATTTTAATGCATGGGAATCTTGCATCAATTTTCTCATCGATTTGTTTAAGAACTTTTTCTCTGGATCCAGCCCAAATGAGACCATTGATAGAAATACCATCTGTGCCTGTTGTAAATGAAGAAGGGTAGAGCAAACTACTCTGAAGATTTGATATTTGTTTGCTAATTGATTCAACAGCAAAAGCAATAGAGGGGAAAATGTGAGTGTTGATTGGGGGGAAATGATGGTGGGCGTTAAAAAAACGACATATTGCATCCAACTCATCAGGTATAAGCTCTAAAGGCTCGGGGCTTAGTCCTGGTATAGGGGCACATTCGCCTATATATAGCTTTTCATTGTCCTGAAGGATAAGAAACCAACATGTTCTTTCCAGTAATGTACCTCGTGAGGTATATGCGGCAAAGTTAAAATGAAAAGTTCTTTGGATATAGCTAAGCTGCATAATCAGAGTATTTGTCCAAAACCCCAAAGTATAGCAAGCCAAAAAGTGGTCAATGCCAGATTCTTAAGTTCGCGATTAAGTTCGCCTGGATCCGAAAAATGATAAAGCCGATACATGCCTTTGATAAAAAAAGGCAAAGTAACAAGAAATGCAAGCTGAACTATAGTATAGTAACGGATGAATACCGGAATGATTAAGAAGATTATGGCAAGTGATACGAGTATGAGATGATATATTTTAGCTTTTTCTAAGCCCAGAAGTACCGGAATAGTTTTTTTATTGTGCCGGATATCTTCGTAATAATCGCGTATATTGTTAATGTTAAGAACAGCAGCACTAAGCAGTCCCATACTCATAGCGGGTAATAGAATGAGCCAATTAATATTTCCAGTATGCAGGACGAAAGTCCCAATTGTACTTATTAATCCAAAAAAAAGAAAAACAACTACATCGCCCCAGCCTCTATATCCGTATGGCTTTTCACCTATAGTATATTTTATGGCTGCATAAATAGCAGATAACCCAACAAGAAAAAAAAGAAGTCGGACTAAAAGATTTAGATTTTCTGCTACCACAAAAACAAGTATAGTACCTGAGAGCAAAGTAATGAGACTTAGCAGCAAAATAGCTTTTTTCATTTCTTCGACCGAAATAAGGTTGCTTTGCAGTGCGCGTGTGGGTCCTTTTCGATCGACATCGGTACCTTTGACAAAATCACCATAATCGTTGGCAAAATTAGAGAGAATCTGCAGTAGCAGAGTAG
The DNA here is from genome assembly GCA_026416115.1 of Bacteroidales bacterium. Taxonomy (GTDB): domain Bacteria; phylum Bacteroidota; class Bacteroidia; order Bacteroidales; family DTGW01; genus JAKPGM01. Next base: position 4,087 of record JAOAFU010000055.1, on the reverse strand, counting down.
TAAAAACCGACCAGAGTGCCACACTCCAACTAAAATTTTTTTCGGCATAAGCTATACAGCTACCGAGCAAGGGCCCTGTAAAGGCCAAAGGTAGAGTTCGAGGCCTTGCTGCTATAATCCACCGATTGAATGTTTGCGTTGGCATATAATTCTAAGGTAAACGTGGAAATTTTGTAAAGTCGGGATCGCGCTTTTCGAGAAAAGCATTTTTACCTTCCTGAGCCTCATCGGTCATGTAGTATAACATGGTAGCGTTTCCTGCAAGCTCCTGTATCCCGGCCTGACCATCGAGTTCGGCATTCAACCCTGCTTTGATCATCCGAAGGGCAAGAGGGCTTTTCTTCATAATTTTTTTGCACCACTCCACTGTAACATCCTCAAGTTGTTCGAGGGGAACCACCTTATTAACCAATCCCATTTGATATGCCTCTTGGGCTGTATATTGCTCACAAAGGAACCAGAATTCACGTGCACGCTTCTGACCTACAATACGTGCCAGATACGACGAACCAAATCCAGCATCGAAGCTACCAACTTTTGGTCCCGTCTGTCCAAAACGAGCATTTTCAGAGGCTATAGTCAGATCGCATACTACATGTAGTACATGTCCTCCGCCAATAGCATAACCGTTAACCATAGCTATTACTGGTTTGGGCAGCGAGCGGATCATACGTTGCAGGTCGAGAACATTCAGACGGGGGACGCCGTTTTTGTCAACATAACCTGCCCGTCCCTTATAGTTTTGATCTCCTCCTGCACAAAAGGCCTTATCGCCCTCGCCCGTAAGTACTACAACAAAAATATCCGGATTCTCGCGGCATATGCGCATGGCATCGCACATCTCCATAACTGTTTGTGGTGTAAATGCATTCCGATAACGAGGTCGATTGATGGTTATCTTGGCTATGCCTTCAAAAAACTCAAATTTAATCTCTTCGTACATTTTTATGGGTGTCCAGTTGCGTGTACTCATAGCTGTATCATTTTTAAAAAGTTTTTATATGTCTGAACATTGATGTTGGGATCGGTTTTAATTTCGAGTATTGCTGGTTTTTCCGATTCGATAAAATGGGTAAAGATATGCGTAAGATCTTTGTAATTTTCAGCTAAATAGTAATCCAACCCGAAAGCTTCGGTCAAGGCCTTTAGTTCGACCGACTGAGGCGTAGTAAAATACGTTATGACAGGTTCTATTTCGGGCGAGGTGTCAATCATCTGAAAAATATTTCCTCCCTGGTTATTTAGTACAATTATTTTAAGATTTGGTGATACATATTTGTTCCATAAGGCATTCGAATCGTATAGGAAAGCCAGATCGCCAGTAATCAGAACAGTTGGTTGTTTGCTTACAAAGGCCATACCTACACTTGTAGACGTACAGCCGTCGATACCCGATGTGCCGCGGTTCGAAAAATAGGAAATATCATTCCGAGTAGGAAACAGTTGCGAATATCTTATAGGCATGCTGTTCGAGAGATGTAATAAAGTGCCCGATTTAAGCTGACATAGAATGAAATAGGTAGCGGTTAAGTCGCTAAAAGGAAGTTCGGTAATAGCAGTAGCCATCAGTTGTTGCACTTGCTCGTGAAGCAAAATAAAACGTTGGGCGTAATCGCTATTGGACGATTTTGCGTTAGATTCGATGAGCTCGAAAAACAATTCCGTTGGTACTTTAATATTGCGCGTCAGGCTCATGAAGGTGTCGGTATATGCATAGTTTTCACCTATTACCCAGTGTTCTTTGGGCTTACGGCCTCTTAAATAAGACTTCAACCGCTTGGAAACAATGCTATTTCCTATGCTTACAACAATATCGGGCTGAAATTGATTAAGCTCGTCGATTGGAAGTGCTGCCAAAAATTTTTCGGGGTCGAATATAAAGCGGCTATTGCTGAGATTCGATAAATTTTCAGCAATAATGAGGGTGTCATCTCTTTGTGAAATTGTCTCGAGCCAGTAATTTAGTTTAGGATTTTTATAGGTTATTCCTCCAGCAATAATGAGTTTCTTTTGTGCATTATTCCATTGGTTTATAAGGGTAATTTTTTCTTCTTCTGCTAGAGTAATTTGGGTTGATGTCGAATTTATGATTTTAGGTTTAACAGATTCAGGTAGGGGGGTATAAAGGGGTTCGCGCAGAGGTACATTAATATGCACGGGTCCCTTTGGGTTTTCAGAAGCTTTAAGGATAGCTTCCGATATCAGTCGGTCGCTAAACCACAAATCGGTATCGTTAAGCGTTTCGACCGGAATTTCGGTACTCCATTTTACGTGAGGGCCGAAGATATTACGTTGATGAATAGTTTGCCCGTCGCCCTGATCGATAAGCTCGGCTGGACGATCGGCTGTAAAGATTATAAGTGGCACGTTCTGATAATAGGCCTCGGCTACTGCAGGTGCCAGATTAAGCACTGCAGTACCCGATGTGCAAACAACTGCTACCGGTTTGTTGGTATAAAGGCCAATACCGAGTGCAAAATATCCTGCCGACCGTTCGTCGACAATACTATAAAGATTTAAACCATGTTGCCGCGAAAAAGCAATAATAAGAGGTGCATTTCTTGAACCAGGGCAAATAACTACGTCTGAAATCCCCAATTCTTTGCAAATGTATGGTATGTTACTTATTCCCCTTCTGTTAAGGTTGTTTATGTTCATTTAACTTTGCTTTAATGCAGCAAGTATAGTGGTTTTTTTTAAATTTGTTTCTTCCCATTCCAACTCGGGTATTGAGTCCTTCGTAATACCTGCTCCTAGATATAGCCAAAAGGCATCGTCGAAAATTTGCATGCACCGGATATTGGTGTAAACGGCCGTATGGTTATCAACATTCAGCGGACCAACCAGACCGGTATAAAATTCTCTATGATGTTTTTCAATACTTCCAATTAGCTCTAGTGCCTCTTTGCGCGGATAGCCCCCTACAGAAGGTGTGGGATGAAAAGTAGCTATGAATCTTCCGATTTGTCTTTGAATTTGCTGTTTGGAAAATATAAATTTAGTTCTTAAATGAGCTAGTCGACCAGCTTGTGTGGTGACTGGTCCTTCTTTTCGGAATGAAGATATCTCCAACTCTTGCAAATTCTGTTCTATAAACCGTGTTACGATCTCTTGTTCTTCAATTTCTTTTTTACCCCACACCATGTTATCGGCTATTTGATCTTTTATTAGCTGGGTGCCAGCAATCGACTCGATGATACCGAATTCGTCGTTAAGTACAAGAAAAGGTTCGGGGGTAGCTCCCATCCAACAGCCTAGTTCGGGAATTTTAAAAAAATAAACAAAAGCTTCGGGATATAGGGTGCAAAGGTCGTTAAAGATTTCGTCCAAAGGGCGATCGTGGTTGCGCGACTCAATCGATATTCTCGAAAGCACAACTTTTTGAACAAAATTTGTATTTACAAAAGATTGAACTTTTCGAATCTGCTCTATAAACTCATCCTTCGAAGTTGAAATCTCTTTCTTGCCTTCCGAAGAACAAAATTCAGCATCATCCTGTAATACTTTAAGGGCTTTAGCTATTTTTTCGGTAGAACAGGATGAGTCGGTAAAGTATAAATCGGGTTTTATAAGGTATGCTTGAAATTGTGAAAAAATATCGAAGGGGCAAGCGATAAACCCCGACGCATAATTTAAGTCTTCGTAAGTGCTTACCTTATAAGGATTAGGTTGAGTTTGAATAATAAAATGAATTTGAGTAGAAAAAGGTAAACGATAACATGCCATAGAAACTTTCTTCTTCATACATTCCCACAGCAACGACCCCTCTGTTTCTAGCCCTATACACCTATTTTGCCTCATGCTGTAATTCATTTAATTCTATTATCATGTTAGTAACACGGCCGAACGATAAAGGTTTATGGTTACTATCGTAAACCTCAACACTCCAAACATGAGTTTTTCTGCCTTTATGCAGTATGCGGCCTACAGCATAAACTTTTTTTTCTGTAGTATTTGCCACATGGTTTGCATTAACCTCTATACCAACTGCTCCATACTTTTTTTCGTCGATTAAAAGAAACGAACCCGCACTACCAACAGTCTCCATTAAGGCTAATATGGCTCCTCCGTGTAATAATCCCATAGG
>JAOAFU010000031.1 GCA_026416115.1 Bacteroidales bacterium | reverse complement strand
GAACTCTGGATTAAATGCACCATCGCGGTATACATCGGGGCCAATAAGAATGTAGTTATTCCCCAACTCATTAACAAGTGTGTTGGCTTTTGTAGAAATTACAGTATATATACCGCCTACTTTGTTACATACTTCCCAGCTAACTTCGAACAAATAGTCAGGGGTCTTATTTATTTCACTCATATTAAATCTTTCAGGTTAATAGAATACAAAATTAATCTTTATTAAGAAGATTTATGAATTAAGTATAGAACACTAATTGTTCCAATGTTTGATGCAGACAAAAAATTATGTTCTTTTTTTACTTGTAGTAGCTGTTTTCTTCGTAGTTTCTTTCTTTTTGGTTGATGAGCTTTTTTTCTTGTCGGTCGAAACTTTTTTTTCCACTTTAGTTTGGGTAGTTTCGCTTAAACTATTTTCTTCTTTCTCGATTTTTGTTTTTAATTTCTTAGTTTTTTTTGTGGTCTTTGTTTCGTCTATTTCCTCATTTTTTAAAATGTCAGCTTTAGTATTGCTGGCTGCGCATTCGGTGATGCGAATTTCAAAATCGCTCAGAATATTCATGTAATTAATAAATGCCTCGTAGGGCGAGTTATAAGGGTTGAAGTATGAGTATAAGCTTCCATGTATAAAAAATTTAGTACTCATATAATAAAAATGATCGCTGCATTGCAGATATTTCCAGTCGAGCTTAAGTTGTGGATCATTACACTGCAATACTTTATCGCGTAAAATAAACAGCTTATTGAATGCCTCTTTTTGCAGTTCATTTCCTAACCATGCCGAAACGTCTCGTTCTTCATCGGCCCAAGAGATAGGATACTGAATTGAAAGTGGAGCAACAGGTTGGAAACGATCGATGACTTCAGAGGGGGTTGAGAAGGTTAACACGTTTGTTTTAAAAACTTCTTTTGGGAATGCCTTAAGGAATTCGAAAATTCCCGATTCTTTTGGTTGAATATTACCAAATGTATCGTAATTCATAAAGAGATTAAGGGTATCCTCCTTAGGATCCATAGCTTTTATCCACCCTACAAATTTTTCGGCCGTAAGAGGGTATTGATCCCATCCCTGGTTTGAGAAACGAAAGGCTATATCGTCGGAGAGGCGTGAATTTTTTAAAAGTAATTTGAGCCGAGGATTTGTAGCACTATAGTACACATAGTTTGGGCTTTTCCAACCTAAAATATGTCGGGCACCTTCTGTAATTACTCCTTTAAACCCTTTTTCAGCTAGCCAATCACCGATTTCGTTATTATATATTAATTCAGTATTTCTGAATACTGTAGGTTTTTTACCAAAAAGTTTTTCGATTTTTTGATCATGTTCGTCTATTTGTTGTAAAAACTCTTCTTTATTGATAAGGGATGCAAGAGTATGAGAATAGGTTTCGCTAAGAAATTCGACACTATTTGTTTGAGCAAGTTTTTGAAAGCTTTCCAGAACTTCTGGAGCGTAAAGTTCAAATTGGTCTAATGCAGTTCCAGAAATAGAAAAAGCTACTTTAAAACGCGAACCGTATTCTTTAATTAAGTCGAGTAATATTTTGTTAGCAGGCAGATAGCTTTTACTGGCTACTTTCCGCATAAAACTTTCATTGGCATAATCGTCGTAATAATAATGTTCGTTGCCTATTTCAAAAAATCTGTACTTTCGAAAACGGAAGGGTTGGTGCACTTGAAAATACAAACATATGGTTTTCATCCTTGTTTAAATTTTAAAGGGTTAGCATTTAGTTTCTATTGAGTAAGCTATAATAAATATTTCGAACTTCACTGGCCGAAGTTTCCCACTTGAGCTTATCTACTTCTTGTTTACCATACTTTTTAAACATAACAGCCAATGCAGGGTAGTTAAGAATACCGTAAATTGCATCGGCCATAGCGTCGATATCCCAGAAATCAATTTTAATAGCATGATTAAGTACCTCTGCCACTCCCGATTGTTTTGAAATAATTACCGGAACATTGGATTGAATAGCTTCGAGTGGTGAAATTCCAAAAGGTTCTGATATGGACGGCATTACATAGACATCGCTGATAGAATACATTCGGTACACATCGTCGCCATTGAGAAAGCCTGTGAAATGAAACCTGTTGGAGATCCCTAGTTTGGCCACTCGGAGAATAATTTTGTTCATCATATCGCCACTTCCTGCCATAACAAATCTTACATTATTCATTTTCTTCAGGACTTTATTAGCAGCTTCGACGAAATATTCAGGTCCTTTTTGCATAGTAATTCGCCCAAGAAATGTGACGATTTTATCGGGTATACCTCTGCGTATATTGATTTTTTCGGCTTCGTCGAGAGGCTCAACGGCATTGTAAACCGTAATAACTTTTTCGGGTGGAATACCATATTTGTTGATAACTATATCGCGTGTCCAATTGCTTACGGTTATAACTTTGTCGGCCATTTCCATTCCATGTTTTTCTATTTCAAATACTCGTGGGTTTACGTTTCCTCCGCTTCGGTCAAAATCAGTTGCATGGACATGGACTATAAGGGGTTTGCCCGAAATTTCTTTTGCAGCTATTCCTGCAGGGTACGTGAGCCAATCGTGGGCATGTATGACGTCGAACGAATAATCGCAGGCAATAGCAGCTGCAACAAGGGCGTAGTTTCGAATCTCTTCAAAAAGGTTAGGTCCGTAACCTCCTGTAAAATGTATTTTTCCTTCGAATGTTCCACTCTCGATAGTTCGGTAAGAACGTCCGGCAAATTTGCGGGTAAGCCTGAAATACTCTTCTGGTTCGGTGTATGGGACAAGCAACGAATCGACTTCAATTAGGCTAAGTTCTTGATCGAAACCTTTGACAGAGATTTTTTTCTGACTAACATATACATCCGAAGCACCTATAATGTGAGCATTACTGGTATCTTCGTCGCCAAAGGCTCGGGGTACAACAAACAATACTTCGATATCTGAAAACTTCGAAAGACCTTTTGTAAGTCCATAACACGCTGTTCCAAGTCCGCCTGAAATATGGGGTGGAAATTCCCAACCAAACATGAGTACTCTCATGGCTTTATTTTTTAAATTTTATGTTCAAAATCTTCGACCATTTTATGAATATATAGCAAAGCACCTACACTCCATGCCTGAGAAATAGCTCCTCGAGGTTGGTGAGGTGGATCACCATCAAAAATTTCTCCTACAGTTCCTATGCCATACTCACTTAAAACGGGTTCAAAATTTTTTAAAATTTCTTTAATAAGGGGTAAACCTGCTTTTTTATTGATTTTCAGATAAGCTGTACAAAAAGGTTGCAGGAGCCATGGCCAAACGGTCCCGTTATGATAGGCATGGTCCCGTGTTGGTTGATCGCCTTCGTAAACAGGCTTGTAATCGGGATGATTAGGACTAAGGGTTCTTAGTCCGTATGGTGTAAGCAGTTCTTTGCGGACAGCTTCTACCACTCGTTGTTTAATATCACCATTAATTGGGCTGAAATCGAGAGCTGTTGCAATTATTTGATTTGGGCGCATTGACCAGTCTTTGTGTTCGTGGTCGACATAGTCGGCTAAGTATCCTTTTTCTTCGTCCCAGAAGGTTTCGACAAAGCTTTTTTCAATAAGAGCAGGTAAGTGTTTGAATTTGCTGATAAATTTGGTGTCTTTTGCTAATCTAGCAAGCTCAAGACTAAATTGAATAGCGTTGTAAGCAAGTGCACAAATCTCTACATCGTATCCGATACGTGGGGTAACTGGCTTGCCAAAAACTACAGCATCCATCCAGGTTAAAGCATAGCCATGTTCTCCTGCCCATACCAAACCATTATCGTGGATTTTAATATTAAATGGCCCACCATTAAGGTATGTTTCGAGAATGTTTTTCATGGGGCGAGAATATTTCTCCCAAACCTCGAGTGCCGAGCAGCCATATTTTACAAATTCCTGTAATGACCAGAAAAACCATAGCGGTGCGTCAACCGAATTGAAAGCTGCTTGTTGTCCTTCTCCAAGGTTGGGGAAGAGTCCATCCTTCATTTTGTCGACCATTGTGTCGATAACAGCTTTGAATGTTTTTACGTCATCAATTGCCAGTGTAAGGCCTGGTAAGGAGATAAAAGTATCTCTTCCCCAGCTGCCAAACCATGGAAAGCCTGCAATGATTTCGGTTTTTTTATCTTTTTTTACAATAAATTGCTGGGCAGCGTTTATCAGACAGTTTTTATACGAATCTCTTGGATTACGTTGCTTGTATTCGCTTGCGTATTTTTTGGCAATTCCTGCAGGCGATACTTCTTTTAGGCTTGCAGATATGTATATGGTCTCTCCTTTTTCTATAGGTAGCTCAAAATATCCGGGTACAAAAAGGTCTTCGCTATATTCGTAGCCTCTTGCCTGTTCCTCGGGATACTCAATTTGATAATACCAATCGGGTGCCTGAATAAAATCGACTTTTTTGGAGAATTGAATATGTAATGCAGGATAACCACTGTACATACGGGTTTTTATACCATTTGCAATATATTCTACTTTGCTATTAACGTACATATTGGCTTTGCTGAGGGTGTGTATATTGCGGAAAGCCAAAAAAGGCTTAAACCTTAGTATAGTGGGCGAGTGAGCATCTTCGAGGGTGTACTTGATTATTAGCTGCTCTTCGTCGAATACTAAAAGAGATTCTTTTGCAATTACTACTCCACCAACACGGTATCTTGTTAAAGCTACTTTGCTTACTTCAAAATCTCTTATATACTTGTGTCCCGCAGGATGAAAAACATTCCCTGGATACTTGTGAATTCCTAAGTTAAATTCTGCATTATGTTGTATTACGCTTAAATCTAAAGAAGATAATATAACATGCCGTTCACCATCAATCTCTTCGATAGGACATACTAATAAACCATGATACTTGCGGGTATTGCAATCGATTATAGTGCTGCTGGAATAAGAACCTGCACGATTGGTTCTTAAGATTTCTTTTTTCAAGGAATATTCCAAATTGACCAGCTGATTTTTATCAAATTTTAGGTAACTCATATCAGACTTTTTTGAAGGATGGGACTATTACAAATTTGGTAATTTTTTTTGTCTTTCTCAAATTTTTAAAGTTAGTGTATTGTTAAGTATTTAACAAATAATTAAGTTGATTTTTGAGAATCAATCATTTGTTTATTTGCAACAAAATGGTATTCGTGTAAATTATACCAAGGTTAGTCAGGAAAATCTACCTATTGGTCAAAGAATTTCGTTTGTTTATCAAATTTCATTGGTGTGTATAATAAAACAGGAGGAAACCCACCTAAGTTTCCTCCTGTTTACTAGGATATTATTGAACTTTTAAAAGTGTTCATACTCGTTGTCGTGGCCATCGCCATCGAGTTTGATGTTGACCTCGTGGCTTTTTTTATAAATATTTTTTGCAGAAGTTGTTACGCCTGTGGCACTATAAGCGGGGTGACTTGTTTTAAGGTTTCGTTGTTGCTGAGTTGATCGGCGCATTTGCATAATGGATGCTTCGTCGTTTGTTTTATAGAAGGCAATTATTTCGCGTAGCTGTTCGGCCTGACTTGCCAATTCCTCAGCACTCGACGACATCTCTTCGGCTGCTGCTGCATTTTTTTGCGTAACCGCATTTAGCTGTACAATAGCGTTATTTACTTGGGTGGCACCTTCGTTCTGTTCGAGGCTGGCTGCAGCAATTTCTTGAACCAAAACGGCGGTTTTCTGGATATCGGGAACAATTTTCTGAAGCAGAACACCCGATTCGTCGGCTATTCGAACGCTATTGCGTGCCAGTTCGTTAATTTCCTTTGCGGCCGCCTGTGAGCTTTCTGCCAACTTGCGTACTTCGGCTGCCACAACTGCAAAACCTTTACCTTGTTCTCCAGCTCTCGCTGCTTCGATGGCTGCATTGATGGCCAGTAGATCAGTTTTTTCGGCTATTTCGCCTATAATGCTAATTTTCTCGGCAATTCGTTTCATGGCCTCGACAGTGGTCATAACAGCCTTATTACCTTCTGCAATATCTGCCGATGCCTGGAGGGCTATCTTTTCGGTTTGACGAGCATTGTCTGTGTTTTGGTTAATATTCGATACCATCTGTTCCATGCTCGAAGAAACTTCTTCGGTACTCGAGGCTTGCTCGGTACTACCCTCCGATATCTGAACTGCTACTGCCTGTAATGCCTGGCTTGCTTCTACGATGTTTTCGATAGCGGTTTTAAATTCGGTTATCGTTTGTGAGTTCGATTTCACCATTTCGTCGAGTGCTTCCATCAGCTTATCATTTTCCGAACGTTTTTTAAGGCTCACAGTTAAATCGCCTTTGGCAACTGCTTGTGCTTTTTCGATGATTTCCTGATTGGCTTTGATAAGGATATTCAGATTGCTACGTATCTCATTAAAATCGCCCTTGTATTCTTTCTCCAATACGGGAGGAATGTCTCCTACTGCCATGCGATTAATATAATCGGCTGCAACCTTCAAAGGCTCAACAATGGCATCTAAAATATTATTAATACCTACAACTATATCACGGAACTCTGGATTTATTTTTTCAGGTTCGCCTCGAGCATTCAGTTTACCATTCACGGCCGACTCACTCAGCTGGTTTGTTGTGTTAACTACCGATTTGATTATTTTGAGAATATTGTTCGAAATCATTAAGGCAAGGATCAGTGAGAAAGCTACAACTACCAGTATTATAGATAGCATAAATTTTGTTGCGCTTGATGCCTCTTGTTTGTTTAGATTATAAGTTTCTTGTGCAATTTTGATTTTTAATTCAACAAACCGATCAATGTTGCTTTGGCAGGTGTCGTTTTCTTGTTTCATTTTTCCTCCTAAATGTTCAATGGCTTCTTCAGTTTTTCCCTCATCGAGGTGTTTTTTCATAACTTCTATTTCTGCAACGTAATTATTAAAGGATTCTACTACACTTTGTAACGTTTTTTTCCCTTCTACAGTGACAAGGGTTTCCTCAAGTGGCTTAATATTTTTATAAAAACCTGCCTTTAATTCTTCAATACGCTTATATTTCTGTTCGCGGATTTCTTTATTTGGAGCAAGTATAGCATCACGAACATTAACTCTAATTCGTTGAAAGTTAGATACTAGTTCGACTACATGTTCCATCGGAAGAGTAACCTTTTGATAGAGCTTATTCTCATTTGAAATGATTATATTCATTTCTTTAATTCCTATATATCCCAGAATTGCGGTTAGCGAGGTGAGCAGAATAAAACTACCCAATAATTTTGTGCGGATTGTCATGTTATTAAACCATTTCATAGC
>JAOAFU010000005.1 GCA_026416115.1 Bacteroidales bacterium | reverse complement strand
ATGCACTGCAATTTGGCGGGATTTTCGTATTACGAAGGCTCGCTGGTATTTAACAAGTTAACTATAGGTACGGAGCTAAGGCTCGTACTCGAGCCTGAGAATAAGTACGATCCCTGTGCTGTAGCGGTTTATTACGAAAATACTAAGCTTGGATTTTTGCCCGCCGACAAAAACGATATTGTGCATCTCTTGTTGGATATGGGACATGCAATTTTCGAAACCTATGTACAACAAATCGACCCGTCGGCACACCCAGAGAAACAGGTGGGAATAGTGGTGTATGTGAAAAGGGCGGAGAAGGTTTCTTAAGCAAGCTGGCCCTACCTGGAAGCAGCTCGTTACAAGCACCTCCGTTGCTGTATTCAGTAAGTCAAAGATACAAATTGTAAGCAATTCACAACAAGCCCATATTCGGGCGAAGACGCCCATAAGTCAAGAGCTTATAAAGAAATATTTGGGCAACTTATTGGTACTAAATATGACAAAAAATGTTCTGATTTGCTTATTGATATCAAGTTTTATGAGTTTGAAAGTTATAACTCCAGCAATCTAAAAAGAACTTTTAAAGAAATGATCAAAAGAGGAACGACACTAAGCGATAGAATAATTAATTATTAATAGACCTGCCGGTTTATTATATGTATATGATATATTAATATAAAAATTCATGAAGGAGAAAAAATTTCAGAAGTTTTAATGTTATCTGGTAATGAGCTTATAGAAATATTTAAAATGCAGAAGCCTGACGACTAACCATCAGGCCCCACAGACGGCGAAGCCGTAGCATCGCCATTACAAATATACAACAATTTTAACAAAAAGTTGTAATGACACCAGAAAACTCATCTAAATGCTGCTAAAGCCGGAATTGTGTTAATAGGAAGAAATAGTTTCAAAATCACGATAATTAATAGGTATTAATATATATCTTTACAGAAATTATTGGCCGATGTAAGAAAGTCTTACCGGAAAAATAGACTTAAAAATTGCCTTTACGTACAAAGAAATTGCTCGTTGGGTAGGTTTTTGATAATCATTAATTTACTGAAAAAGAGTAAGTTTGATATATGAAAAAAAATATAGCCATAGCATTGCCCTTTGTTTTTCTTTCGTTTGTTACCGATAAACCCATTACTTCCGACTGCAAATGCAAAGGTATACCTCTTTATGGCAGGGTACAGTTTGTGGAAGCTTTTGAGGATTTTCGAATACAGTTTGTCGACGGGCTTGCCGATATTCATGTTAAATTTGTCGACACACGTCCTTCCAAATGCGGCGAATGGCAGATAGTCGATGCCTTGCCCGATTTTAAGGTACGGGTGGTTAATGGGCTTGCCGATTTTAAAGTTAAAAAGGTTGATGCCCTTCCGGGTCTCAGGTAAGTTTTTTAACGTTTCATTGCTTAAAGCTTCGTGTTTAAACAATGGCATGTTGTGCATAAAAGTTTGCTTAAATGCATACTTCTTACAACTATTGAATCTGTGTTCAAAAGAGTTTGACTAAATGACCACCAATGCCTTGATGCTAACTTAAATTAGCTGGCGATAGTTGAATTATCATCTTGGCCAGCAATTGCCATAGTTGGTATACAAGGTCACATCAATTATGATGCAATGTTTTGTGTCTGAATTAATCATGTTTGATTTGTATAAATATTTTCTAAAACATGGATATCATATAATTTTTTTGTTTTATTCAGCTCATTTTATGTATTTTTTGAACTATTAAATCCCCCCAAATGGTCATTAAAAAAACTCTAATAGCATTGGTTTGAAAAAAATACGTGATAATCTGATATATTGACAAATAGATATTGTATTTTTATATAATTAGGTTTTTATAAGGGTAATATTTCCACAATAGCAAACACACATATTAAGGTACAAATCCATGCCCTGTAGGGGCTAACTTATGGTAGAACAGAAGTAAACCGCCCACCACCATACCAATGCCTGTGAGGAACATCTTACGTAATTGAAAAGAAAATTATCGATATCGTCGGCCATTAAACATGCGTTTTTTAATAGTCATTTTGTGATATTTTGAATAAGAAAATCGTTTGCAAGGATTTTGTATGAATTGCATTTTTCTTCAAATCTTATATCTGAAATATGTTCGATTAGTTTTATAAACAATTTTGGGTTTATGGCTAACGAAAAATCGATCTTGGAAAAGAAATATTGAGTATTGAGCGATAAAAAATATATCTTATAAAATTTGGATTATAAATTTTTAACTTCGAATCATTGTAATTGTTTGTTTTTTCGGCAAAAAAAATGCAAACTTGCTTTTCCGAATTCTGCTTAAATGGTATTATGAATTTAGTTGTCGATATTGGAAATACTCGCATTAAGCTGGC
>JAOAFU010000251.1 GCA_026416115.1 Bacteroidales bacterium | reverse complement strand
AAAAAAAATATCTGGGATAATTATTCAGAAAGTATTAACTTTAAAAGATACATGGATTAGACTCTTCTATAATGTATCCATATGTCAATTAGAGCAATGAATTATTGTAAAATGTTTATGCAAAACTTTCGAAGAATTATAATATCGGCACTTTATTTTATCATATTTATTTCTAAAGTTTTAGCAACGAATTATGCTAGCCCCGATTCATTTAGATTCGAAGGTAGAGTAGTTAGCAATGAGTCGCCTGTACCTGCAGTTATTCTTAATTTGTATCTCGATGGGAAAAGAATAAAACAGCTATTAACAACCCGACAGGGGACGTTTGTGCTATATCTCAAGTATAAAAAAGAGTATGTGCTCGAGCTTGTAAAAAAAGGATATTTTATTCAGAAAATAGTAATAGATACTAAGGTTAGCGATAAATTACTGAAAGAAGGAGGCATTGATGTTGCTATAGATAACGATATCCCTCTATTTGAAATATTTCCTGATATTAAGCCCGATATGTTTGATAAACCACTGTTATACTATGTTTATAACGAGCGCAATTATTATTTTGAAGTTGATAGACGTAGGTCGAAACCTATAACAGGTCTTTATGGCCAAATAAAAGGTATAAAAAACCGTACTGCTAATGCTGAGCTTAAGGAAGCTCTTAATTACATTAAGTCTAAAAATTATGTCCAAGCATATCTTACCCTAAAAAAGACACTTGAGCTTTCACCAACTAATCAGCAAGCAAATATAAAGCTGAAGGAAGTGGAGGAACTGTTGAAAGGAGGTGATTCGCTTCGTATTTATTATAATGAGCTGATTAGTCGGGCCGATGGGTTACGTAAGTCAAAAAAATATTTCCAGGCACAGGAACTTTATAAACGAGCTCTTTTACTTTATCCAAAGGATTTTTATGCAGCCAATTATGTTCATCATATCGATTCTATACTTTCATATCAATATAGCGAAAAAAAAGATGAGTTTGATATATTACGCAGTAAGGGGGATGCAGCGTTTCGAGCAGGTCAATTCAACGATGCACTCGAACATTATACTAATGCTTTAGAAATTATACCCGACGATGTTTACGTGAATAAACAGATTGTAAACGTTAAAAAAAGTATAGAAAGCGAACGTAAGAAAAAAGAACAGGATGAGAAGATACGGATTTCAAAGTATAATCAATTGCTTAGCGAAGCAGCCAATCAACGTCAGAAAAAAAACTATGAGGAGGCATTGAAGCTTTATCAACAGGCATTAATTTTAAATTACAATAACGAGGAAATTCGTCGGTTAATCGACGAAACAAATTTAGCAATTAAGCAAGAACAGATATTGCGTAACTATAATGATACGCTTAAACTTGCTGATAAGGCTTTTGAAAATAAGGAATATCAGCGGGCGATGGATTTATATAAGGCAGCAAATCGTATAAAACCTGATGAATTATATCCTAATCAGCAGGTCGAGAAAATCAAATCAATCCAACGAAGCGCATCGCAAAGATTAGCAGAAAAAAAAGAGGAAAATCGGAAAAGCACTTTGTCGAATCGAAAAGACGCCAGTATATTCAACCTTATTAAACTTTTAAATTCGTATCACACCCAAAAGCATGTTGAGGAAAAAGCGATTCTCGGTCAAAAAATCGCGATGATCTACTTGGAGCTTCAAAAGGCCGATAGTGCTCTGATATATTTTTATCTGGCGTTGGAAGAAGCCCGTAAGTCTAAACAAATGTCTATACAGATTGGTATCCTTGAAGGAATTGCTGCAGCACATTTTTACGAAGGCAATTATTGGAAGGGGATAGAGGCAGTAGACGCTGCTATTGAAATATCTCAAGCACTGAAGGATACAGCGCAAACTATACGACTTTTAAAACTTCAGGCTCAGAATTTAATGAATACCTTTCAATACGATCGGGCTATTCTTTACATCGATCGCACAATTGAAATTTCTCGAATAAAAGGCGATACTGCACTCTTGACCGAACTTTATAGCGACAAAGGCGATATATACCACTTACAAAACCAATATCAACAAGCAGTCGAACAGTATCTTAAGGCTCTACGGATAGCAGAGATGACAGATGATCGTAAGCAACAAAGTCTGCTTAGGAATAATCTGGGTGTTCTTTTTTTTAAAATGGGCGATTTAGAGGCCGCACTTGCCGAGTTCAACAAAGCTATCAAAATAGGAAGAAGTAGTAGAAACATTAGAGAAGTATCTTTATCCTACAATAACATTGGAAATATTCACTTTGCACAACAAGAATATCTTAAAGCTCTCGATTTTTATAATAAATCAATTAAAATAAAAGAGGAAATAGATTTTCAGACAGGTATTAGTGTTACTTTATACAATATTGGTACTGCCTATTTAGAACTCAAAAAGTTAACTGAAGCAAATATTTATCTTCAAAAAAGTATAGATATATCGAAAAAGTATAGGTTTATAGAGCTTATGCAGCAGTCGTACCTAACCCTGGCGAAGGTTCATGAATTGAGTAACGATTTTAGAGAGGCAGTAAAAGCTTATAAAGAGTATGCTGCTATCGCCATAACTCCAGTGTCGATTGAGAGTCCAGTGTTCGAAACGAGTTTTCTGTACGGAAAACCTAATAATCAAAGTAGTTTTTTGCGCAAAGAACTATTTAGGCAGAAAATCCTTGCCGATAACCGTGCCTTGATTAATAGGCAGAAAGAACAAGAGTTGATGATTAAAGAAATGGAACTACAGCAACAACGTTCGAAAGTTGTTCGCTTCCGTTCTTTGTTTCTATTCTCAATACTCTCGGTTATTCTTTTGTCGATCCTATCGTTTCAAATTTATAAACGATATCGTGAAAAGCGAATGCTAAGTGAGATGATTGGTTTTCAGAAACAACAGCTTACCGATAGTATAACCTATGCAAGTCGTATTCAGCAGGCCATTATGCCACCTGAGGATGTGGTATCGGCATACTTTAAGGATTATTTTATTTTGAATATACCCAAAGATATTGTTACTGGAGATTACTTTTTTGTAGCCGAAGTAGAAGGTAAAGTTTATGTTGCAGTTGCCGACTGTACTGGTCATGGTGTACCTGGTGCATTTATGAGTATTCTTGGAATTTCTTTGACAAAGGAAATTATTCTTATGCAGCAACGATCACTGCATGCCAACGAAGTGCTCGATCAATTGCGAATTTCTTTGATCAATGCCTTGCATCAGCAGGGTAGGGAGGATGAGGCTAAGGATGGTATCGATATAGCCTTGTGTGTAATAGATAGGAATAGCGGGAAACTTGAATATTCCGGAGCCAATAATCCGGCCTTTATTATTCGGGGTGGGAAGCTTATTGAACTTAAGGCCAACCGAATGCCAATTGGAATACATCCCATACTACATAGTTTCGATGCCCATGTCTTAGAAATCGCCGATGGTGATGTAATTTATCTATTTTCCGATGGTTATCGCGACCAAATTGGCGAGGAAACACTTAAAAAGTTTCGAAGAGACGAATTTGCTCGCTTATTGCTCAGTATCCATACCTTACCTATGTCTAATCAGAAAGAAATTCTATACCAGCGACACCTGCAATGGAAAGGTTCATTAGAACAAACTGACGACATATTGATAATGGGATTAAAAGTGTAGAATTATTTTTTTCGTTCCAGAGTTTCTTTAGTAAGCATTATAAAAAAGGATGCAATAGTTAAAAAATATATCACATCGCGCGAGTCGACTATTCCTCTGCTTATCGAACGATAGTGTTCGTTGATGCCTAAATAAGCAATCCAGTTTTCGTAACCTGCAAATAGGGTAAACGAAGACAAAATGTCAAATCCTATATATAGTAAAAGACATAATACGGCAGAAAGGATAAAGGCTACAACCTGATTGTCGGTAAGGGAAGAGGCAAAAATTCCAATGGCTACGTAAATTGCGGCCAAAAAGAATAATCCCAAATATGAACCCCATGTAGCACCAGTATCCAGGTTTCCCTGGGGATTTCCTAACCAATAAATTGAAAGATAAAAAATCAAAGTTGGAATTAGTGCAAGTAGTACTAAAACAATCGCAGCCAAATATTTAGCAAGTATGATTTGCAATGGCGTTAGTGGACGAGTTAACAATAATTCCAGTGTCCCTTGTTTTTTTTCTTCAGCAAATGAACGCATTGTAATAGCAGGTGCCAGAAACAGAAAAATCCATGGTGAAATTCCAAACAAAGGGGATAAAGATGCATAGCCCGATTCTAAAACATTAAACTCACCAGGAATAACCCACAACAGCAAACTGTTGGAAATCAAATAAACCATAATAACAAGATATCCTGTAATGTTGCTAAAAAACCCCACTATTTCCTTAACAAATAAGCTGCGCATATATTATTATTAGGCATTATTTGTAACTGCTCAAAAGTAAAATATTTTCGGCTAATTTCGTGGTAGGTTATTGTGCATTTTTTATGAATAAATGTTGTTCAACATGAATAAATTTATCAGATATTTTTTTGAATTAAAAAAAACGTATAAATTTGCCAACCCAAAATGAGTAATTAATACGTAAGATGAAAAAAGATATACATCCCAAGAATTACAGGCTGGTTGCCTTTAAAGATATGTCGAACGATTTTAC
>JAOAFU010000186.1 GCA_026416115.1 Bacteroidales bacterium | reverse complement strand
TTTTTTCTTATTGACCAACAAAATTACAAAGGATAGGTTGTCATAAAATCAATTTTCGGCAAATGGTGTTTTTTTTACGGTAAGATCATCTGCTCAACATGCTAAGTTTTTATCAAGGCAAACTCGAAAAAATTTATACGATGGCAATTTCTAACAGCTTAATGAAATAATAATGCAATAAAGAATTATAACGTTTGAACGAGATAATTGATTGATACGTAAAGCATTTTGTGCAATCGGTGTTGTTTTTTCACTGGCAGGGATGCCTGTCCTACATTATTTATTGTATCTTGAGCATTGCATCTTTTTAGTGTCTCGAGCGTCCTTGCCCGAGAATTTTTTGGCTAGGGTTATCCAGCTCTACTACTTGGGTTATCTATAGGCAGAACATTGTCATCTAAACATTAAATCTGAAGTGCATAATGTCGCCATCCTGAACCACGTAATCTTTTCCCTCGATGGCTATTTTACCGGCTTCGCGGCAGGCTGCTTCAGAACCATATTGAATGTAATCTTCGTATTTAATCACTTCGGCACGAATGAATCCTTTTTCAAAGTCGGAATGTATTATTCCGGCTGCTTGAGGGGCCTTAGTGCCTTTTAGGTAGGTCCAAGCGCGCGATTCGTCTGGGCCAGTGGTAAAGAACGTTTCGAGCTGAAGCAATTTATATGCTTCGCGAATCAGCCGACTAACACCCGATTCTTTCAAACCAAGTTCTTCGAGAAACATCTGACGTTCTTCGTAACTTTCTAATTCAGCAATTTCGGCTTCGGTTTTTGCAGCTATCACGAGCATGGGAGCATTTTCGGGTTCGATACATTTTTTTACCTGCTCTACATAGGCATTGCCTGTTTTGACCGAAGCTTCATCGACATTGCACACATAAAGTATAGGTTTGTTGGTAAGAAGGAACAAATCGTGTGCTAAACGTTGGTCTTCCTTATTGTCGAGTACAAGTGTCCGTGCCGATTGTCCTTTCGAAAGTATTTCCTTATATTGAAGCAGAATTTCGAGCAGGCGTTTGGCCTGTTTGTCGCCTCCTGTCTGCGCCTGTTTTTGAACTTTTGCAATACGATTCTCAACTGTTTCTAAATCTTTTAGCTGAAGTTCGGCATCTATAATTTCCTTGTCTCTCACAGGATTAACCGACCCATCGACATGGGTTACATTGGGGTCGTCGAAACAGCGTAGTACGTGAATAATAGCATCTACCTCGCGGATGTTGGCCAAAAACTTATTGCCCAAGCCTTCGCCTTTACTTGCTCCTTTTACCAAACCTGCAATATCCACAATCTCTATGGTTGTTGGGATTACCCGTTTGGGTTTGTCTATTTCGGCTAATTTTATGAGTCGTTCGTCGGGGACAGTAATTACCCCCACATTAGGTTCGATAGTACAGAATGGAAAATTAGCCGCTTGTGCCCGGGCATTTGAAAGACAATTAAAAAGCGTTGATTTGCCCACGTTGGGCAAGCCAACAATACCGCATTGCAATCCCATAGAATAAATTTTCTAAAGGCTGCAAATTTACATTTCTTTTCTTAAAGTCTAACTATCTTTTGGCAAAAGGCTTAATAATTATTCTTTAAGATTGATCTTTTGATCAATGAGATAGCTATTGCGGTCAGAAGAGGTTCGAACTATAAGCTCGGCAAGAAAACCTGAAAGGAATAGCTGTGTACCTAAAATCATAGCCACCAAAGCCAGGTAGAAATAGGGATTACTTGTGACCAGCGGTGCTTTGATGTGATTTTTTACTGCATAGAGTTTTTCGATTCCCAAAAAAGCTGCCCACATAAAGCCAAAAATAAACATGAGGGTACCCAATACTCCAAAGAAGTGCATAGGACGACGCCCGAATTTGGTAATAAACACCAAAGTAATGAGATCGAGAAAACCCGTTACAAATCTTTGCCAACCATATTTCGATACTCCATACTGACGTTTACGGTGTTGAACTACTTTTTCGCCTATTTTTTTAAAGCCTGCTTGTTTGGCTAAGAATGGAATGTTTCGATGCATATCGCCATATACCTCAATACTTTTAACTACCTGTTGGCGATAGGCCTTTAGACCACAGTTAAAATCATGCAATTTAATACCTGTAACCCATCGGGCAACAGCGTTGTAAACTTTGCTGGGTAAACGTTTTGAGATAGGATCGTGACGTATTTTTTTCCATCCCGATACAAGGTCGTATCCCTCGTTAATTATCATGTGGTAAAGAGCGGGTATCTCTTCGGGACTATCTTGTAAGTCGGCATCCATTGTAATTACCACTTTGCCCTGAGATGCTTGAAAACCACATTGTAGGGCAGCCGATTTTCCGTAATTTCGGCGAAATTTAATAGCCTTAAGATGTTTTCGACTTTCCGACATCGATTCGACTATTCGCCACGAAGCATCGCTGCTTCCGTCATCGACCATAATTATTTCAAATTCGAGCTTTTGTTCGCTCATCACTCGCTCAATCCAAGCAACAAGCTCTTGCAGCGACTCTTCCTCGTTGTAAAAGGGAATTACAATCGAAATATCCATCTTTGCTGTATGCTATATATTGTTAGAACTTTGTTCAAAAGGAGAAGGGTTTTTCTTAAGAATAGCAGCAGTTATAAGTGAGATCAGGGCTGAAAGAAAAGCCATGGAAAGAATACCCGACAAGAACATCATGCCAGGTGTCATCCATTTTTTTGTCATATTGATGGCCATTTCTACCTGTTCTTCACTCATCCCTCTCGAAAGCATATCTTGTTCGGCAATAGATAATTGTTTGTCAACTAGCGATGGGTCGATGTACATGTATAAAATAAGGGAGAAAAATGCAGATAAAATTCCTGCAAAAATTCCGGTAAGAACTCCAACGCTAAAACCTTGCCCATATGTGAGCGTTCCACCGTTGATTTTGTCGCGATATTGTTTGGTAAAAATATATAAACAAGCAGCTAAAATGACAAGGGAAATATATCCTAGTCCTTTATTCATTAGCTGTCCAGTAATATATAAAAGTAATGTGTATGCCACTAATATGAGTCCGGTTATCAGACCATAATTTGCAACCTGCGAGTACATTGATTTTTTTTCCATGGCTCTTTAGTTTGGATTATGCGGTAAAATTAGTGAAATTAGATGAGAAAAAGATTTATTGTCCAAACAATCCAAAAAAATAATTAATTTTGCATCGGGTAAGTCTTATACGACCAGCTCCTGCTGAACCCCCCAGGACCGGAAGGTAGCAAGGGTAGGCGGTTGTAGCGGTGCGATATAAGGAGCTTACCCTTCTTTATTTTTTGCTTAGTGTGGTAAAGAAATATTAATCCAAATAACCAAGATCTATTTTTCACGTTTAAATAGATTTCTGAAAATAATGCAGCGAGACTGTAGGTAACGCAATCATGGCATTGTGTATAAGCTAGTCACACGCCCCTTCTTTATGTTAAAAGATGGCTATGCTAGTTTACACTGGCTAGGATGGCATTGCTCTCTCTTTAAAGCGAAGTTGTACTTTTTAATATTGTGTCGTGGCTATCTTTACCTTTTTTGTTTTATTATACTTATCCATTATTTTGACTATCCTCTGGGTTTATTGCACTAAATGTTTTACAGCATATATCAAAAAAAATCTTTTAATCATGATAGGTCGAAATAATATTATTTTTTTATTTGCTAAGTTTTAATTTTTTCTGAAATATGGATGAAGCTATATTATCAATAGCTAACCGTATGAGAGGGTTACGGGAAGCTACCAATACCCCAGTTGAATTAATTGCTAAGGCGTGCAAAGTTTCAATTGAGCAATATATGGCATATGAGTCGGGTACCCAGGACATCCCGGTCGGTATACTTTATCAGTTTGCTCGTTTTTTTGGTATCGATATGACCGTTTTACTTACTGGAGAGGAACCTCACATGCATAGATATTGCCTGATTCGTAAGAATGAAGGTGTTCGTGTCGAACGTAGTAAAATGTATAAATATGAGTCGTTGGCCTATAATTTTTCTCAACGCCGCATGGAACCTCTGTTAGTAGAGGTGGGTCCTGAAGTTTTAATAGAGTCAACAGCTCTTAATAGTCATGCAGGTCAGGAATTTAATTTGGTGATTGAAGGACGCATGGAGTTACGTTTGGGCGACAAGGTATTTGTTCTCGACGAAGGTGATGCGATATACTTTGATTCTTCTATCCCTCATGGTATGAGGGCTTTGGATAATAAACCCTGTAAATTTTTAGCTGTTGTTGTTTAAAACTGAATCTCATGCAATTGTATAAAAAGTTTCTGGTTCAATCGGAATTCTCTTCATTGGAAGATTTTTTAAAAAATTTCAAAATCAAGGTACCCGAACGCTTCAATTTTGCTTACGATGTTGTTGATGAATATGCAATTACAGAACCTGATAAGATTGCAATTGTATGGACAAACGACAAGGGAGAGTACCTTGAGTTTTCGTACAGTAAGTTAAAAGAGATGACAGATGCCACTGCATCATATTTTCAGCAGTTGGGAATAGGATACGGCGACAAAGTGATGCTTATTCTAAAACGTAGATACGAATTTTGGTTTGCTTTAATTGCATTGCACAAGCTTGGGGCAGTGGCTATCCCCGCTACCCATTTGCTTACCGACAAGGATATTATTTATCGGTGCAATGCTGCAACCATCAAAGCAATTGTGGCAGTGGGCGATGAGCTGGTATTGGATCATGTGAATAAGGCAATTCCCGATTGCCCATCGGTCGAGAAATTGATCTCAATTGGTCCTATAGTTCCTACAGGATGGGATAATTTTAAAGCAGGGATTGAGCATGCCCCGAGGTTCGTTAAACCCGATATGTCTGTAAAAAATTCTGATTTGATGTTTTTGTACTTCACCTCGGGCACTACAGGTAACCCTAAAATGGTAGCACACGATTTTACATACCCACTTGGACATATTGTGACTGCTGTTTTCTGGCAAAATGTTGAAGAAAATGGTCGTCATCTTACTCTTGCCGATACGGGATGGGCTAAGGCTGTATGGGGAAAAATATATGGACAAATGCTGGCAGGTTGTAGTGTTTTTGTTTACGATCATCAGAAGTTTACACCAGCTGAACTATTGGAAGTAATTTCGAAGTATAAAGTTACCTCATTTTGCGCTCCCCCCACGGTTTTTAGGTTTTTAATAAGGGAAGATTTATCGGCCTACGATCTTTCGGCTCTCAAATATTGCACAACTGCTGGAGAAGCTCTAAATCCTAAAGTGTTTGAAACTTTTTTCGAGCAGACGGGTATCAAACTTATGGAAGCTTTTGGACAAACAGAAACCACAGTACTTGTTGGCACTTTTCCATGGATGCAGCCTAAGCCTGGGTCTATGGGTATACCTTCGCCGGCTTATGAGGTTCGATTGGTTCGTCCCGATGGGACTCCGTGCGACGAAGGGGAACAAGGCGAGATTGTAGTCAAAGCCGATGAGAATCCTCCAGTAGGTTTATTTAAGGGTTACTATAGGGATCCACAGCTTACTGGTGAATGTTGGTATGATGGTTGGTATCATACGGGTGATATCGCATGGAAAGATGAAGATGGATATTTCTGGTTTGTGGGTCGCGCCGACGACGTGATAAAAAGTTCGGGCTACCGAATAGGCCCATTTGAAGTAGAAAGTGCTCTAATGACACATCCTGCAGTTGTCGAATGTGCAGTTACAGGAGTGCCCGACGAACTGAGAGGACAAGTTGTTAAAGCTACTATTGTTTTGGCAAAAGGATACGAACCCTCGCAAAAGCTGGCCTCGGAGATTCAGGAACATGTCAAAAAGGTTACCGCGCCTTACAAATATCCTAGAATTATAGAATTTGTTGAAGCTTTACCTAAAACCATCAGTGGTAAAATACGTAGGGTGGAGATACGTAAAAACGACGATCAAAAAAATGTCGATTGATTTATTTTTCTTCATACATGCTGTGGCTAATGTTTACGAAAATTTATAAGTTCTTTTCCCGAGTCGTTTATTAACCCAGCCGACCAGCGGGTAATTACGGCTGCACTAATGATCCCACATATGCTATCGAGCCAGAAAAGGTTATAAAACATGCCGGCTGTTAAGGCAATAATCGCAGTTACACTGGTAAGACCATCGGCAAGTACATGCAGATAAGCTGAACGAATGTTATGATCGTGATGATCGTGCTCGTGATGTAGGATAAATGCGCTAAGAATGTTTACTAACAGTCCGATTACCGCTACCCATATTGCTTCACTAAATTTTATAGGTAGTGGGTGTAGTAGTCGGTCGATCGATTTGATGGCCATGATGATAGCAATAATTTGTAGAACTATAGCGCTGGTGAACCCTGATAACGAAAGCAATTTGTTTCTATCGAACGAAAAATTTTC
>JAOAFU010000172.1 GCA_026416115.1 Bacteroidales bacterium | reverse complement strand
AGATGTGTATAAGAGACAGCTACTAGTCCCAGGTGTTGGCGAGCAAGGTGGCAGCCTGCAAAAGGTTGCCGAGCATGGGTTAAACGACCGTTGTGGCTTAATCGTAAACTCTTCCCGTGGTATAATCTATGCCGATATCACCGGAAACTTTGCTGTGGAAGCTCGAAAACGAGCCCTAAAGCTCCAGCACGAGATGGAAGAGCTACTTAAAAGCAAAGGGCTGGTTTAGGTTAATTCTCGATGATTTTTTTCCCAAACCATCCCCAAAAGGCCCTATGGAATTTTTCGCCGGCTTCCCCGGCGTACATGTCCAGGTAGGTTAGGCGTGAGGGTTGGTTGGGTACAAACCTAACATATTCGTCCCTGCTGTAAAGCAGGATGGGTTCAGGATGGAACTGTACCCCTATAACGTTTGGGTACTTACTGTGAGCAATGGCCTCTACAATCTTGCCATCAACCGACCTGGCAACCACCCTTAACCGCCACCCCAGCTTATCTACTCCCTGATGATGACTGCTCAAGACCCATGGCCACGCATGACACATCGATTTAATTGGCTCATCTATAATATCGATCTGGTGAAAGTTTCCCCACACCAACCTCTCGTCCATCGAAAAGTTTACATAGTAGTTCCGATGAAGGTTGTTGGTCTGCTGCAAAAGGGCATCCTCAAGTGTAGAAATTCCGTATACCTCGCTAGGGATATCCTGAATGAGTGTTCCCCCAGCTGCTACGTTCATCGACTGCATACCCAGGCAAATGCCAAGTACAGGAAGTAAAGGTTTTGCCTCGAGCAGGGGGGTAAATAGTGTATCGCGTTGGCTGCCAATTAAATGAAAAAGGAATGAGATTTCGAAATAGTGTCGGGCAGGATCGGTTATTTGGGTCAGGAGTGATGTTTTTGCTCCGTAAATCAATGGGGGTATATCGGGACCTCCTGTAAAAATGATGCCATCGCTAACGCGAGTCAATCGTGCAAAAGTTTCGGAACACTCGTTCACCCTGAATATGGCATTCTCACTTATGGGTTCCTTTACGGGAAGCAACTTGAAGTTCGCTAACTTATTCTTTTTGATATACTCCAATGCTTTTGCGTAGTCATACTTCTCCGATGCATGGTACACCCCAATTACCTTGACGGAAGATGGCAAGGGTAGTATCCGGTTTTCGATCAGATAGCTGAATGTTTTAATATTGTTCTCAGTGGGGTGCACAAGCACCAACACCC
>JAOAFU010000141.1 GCA_026416115.1 Bacteroidales bacterium | reverse complement strand
CTCATTCTTCCGGCTTATCAATGCTTCGTACTCCGCTTTGAGATCTGCTAACCGAATTTGAAACTCTTTCTCTGTCATAATTTCTAATTTTTATTCAAGCACAAAGTTATTCTCTAAAAAAAAGAAGAAAGATAATAAATGAATTAATTCTGTAGGAAGAATGTTTAGATAATGGCCAATTAATTAAGGAATTCATCATATTATTTTAATTTCATCAATAGAGCTCTCCAGTTTATTTTAACGAGAAAAAAGTTAATACAGCATATTGACATCTCAATAGATTACTTTTTTGTATTATGTGCTTAGTATATTAAATAGATTTGAATAGTAAGGTTACTTACTGATAGTTTGGATTACACATGAGTATGAATTTCACAGGTACAAAATTCGTATAGCGAATTGCTAATCATAGCCCCCGAAGTGACCAACTTATGATAGATATAATTAAAATCGCCCATCACCCCAATGCCTGCATGAAAGATTTAAGTTATAGAATAGCAGTTCGATAGAACATATAATTCCAAAATTATCGAAAAAGAGGGCTTAAGCATTAGTTTTATAGTTTTTATGAAGTTATTTTATGCTGATTTGACTAAGAAAATCATACGGTCAAAATATTTTAGATAAAAAAGATATACTTTTCAAACTTTAGTAATGAGTTTTATTTGTTGTACAAAATGGGGTCATCTGCGTTTTCTAATGATTATTTTGGGATTAATGTTCGTTGAAGTGAGAATAAAAACTATAAGCCACCACTATATACAGTGATGGCTTAAAAATGTAAGTTGTAAGTAAGTTAGTACTTAAATTTATTTAGGACGGCTCATAATACATGTAACAATTGAGTGAGCCAGCATTTTAACCGGTGCTGTTTTACCATCAATCCATATATTGATGTCAATATCCTTGTCGGTTTGATTCATGGCCACAACCGCAATTGAATTATCGGGGTTAAGAAAAGCTGTAGCCATTACGTCATCGGACATCGACGAGCAGCTTATACGTTTAGCACCTGGCCTGATATACTTTGAGAAATGTCCAATATAATAATATGAACTCATGTAATGAACTTCGCCAGTACGTGTATCGGCAATAATAGGAGCAAGACAGTAGTTTTCGACGTGATTAGGTCCACCTTTTTCATCAAGAATTAGATTCCAGTCGGTCCAAGCGTTGGTATTGTTATTCAAATCGTGAATAATAGCTTCTCCATATTTTTCACCATAATGCCATTGTTGAACATTCTCCCAGCTAAATGGATAGGCACAGCCCTCACTGAAAACTAATCCTTTATTAGGAAATGCTTCGTGAATTCGTTTAATATTGTCGTAATTATCCCCTACATACCAATGAAAGGCAGTACCCCACACATATTTCGAAGCCTTTGGGTCGGATAAAATTGCATTAGCCCGATGGAAAGCAAGATTTCGATTATGATCCCAAATCATTAGTTTAACTGAAGGTAATAATTTGCTTTTTTCGAGTTGAGGTCCTAAATAGTTTTTAACAAAATTCAATTCATCCTCAGCAGAATAAATACAAGACTCCCAGCGTTGTACAGCCATTGGTTCGTTTTGAACCGTCAGTCCCCAAATGGGTATACCCTCTTTTTTATATGCTTCGATAAATTTAACATAATATAAGGCCCAACTTCGATAATATTCGGGACGTAATTTTCCTCCCTGTAGCATATTGTTGTTAGTCTTCATAAAAGCAGGCGGACTCCAAGGAGAAGCAAAAAGTTTAAGCTCGTTCTTTGTTCGCTCTAAAGCTAATTTTATAAAAGGTATGCGATACTTTTTATCTACTTCAATCGAAAAAGTTTTAAGGAGTGTATCTTTAGGGTCATCGACGTACGCATAGCTATAACTCGAAAAGTCGCAACTGTTGATATGAGTTCGACCAAAAGTATAGCCAATACCTTTATTTTTATCGAAATAGGCAGTAATGATTTCTTCACGCTTATTTTCTGGCAACTTATAGAAAGTTTCAGCTGCGGCATCGGTAAAAGCGCCCCCAATACCTATAAATTCCTGAAAAGTGTGACGATAATCGACAAACACACAAAGATTCGATTCTTCGGGTTGACCAGTGCTGACAAAGTTAACCGTACCTTTAGATGTCAAACGATCCGATGTGCCTTTTGCTGTTTGTATCACTTCCATGGTTTGGCTCCGAACTATAGCAAAAGAAGCAGAGCCAATAACTAATAACATTAATTTGAACATTACCTTTCTCATGCATTTAATTTTTTTTATGAAGAAGAGAGCAATTTGATATTATTCTCTTACTTTCTTCTTCGAAGGTTTGACATGACTTTGTATTTTTCTCAAATTTACGGATAGCTTATATATTTAAAAACATTTAACCATACGTAATTCACCCGCTAGCAATACCATTAAAATACCACATATTGAATTATTAGCTTTTCGAAACAAAAACTTCCCTCACAAACTACTTGTTAATCAAATAGAATAATCCTGCATTAGCATGATATTTGAATATTGATAAATTAATGTATTTAAACCCTTCAATATAAATCCTTTCCTAATTTAATATGTTGATTATTAATAATTTTTTAAAATTAAATTATAACTGATTTAATATCAAACCTAAAGAAATTCGTCAAATGATTTTCTATATATCTATCTGTAAATCAAATATATAATTCAAATTTTAAAAAATCAAGACCTACAACATTTTTTTTACATAAAAAAATTGATGAAAATTGTTAGACCAAACCCAGAAACACTATAAACTTATTAATCAAATGATTAAAAAAATGATTCCCGAACATCAAGCCGTGTGGAACAATTGTCTGAGGATTATCCGAGACAATGTAAATGAAAAAAGTTTTAAAACATGGTTTGAACCTATTGTTCCCATAAAGTTGGAAAATAATGTACTGACCATCCAGGTACCCAGTCCCTTCTTTTACGAGTATCTCGAGGAACAGTATATCGATCTATTAAAAAAGACCCTAAGACGGGAGCTGGGTAACGACGCAAAGCTTGAGTACCATATTGTAATGGACAAAGATTCGGTTTCCGAAAGTCCACTTACTTTAAAACTTCCCGGTAAGACTACCAGTGAAGTTAAGAACAATCCTGTAAATGTACCTTTGTCGGACGAGAAACCGGTTATAAATCCATTTGCTATTCCTGGTATTAAAAAGCTAAACATCGATCCGCATTTGAACCCCAGCTATTCTTTCGACAACTTTGTGGAGGGTGAATGCAACAAACTTGCACGCACTGCAGGGTATGCCATAGCGACTCATTCGCCAGGAAGCACCTCTTTCAATCCATTTTTAATATATGGAGGCAATGGACTTGGAAAAACCCATCTTGCCCAGGCAATTGGACTTGAAACTAAAGAACGTTTTCCAGACAAAACCGTTTTATATGTAAATGCTAATAAATTTCAAACACAATATTACGACTCAATTCGCACAGGAAATGTGAACGATTTTATCCATTTCTATCAAATGATTGATGTTTTAATTATAGACGACATCCATGATTTGGGAGGGAAGATGAAAACACAGGATATTTTCTTCCACATTTTCAATCATTTGCATCAAAACGGAAAGCAAATCATTCTTACTTCAGATAAAGCCCCTGTGGATTTACAGGGAATGGAACAACGATTATTATCGCGATTTAAATGGGGATTATCGGCCGACCTTCAAACACCCGATTTCGAAACCCGAGTAGCCATCCTGCAGAAAAAAATATATAACGATGGTATTCAGATGCCTCAGGAAATTATTGAATATCTTGCATCTACTATTGTTACCAATATTCGCGAGCTACATGGTGCCCTAACTTCGATTCATGCTCATACTTTACTTACTAAAAAGCAAATAACTCTTGAGTTTGCTAAGGAAATAATCGAACGTCTTACCAAGCACACTAAAAAAGAAGTTTCGATCGACTATATCAAAAAGGTGGTTTGTAGCTATTACAATATTCACCCCGATACTTTACAACAAAATACCCGTAAACGGGAAATTGTACAAGCAAGACAGATTGCGATGTATTTCTCCAAGAACTTAACCAAGAGCTCGTTAAATGTAATTGGAATGCAAATTGGAGGTAAAGACCATGCTACTGTTCTCCACGCCTATCGTACAGTAAAAAATCTTATCGAAACCGATAAAAGTTTCAGATTACAAGTTGAAGAAATAGAAAGAAAATTACGTATATAGTGGTAAAATTTTAGGGTTTGAAAATAATTTTTTCGGCAGATAACAACACTTTGCTATCTGCCGTTTTTTTTGCGATTAACAATTTTATTGATTAACATATTTTCTGTTTCACGATTTAACTATGCTGATCTATTCTGGCATATAATTTTTGTTCCTGATTCTTAATCGCCCATTAGAAAACGAACTTACGAAGTTTCATAACAACCCTACCAATGCTTTTTGGTGTACCTAAAGTCTAATGACGCAACACTTATTGAATCGCAGTTTCAATAATCGCTCATCTACATTAGTCTTATGTATAAATTTGATTAAATGAGACCAATTAATGAGTGAATTTTATCCTCAAAATGAAAATATATTGTTATATTGATGGTGTTTAAAAAATAACCCATCATACAAATGAAAAAAATATTTTTAGCCGTAATTTTTCATTATTGCATGAATAATATTTTTGCACAACATTTAATTCTCGAGCAATTATTTGAAAATGGAAATTCATTTCCCGATGGATGGGAATACAAACTTGATACCCCATATGCTACAGCCACAAATAGTAGCAGCCCTCCAGCGGCAAAATTTTCTTCATCAGAACATTACTTAAAAACCCCAACATTCGAAGGAGCTACCGATGTTTCCTTCTGGGTGAAAGGGATAAGTACCGATACTATATCCCGTTTAATAGTTGAAGGAATGATCGATAGCGTATGGGCTACCATTGCTATTATTTGTCCCATCCCAAAAAAAGGTACAGAATGTATTTTCGAATTACCCTTAAAAACAAAACAATTAATGTTTAAATATTCAAAAAGTTTAGGAAATTTAGCTTTTGACGATCTGCGAATATCTAAACCATCTAGACCTCCATTAATTCTCTCGTGTTCGGCCAGAGAAATTAAAGACTACAGTACATCGATTGATATAGAGCTTGACACAGTGGGAGTTGTCGCTTATTTGGTTTTAGTCGACACAGCAAAAGCACCAACAATAAGCCAAATGACCGATTTTAGTCAATATCCCAACTTCGATGCAATTATTGACAGTGGACATGTATCTGCAAATAAGAAGCATACGATTATATCTATTGGCAATCTTACTCCGACAACCAAGTACAAAATTTATCTTTTAACCAAGGGAAGTAAAAATAATGTAGATTCAGATGCTAAAATAGCAATTGTTCCTATCACCACAAAAGCACAACAACCTACGCTTTTTTTCTCGGCAATAGTTAAAGGAAAAGGAAACAATAAAATTATTGCAATATATAATCCTACTTCCGATACCATCGATTTGAGTCAGTATAGAATAGCCATGTCGACAAATGGCGGTGGATGGTTGTCGACCTATTTTACATTTAAAAAGCCAACCATTTTATTGCCTCTTAAACAATATATTATTACCAAAAATACTGCCGACAGTGCTTTTAAGGCATTTTGCAATCCCGATACTCTTACAGGTAATAGGGTAATTAATTTTACTGGCAATGATGCCAGAGCCATTCAAAGAACAATAAATAACGGAAGAAGTTGGTTTACCATCGACATATACGGAGTACCAACACAATCGACCGACTTTAATATAGCAGGAATACCTGCAGCAGCAGGAAAATATAATTTGTATAGGAAGCGTTACGTCCAAACTGGTAATGTTAATTGGAATAAATCGGCTGGTACCGACTCGATAAATAGTGAATGGATACTTACCTCACTAATGGATAATAGTATGCTGCAAAAACCATTTACGAAAAATCGCAAAAAAATAAGTTTTAAAAATATTTCGTTTGCAATCAGCCCATCAGAAATTAAGATAGACACCATTAATCAGCAAATTTATGTAAGTTTAGCAGACACATTAGATTTAAAGCATATAAATTGGAGTTTAGACTTAGACAGTAATGTAATTATTTTTCCGTACGACCAATCGCTATACGATTTTTCGAAGGATTTTTCC
>JAOAFU010000185.1 GCA_026416115.1 Bacteroidales bacterium | reverse complement strand
TGGCCATTCGGTAATATCACCATATTTCTCAGTATGATGCTTGTTTTCGGGCGAACCAATAATAAACATACTTCGCGGATACCATTCATTGGCAAAAGCTGGCACTGAATAAACTCCCCAATGAAAATATATACCAAACTTCGCATCTTTGAACCATTCGGGAACTGGATTGGCTTTTTCGAGCGATTCGAATGTTGGTTCATATGTTTTTTTCGTGGATTTAGGTTGACTCAATGCATCACTCTCATTAATAAGAAAAAGTAATGATAGAGACAAACTTATTCTGAGAAAGATTTTCATTATTTTCATAGCTATTGGTTAATATTATTAATTATTTTGCCCATTCTCGACCTTCAGGAGTTCTTCTCCATTTAAAATATTCGTCGAGTACTTTGAGGGACACTTCGCTGGGTACTGGGCCTGTTGATATTCTTGATCGGATGTATAATACTTCAGGATTTTTTTCGGTAAAAACTGGCCAATAGGGCAAACCATCACCGTTTGGATTACCATATTTTGCAAAGTTGGTCCAATAAGTACCCATCGTTTCGGAAACTTGTAAATCTATGGCAGATATCATAGGATTTGAAGTATCGAGATTCATAAAAACATACGCTACCTCCTGTCCATGTGGCGATCCAAAACCGTAGAAAGGAGAATCTTTAGGATAGTCAGGATGCTGGTCGAAATAATAATAAAAAACATTGGATTTACCTGTTCTCGACTGCAGTCGTGCCCATGTCCAGGTGTGCCATCCAAATGCAGCATCACGGTTTAGATCTCTTGCTGTTTTTGGTATGCTGTTTTCGCCCACTGGATAGGCTTTAAGGAGAGTGTCGGCATATTTGCCGTAACGTGTTTTGACAGCATCGATAAACTTTTGGGGATCTCTTTCAAAGGTAAAACTGGCTCCTTCGTCGGAATTGTAACCAATAAGAACTGGTACATCGTTATACAAACCTTTCTCGTAAAGTAAATATTGATCGTCGGGGATAACGTACCCATCAATAACAGGCCAGGCTCCGGGTAAGGTCCACATTTTGGGGGCAAGTTTTTCGGCATCAATTTTTCTGAGCTCAGCAATAGAAGAAACGCCAAAATTTTTTACATATTCGACTCCTTCCTGTTCAGCCATTTTCAGCGTTTTCATATTCTCGCCCGGATAGGTAGTTTTTCGGGTAGGGCCAAAAGAGCCCCCGCTTTGCGATATAGCACCATGAAACAACCCTTTGGCAAGGGGCGAAGCACAAAGCATGCTTACTGCAATACCTCCGGCCGATTCGCCAAAAATGGTAACTTTATTGGGATTACCGCCGAAAGAAGCAATATTTTTCTGAATCCATTTAAGAGCAGCTATCATATCCAGCAGTCCATAGTTGCCCGAAACCTTATTAGGGCTCTCGGCACTTAATTCGGGATGAGCCAGAAAGCCCAGTTGCCCTACTCGATAGGCAATACTAACAAGTACTACACCTTTTCGTGCCAGACGCTCGCCATTTGAGGTCGGATCGGAATTGGAACCAAAACTAAAACCACCCCCATAAATCCAAACCAGCACAGGTAATTTATCTTTATCAGTTTTTGCAGGTGACCCAATATTTAAATACAAGCAATCTTCGCTTTTGCCTGAAGGAGGATTACCTGCCTGCATAGGAGCAGGAGCAAATTCGGTAGTTTGCTTTACCCCTTCCCATTGCCGAACCGGTTGAGGAGCTTTCCATCGTAACTCGCCTACTGGTGGGGCAGCAAAAGGAATCCCCTTAAAAATCTTTAAATCTTCTTTGACAATTCCCTGAATCCAACCACCCTCAACT
>JAOAFU010000086.1 GCA_026416115.1 Bacteroidales bacterium | reverse complement strand
ATGAATCATCATCTGGAATCCTGGATCTTTTTATGAATCATTCGCTTGTAGGGAAGAATGTGCTTATCCCATGTTCCAATCTGTCGCCAAATACAATGCCAAATTTGCTTCGAAAGATGGGCTACAATGTGGATACTTTGGTGGTCTACAAAAATGAAATTCCCGACAACATCGAACCTGTCGATCTTTCGGATATCGATATAATTGCTTTTGGTTCACCCTCGGGTGTAAAAAACTTTAAAAGAATATATAAAGCTATTCCTCCTCATATTCAGGTAATAGCTAAAGGAGATGTAACGCGCAATGCGCTTTATGAACATGGACTCATTCCATTTGACGATTGGGTTATCTAAAAAGAGTGATAAATAATTTAATGCCAGATTAGCTATGGAATATAAAAGATATCATCCCTACAGGTTAAATGAAGAAGTTAGGAACCGTAATGCCGAGGTCCATTTGCATGTCAGTGATTTTATTTACCCTTTATTTGTGAGGGAAGGGATAAGCCAAAAGGTACCTGTTGAGGATTTTTGCGGAGTATATCATCATACGCTCGAAACATTAGTGGAGGAGGTCGAAAGAAAACTTTCGCTTGGGATAGATAAATTTTTACTTTTCGGCATACCCTCTGACGAGAATAAGTCTGAGCTGGCAGAATATGCTTATGCAGAGGGAAACATTGTATACCGATCGGTAAGGAGGCTTAAAGAGGTTTTTCCCGAGGTTACCCTATTTACCGATGTATGTTTGTGCTCTTATACTACCCACGGGCATTGTGGTATTTTAGTGGAAGATTCGATTAACAACGATGCTACAATAGAAATACTGGGAAAAGTAGCTACATGCCATGCAGCTGCAGGTGCCGATTTTGTTGCGCCATCGGCCATGATGGATGGCCAAGTGTGGGCAATAAGGCAGATGTTAAATCGAGAAGGATACAATACTAAAATTCTTGCATATGCAGCCAAATACGCATCGGCTTTTTACGGACCTTTTCGAACAGCAGCTATTTCAAAACCAGCTTTTGGCGATAGAAAAAGTTATCAGCTCGATTGTCGAACAATTAGTCAGGGCATATCGGAAATAGAGTCGGATATTGCCGAAGGGGCAGATTGGATAATGATTAAGCCTGCTCATACTTATCTCGATATGATACTTCGGGCAAAGCAGCTTTTTCCAAAAACTCCTGTAGCAGGTTATCATGTATCGGGCGAATACATGATGCTGAATTTGCTTTCGAGCAAAGGGCTTGCCGATTGGCAATCGGTTCTTTGGGAAGTACATTATGCTATCAAAAGGTCAGGTGCAGATTACATTATTTCATACGCTGCTCCTTTATTAGCGCAAAAACTTCAAAACAATACAAACTGAAGTGAGTTAATATGATGAATTAAGTTAAATGCTTAATACTACAAGGAACTTAGAATGTGAAAAAAATTAACAATGAAAGAGCTCATAAACATTCGTTCGCAGAGGGCTTTTACCGAAGCAACGAAATTAATACCCGGCGGAGTGAATAGCCCTGTCAGGGCATGGAAGCACCTGAATGCAACACCTATATTTATTGAGAAAGCTAAAGGCCCCTATCTTTGGGATATCGATGGTAATAAGTACGTTGATTATTGTCTTTCATGGGGAGTAAGTATTTTAGGGCATGCTCATCCCTTTGTGTTAAGAGAAGTTAGAAAAGCTGTAAAACGAGGCACTTCGTATGGTGCCCCAACGTTGCATGAAACTAGACTTGCAAGTATAGTAAACCAGCGGATACCAACAATTGAAAAAGTCCGTTTTGTGAGTTCGGGTACCGAAGCAGTAATGACAGCCGTAAGATTGGCGCGTGCATTTACTGGCCGAAATATTATAGTCAAGTTCAATGGTTGTTATCATGGTCATTCCGATGCACTTTTGGTTAAATCGGGTTCAGGTTTAGGTAATATCCAAGAGTCATCGAGTAAAGGGATTCCCGATGAGGTGGTGCAATATACAGTTAGTCTTCCTTTTAACGATTCGGCTTCACTTACTCGTTTTTTCGAAGAAAAGGGAAATAAAGTAGCAGCCATTCTCCTAGAGATTGTACCTGGAAATATGGGCGTCATTATTCCGCATCAGCAATTTCTTGAACAAATTCAGCAGTTGGCCGAGAGCTATAATTGTCTGATCATAGCCGATGAAGTTATTACGGGTTTTCGGCATCGTATGGTTTCTGCACAACAATATTATGCTTTAAAACCCGATATTACCACTTTAGGCAAAATTATAGGGGGCGGTTTTCCTTTAGGTGCAGTAGGGGGAAGAGAAGAAATTTTGGAATTGCTTGCACCCGAAGGGCCTGTTTATCAAGCAGGTACTTTGTCGGGCAATCCTGTTGCCGTTAGAGCAGGTATTGCAACCCTTACATGGTTGTCTCAACCACTTGAGTTAAAAAAGGTGTTTGATAATACTGTCTATTTCGAAAATAATCTGCGTCGATTAGCTGAAAAGTATCAATTTCAGTATTCGGTATGGGGAGGCATGTTTAGCATTTTTTTAACAACCAAACCGGTGGTAAATTTTCATGATGTGTCCCAAATACCAGATTATCTTTTTGCAGAGTTTCATCGACAGTTGTTACAGCGCTCAGTTTATATTTCACCCTCGAAATACGAGGCCAATTTTATTAGTTTGGCTCATTCCAAAAAAATCTTGGATGACACTTTGAATAAGATTGAAGATACGATAATAAAAATTTATCCTTATGCAAGCCACAAATAATAACAAGCCTGCCCTAAAAATAATGGGCAATAACGAATTTATAGAGGATGTGATAAAAAAAGCAAGCCTCGAGGAGTTGTACTGGTTACATGGTTTACTCAGCGGCATTATTGGGACGCGTACGCAACAAATGTTTCAAACTGTTACTAGCGAAGGACAAAATGCTGCATCCACTAATGTGGGCTCAACAGTGGTGGTCGAAGATATGCCAGTTTCGACTGTTGTTGAGACATATACGGTTCTGTTTGCAACGCAAAGTGGAAATAGTCGTAAGGTAGCCAAAATGCTTGAGACGAAAGCTAATGAAAATCACGTACCTGTTAAGGTGATTGATATGGCTGATTATCCTCCGCATCAGATAAAGAAGGAGAAAAACCTGATTATTATATGTAGTACTCAAGGTGAAGGCGATCCCCCGCTTGCCGCAGAAGAATTTTATGCATACATCAATAGCAATAAACCTGGCAAGCTTGATCATTTGCAATATGCTGTATTAGCTTTGGGTGATAAAAGTTATGTTAACTTTTGCAAAACTGGAAAAGATATAGATGAAAGGTTAAATGCACTTGGGGCTAAACGTATAATTCAACGAGCCGATTGCGATGTGAATTTTAAACCAACTGCCGAAAAATGGATAAACGACCTGTTGAATGTGTTAATTGAGCGGGGCAATCAATCAACGTCTAGTCGTAGTTCAACGGTAGTTACGCGTCAACCTCAGACCGAGCCGAAAAATGTTGATGTTTTTACGCGCGAAAAACCTGGAAAGCTTAAGGTTAGTGAGCTTATTCATTTAAATGGGAAAGGATCGGAAAAAGACACCATTCATCTCGAGTTGACCGACGAAAGTCAGCAGATCGCTTACCAACCAGGCGATTCGTTGGGAATATTTTTTAAAAATTCCTCATTACTGGTTGATGAGATTTTAAACTATCTGAAGATTGATAGTAAGGAAATGATAATATACCAGAATGTGCAGATGCCAATCCGCGAATGTCTGGAGTCGAAAGGTGAAATTACCTTATTGAATCGGGAATTTTTGGGAAAGTTGGCAGATATTACCCATCAAAATGAGCTGAAAAAAATTATCGACGACAATAGCAAACTAAGTAGTTACATTTATGGGAGAGACATACTGGATGTTTTACAGGAATTTAAAATTAAAATTAAGGCGCAGCAGTTGGCCGATATTCTTTATCCCATTCAACCACGCTTATATAGTATAGCTTCAAGTCCCTTGTATCAGGAAGGAGAAGTACATTTAACAATAGGACGCTTGCAGTATTCATTTAATGCACGTAATAAAACGGGTATGTGTTCGGGTTATGTTGCCGAGAATTTTAACATAGGCGACGTAGTAGACGCCTTTGTGCATGAAAATGAAGCTTTTCGGTTACCATCCGATAATTCACCCCTTATCATGATTGGACAAGGTACTGGAATTGCTCCTTTTAGAGCTTTTATGCAGGAAATAGAAGCAAGAGGTACAGGAAATAAGACCTGGCTTTTCTTCGGGAATCCTCATTTTACTACAGATTTTTTGTATCAAACCGAATGGCAACAGTGGTACAAGAAGAAGCTTCTTACTCGGATTGATCTGGCTTGGTCCCGCGATCAGGCTGAAAAAGTATATGTCCAGCACAGGATTCAGCAAAAAGCTTTTGAGGTTTTCGACTGGATTGATAATGGTGCTCATATATACCTATGTGGGGGAAAAAATATGGGTAAGGATGTGATTAACACACTTCTGAATATTATACAGCAAGTTAAAAACATAAACAACGATCAGGCACAGGAATACTTTAAAAACATCAAACGTCAACATCGTTATCACGAGGATTTGTATTAATTAACTCTTAAAAATGTATGTATTATGGAAAACAATAACAACAATGTCAACGAAGTCGAAAAAATAAAAGCTGCCAGCAATTATTTACGGGGTACACTTTTGGAGAGTCTTGCCGATGAAATTACCGGAGCCATTTCGCCCGATGATACCAGTGTTCTCAAGTTTCATGGAAGCTATCAGCAAACCGATAGGGATTTGTCGAGCGAACGCAAGAAACAGAAGCTTGAACCACTCTATAATTTTATGATTCGAGCTCGGCTTACGGCAGGTATAATTTCAAGCAAGCAGTGGTTAACTATTAACGAGTTGGCCGACAAATATGGAAATGGTACCATGAAACTTACAACCCGTCAAACTTTTCAATTACACGGGATTCTCAAACGAAATCTGAAAAAAACTATTCTGGAGATTAATCAGATCATGATTACCACTCTCGCTACTTGTGGCGATGTAAATCGTAACGTCATGAGTAGTCCTAATCCATACTTATCAAAAATACATTTCGAGGCTTTTTTGGATGCAGTTCGTATTAGTAATCATTTGTTACCCAAAACGAGTGCTTATTACGAAATTTGGCTCGATAAGGAAAAAGTTGCAGGTAATGGATCGGACGAAGAGCCTATTTATGGACCTACCTATTTACCTCGTAAGTTTAAAATAGCTATTGCAGTTCCCCCATACAACGATACCGATGTTTTTTCGAACGATATTGGTCTTATTGCCATTGAAGAAAATAACCGACTCTTAGGCTACAATGTTTTAGCCGGAGGAGGAATGGGGATGAGTTTTGAAGATCCTGCTACACATCCCCGATTGGGCGATGTTTTAGGTTTTGTTTCCAAGGATAAAATGCTAAAGGTGGTCGAAGAAATTCTAAAAATACAGCGAGATAAGGGTAATCGAAGCGATCGTAAGTTTGCTCGGCTGAAATATACCATCGAAACGATGGGGCTGGAAACCTTTAAAAAGGAGCTTACCGATCGCCTTGGTTTCGAGCTTGAGCCTTCTCGTCCCTTCAATTTTATATCCAATAATGATAGGTTTGGATGGACTCAAGGCGATGATAACCTATGGCATTATTGCCTTTTTGTCGAAACAGGTCGTATTAAGGATGCCGACAATTATCCCCTTAAATCGACATTGAAACAAATTGCAGAAAAATACAATCCTACTTTTATCATCACGGGCAACCAAAATATAATTATTGCTAATGTTGAGGAGAAAGCAAAAGAGCATATAGATGCATTATTAAAAAGCATATTGAACCGTAAGCCACTTACCGGAATGCGGCAGCACTCGCTTGCTTGCACAGCGTTGAACCAGTGCCCATTGGCTTTTGCCGAAGCCGAGCGTTATTTGCCATCTTTAATTGATAAAATCGATAAGATTCTTTTTGAGCTAAAACTTGAAAATGAGCCGATAAATATCCGCATGACAGGATGTCCAAACGGTTGTGCTCGTCCGTATCTTGGTGAAATTGGACTTGTGGGACGCACAATAGGTAAATATAATCTTTATCTTGGTGCCAATGCGCAAGGGTCGCGTCTTAATGTTCTTTACCGCGAAATGGCAGATGAAGATACTATTTTATCTATTTTAAGGGATATTTTGCAACAATTTGCTGCTAAAAGGCTCGAAAACGAACGACTTGGCGATTTTATTGTACGAGCAAAGATTGTCCAAATCCCTAATGTAGAGATAGGTATATAGTCTTTGCCTCAAGTCGATCCCATTAGTTAATTTGAGTTAAAGAGGTTTTTCGTAATAAAAATTTTGCCGCCTTCCAATTGAATATTTACGCGTAAAGTATCTGCCCTTGGATACTTTACGCATAATTACCGTTAGTACTTAGTTTTATAATGCAAAATTTGGTATTCATATTTCGGGTTATACGTTTTTCAAATTAAATTCAATGAAATTTAATCAATTATGGCCTCAGGATTTCTTTTAAAGAAAAGAAACCCATTTTTTTCATATAGAAAAGTGATAGGATAGTTTTCTACTTTAGTACGATCGTTATTTTTTAGAACAAAATATGCTGGGTAGTCAATTTTACCTTCTAATAAGTGCTGTAACTCTAGGTTGGACTTTTGGGTAAATGGTCTTTTATCTGAATAGAAAAGGTAAGCATAAGTTTTAAAATAAAGAGGAGTTATATAAACATTCTGTGAACGAAGCGACTTGTAAAATTCGATAGCTGCTCCTTGAGTATATTTTTCAACTTTTGGAACAACAAACAGCATAGTTGTATACACAAAAGCTAAATTGCCAATAAAAAGTGAAAAAATAGCATATCGAATATTTCTATTTCTAAATATAAGCCAACCTATTAGAGCAGTAATTAAAAAAACACAAGAAATTATTTCATAACCTTGCCAATCCACTTGAGCCTTTATGTTAGCTATGGCAAAAGTATCTTCAATAGTAATATTGTTTATTATATAGTGTTTAATGTATTCAAATTGGGTTATCAATACATTAGCAACAATAAATAAAGCAATAAACACAATTATTAAAGGTGTAAGGTATTTGTAAGTATGATTTATTCCCTTTAGCCAGCCTAAAATTTGTACGGCAGCTAAATATGTGATGGGAAAAAATGCCAGTGATGAATAATGTATTATTTTAGTTTTTACAATTGAAAAAATGATTAAAACAACAATTAACATGAGCATATTCCATTTTTTAAAATCTAACAAATCGGCTTCTCCCTGTCTGAAAAAAGAAGGGATTGCGATTAGAGACGCGGGAAAGACACCCACTAGCAAAACTACTAAATGATAGTACCACGGTCCAGCGTGGCCTGCGTCGGCAGTAGATAATAGTCTGATTTGATAAAAAATAAAGTCTTTTACCATTTGATATTCTCCATTAGCAATCTGAAGGATGAACCAACTACTACCAGTAACAAACATGGTTAATACGAAACCCAGAAGAAATTGGTGGCGAAAAATTTTAGGCCATATTTGTTTTTGAAATAAACCATATAAGATCAAAACAAAACCTAATATTAAAAGACCTACTGGACCTTTTGTTAAAATTGATAAACCACATAAAAAACCACCTAATAATGCATGGTATATTTTTCCTGTGTTTAGGTATTGAAAAATATAAAATCCCGATGCGTAAATGAGCAAATTATACCAGGGATCTATAATCCCCGACTTGAAATAGAAGAACGGTAAAGTACTACACCCCAAAATTAACATCCATAAAAAGCCAAAGCGGATATGATGTAATTTTTTACCTATATAAAAGATAAGCAAAAGAGAAAGCAATCCAGCAATTGCATTTGGAAATCTCGCCGCAAACTCATTAATACCAAAAATTTTCATCGAAAGTACCTGAAGCCAAGCGAAAAAAGGTGGTTTTTCCCAAAAGGGTTTATAATCGATTTGAACATCAAGGTAGTTTCCAGTTACTATCATTTCTCTTGCAATCTCGGCAAAGTTAATTTCATCCCAGTCGAACAAATGTACCTTTCCATTAAAAGAGAAAAACAAGACAAAAAATATGGCTAATACGGATATTACTAACGATGCTCTCATTTTCAACGTGCAATTTTTGTTGTCAGTTGTTTATGTGATTCAATAAATACTTAACTTACACAGTTAGAGTTTTATCGGTCGATAAAAATATTATTAGGATGTATTTGAAACTTTAAGATTGTTTTAATTTAAAAAGAAGTATTTTGGAATTTAAGTATTAATTAAAATATTGCCATATTTTGAAACTATATTCATAATGTAAATAAAGCATTTCTGTTTGATATCTAATCAAAACAGCAATCGGGTATAAGTTTTATATTGATATTTTATTAATGCAATGATTTAACAACCTTACAAAAATTAGTGATAGGTTTAGCTTTGTCGACTATTGAAAAGATTAACTAATATTTTTTACCAAAACTGCCGAAAAGAGGCTTATGCAGAGCTAAAAATGAATTTTGTAGCCCCGCCAGGAATCGAACCTGGATTTAAAGTTTAGGAAACTTCCGTTCTATCCGTTGAACTACAGGGCCAAAGATTTTTTCGGAAAAACGGCACAAATATACAATAATCTTTTGTATGCCGAAATTTGTTATGTGTTTACAAGTTCAAAGGCTAATTTGAGCCATATATATACATCGCAAGGAATGCCATTTGTTTTATATCGACACCTTTTCTCACCTAATCGTACGATTACCAATTGCTGTTGAGGTACCACCAATATATACTGGCCTGCTAAGCCTTGTAAAAGGGTTATTGGCTGATTGTTATAGTACAGAATCCAGAAATGATAACCGTAGTATGAGAGAGGAACATTTCTTTTTTCGTCGAGCAGCCAGTTTGCCGGCCGAATGGCCTGAGCAAGATAGTTTGAGTCGACAATTTGAGATCCTTTCCATTTACCATGATTAAGGATGAGCTGACCGATACGTGCAAAATCGGTGGCAGTGGCGAAGAAACAGCAATATGCTTTTTCGTCGCCCCCTACGCGATCGGTACTCCACAAGGCATAATGAGCAGCTCCGAGGGGTATCCACAATTTTTCGGTAGCATAGTCTGCTAGTTCTTTGCCTGTTGCAGCTTCAAGTATGTACGATAGTATCTGCGTATTACAGCTTAAGTATCGAAATCGAATGCCCGGTGTGTCTATTAAGGTTAAAGAAGATATTAAGCTTCGAATATCATTACCGTAATATGCTTTTGTAGTTATTGAAAAAATACTGCTATAGCTCTCATCCCAATTAAGCCCACTACTCATGGTCAACAGATGGATAATTTTAAGTGTTTGATAGTTGGGCTTATTAAAGGGACTGAAATATTTACCTGCTGGCGCGTTGAGATTTTCTATTACTCCGTCTTTAATTGCACATCCTACTAGTAGTGATACTATGCTTTTAGCCATCGAGAACGAATTGGACACGGTATTGTGCGAATATCCATTGTAATAGCTTTCGTGTATCAACTTGCCCTCTTTTATCACTACAAAAGCTGTAGTTTTGTAGTGATGTATCCATTGTAAAAAATAAGAAGGAATTTTTTTTCGATTATAATTATCGGCTATGTCCCATGGTTGTTTTGTAAAAGGTGGAGCTTCAATGTTTTTATTGGGAAAAATCTTGTAATCGTCGATATTGGCATACCCATGCATAAGAGCGTTTCGAAGGTATGTTGGCAATAACCACCAGACTAATCCTGTTATTAGAGCCAATAGGACTATAAATATCAGTACCTTACTTTTCAATTATTTACAAAGTTCAAAAAACATTTCCAGCTCTTCCTTTTTAGCTCGACTAAGCTTTTCGACAGGGATGCCCTGCACTGCAGCCTCGAGGATAAACAGATGTTTGAGTTCTGCTTTTGGGTTGACTTCCCGAAGCAATAAAAATGCCTTCTCTGCACCTAAAATTTTAAGTTTTTGAGCATCGGTTACCCCTGCTTTCTCGAGCTGAAGTGCCATCTTATCATCAATATTGGGTAGTTCAGTAAGATTCATATTTCACTCTCCCTTTTCTAATTCTTTTACAAAATTGCAAATACTTTGTTATTATTGCCAGCATATACTTTAAAATATTTTTATGGATAGATCTTTTTTCGATTTAGTAATTGATCGTAAAGGTACCAACTGTCTGAAATATGACGATTGTGTTCATCGTTTTGGTACTGCCGATGTATTGCCTTTGTGGGTGGCAGATATGGATTTTAGAGTCGCACCTGCAATATCTCGTGTAGCCGAAGAAATTGTGAAACATGGGATTTATGGATATCATCATAGAACTTTACGTTATTACGAGGCTGTGATGCATTGGATGTTTTCAAGGCACAAGTTGGAGATAAACCCAAATGAAATTTTTTTTACACCCGGCGTCGTTCCTGCAATTAGCTATCTAATTCAGGCCTTCTCGAA
The DNA here is from genome assembly GCA_026416115.1 of Bacteroidales bacterium. Classification (GTDB taxonomy): domain Bacteria; phylum Bacteroidota; class Bacteroidia; order Bacteroidales; family DTGW01; genus JAKPGM01. The sequence continues at coordinate 1,941 of JAOAFU010000086.1, read as the reverse complement.
CGTGGGCGACGGAATATTGATTCAAACCCCTGTTTACTATCCTTTTTTTAGTGTTATTACCGATAATAAAAGGAATTTATTGATAAACCAGCTAGTTGAAAAGGATAATTATTATTACATCGATTTTGAAGATTTTGAACGTAAAGCATCTCAAGCGAAGATTTTTTTGTTATGTAGCCCACATAATCCTGTTAGTAGGGTTTGGGACATTGAAGAGCTGCAGCAAATGGCCGAAATATGTGATAAATATGGTGTATTGATAATTTCCGACGAGATTCATAGCGACATTGTTTTTGGCCAGAAAAAGCACGTCCCATTATCGTCTTTATCTGAAAAGGTTAAAAATAATGTAATCACATGTCATTCGCCGAGCAAGACTTTTAATTTAGCAGGATTGGGTCTGGGTTATGTAATTATTTCTAATTCTGAATGGCGGAAAAAATTTAAAGAATATTACAAGGTGTTGTATGCCGAGGGATTAAATGTTTTTGCCTACGAAACTATGTTTGCAGCTTATTACGAAAGCGATGATTGGTACTTTTCTATGCTGGACTATGTTTACGAGAACTATATGTTTATCAAAGAGTTTGTAAGTGTCGAGTTACCCTTTGTGCGCCATACACCTTTGGAAGCAACATATCTGGTATGGCTCGATTTTAGACAGCTTGGTTTAGACGATGTTGGTTTACGAAGAGCTGTAATTGAAAAGGCTCAACTTGGCATAAACGACGGTCCAACATTTGGTCCTGGAGGAAGTGGATTTCAACGAATTAATATAGCCTGTCCACGATCTGTTCTCGAAGAGGCGCTCGTGCGATTAAAAAGACTTTGTCCAAAACATTAACACTTCAATAAAAAACAGGACATTACCATAAAGCAATGTCCTGAAACTTGTGTTGGGGAAGTAGTTTAAAAAATATTTCTGATAATCATGAAATCGATATTAAAACAAACCTTCGATTGAGAGATAGCGTTCGCCAGTGTCGTAGTTGAAGGTTAAGATGCGGCTGCCTTTTGGGATCTCGGGTAATTTCTTAGCAACCGCTGCCAGCGCTGCGCCCGAAGAAATTCCAATAAAAAGGCCTTCTTCCCTTGCAGCTCTTTGAGCATATTCGAAAGCTTCTTCTTTAGATATTTGAATTACGCCATCGAGAATTTCGGTATGCAAATTTTGAGGGATAAATCCAGCCCCAATGCCTTGGATGGGATGCGGGCCTGGCTGACCTCCACTAATTACTGGCGAAAGTGCCGGTTCAACTGCAAAAACCTTCAGGTTTGGAAATTTTGGTTTAAGCACTTCGCCAATAGCCGTTATGTGTCCACCTGTACCAACACCAGTAATTACATAATCTAGACCTTCGGGGAAGTCGTTCAGAATTTCTTGAGCTGTAGTGCGTTTATGTATTTCTATATTAGCCTCGTTACTAAACTGATCGGGCATCCAGGCATTGGGAATTGTAGCCACTAGTTCTTTCGCTTTTTCTATTGCACCCCTCATTCCTTTTTCGCGAGGAGTAAGTTCGAATGTTGCGCCGTACACTGCCATCAACCTGCGACGCTCTACGCTAAATGATTCGGGCATTACTAATATGAGCTTATACTTTTTTACAGCGGCTACCATAGCCAGTCCTATCCCTGTGTTTCCAGAGGTTGGCTCAATTATAACACTACCAGGTTTTAGTATTCCTTTTTTCTCGGCGTCTTCTATCATCGACAGAGCTATTCTGTCTTTAATGCTATTGCCCGGGTTAAACTTTTCCATTTTAACCCAAATCTCATGATCGTTTCCAAATAGGTTGTTTACACGCACGTGCGGTGTATTGCCTATCGTTTCAAGAATGTTTTTCGCTTTCATATCTATTAGTTTTTAATTAATACCTAAAATCATATAGCAAAAGTATGAATTATTTTTGAAATAAAAAAGAAAATACAATTTTTTTT
>JAOAFU010000052.1 GCA_026416115.1 Bacteroidales bacterium | reverse complement strand
GTAATTTTAATTTTTTGAGACTTAGTGTAGTTACCCGTTATGGTAAGGGTCATGGTTCTGGCTCTGGAAACGGTCATTGTTGAATTTGTCTTAACCATTATCGTAGCATTTCCTTTTCCCGATAAGGGACTTACCGTCAACGATTCCAGTGGAGAACTTAATGACCAACTGGTGTTTGAGGATATGGTGAAAGTCGCTGTCTTGTTTGACTCGGGTCCTAACGAAAGCGAAGTAACCGATAAACTAAGGTAGTACTGTGTTCCTCGTTGTTTTATTGAAATAGTATCTTTGCCTGCATCTTTTTGCAAAAGAATAATATGAGCCGAGCGTGAAGCCGTATCGGGATTATTCGAAAGCGAACGAACCACTATAAAACCCGATTGTGTACCCGACGATGGGCTTATTTCGAGCCAATTAGATGTCGTACTTGCACTCCATTCACCGGGACTATATACCCATAGGGTATCTCGACTGTTAACTGTAGAATCGAGAAGTACTTCGCGGGGGAGTACATAAAATTTACCCCCTTGAATAACCTGCAGCGTTTTATCATCCAATCCTTTAACCTTGATCAATATAGTAGCAGTTCTCTCTCCTACGTCTGTATTAGCCTCGGCAACAATACGAATGGTTGCATTACCGTTCCCCGATGCAGGTGTTATAGTTAACCAGCTGGCATCAGTGCTTACAGTCCAATCGGTATTACTACGAATAGTAATTGAATCCAAACTATTAGCTAATGGGGCAAGATTAATGGTAGTTTTATCTATTTCCAACTCAGGCTTTGTATCGTCGTCGCATCGTATAACGCTATAAGCCGAAAGCAGAATGATTAATAGTGCAATTTGTTTTTTCATTAGGTTAGTTTTTTTGGTTACAAAATTTAAAAGTAGAAACAATAAAAATGCATAGGTGCTATTTTTCTTTCTTTTTGTAATGTAAAACTAAATTGGACTTTTTTTACCCATTATTTGACAATTTCATACGATATAATAAAAAATTACTCATCAAAAATGAGGATACAACATATCCTAACAATTATAAAAATACCTAAATCTTAGGATGTTTTGATTTATCATAAATCATACTTTTGCATCCGATTTTCGTTTAAAAATTAATTTAAAAAATTATGAAAAGCCTAATATCTTCCTTTTTCATTTTCATTGGGGTTGTATTTACAACGTTTGCACAGGACCGTCTTTTTACATACACGTATCAAAGTACCGTCCTTAATAAAGGTCAAAAAGAGCTTGAGGTATGGAATACTTTTCGGACAGGTAAAGAAAAATACTTCGCCCGACTAGACCATCGAACCGAGTATGAGGTGGGCTTAGGTAAAAACTTACAAACTGCTTTTTATCTGAATTTAACTACCAAATCGGCAGCCAGCGACGACAGCATCGACACAGGTATCGTCAACGAGAACGAGATAGGGTTTTCAAATGAATGGAAATACAAACTACTCGATCCTGTGGCCGATCCCATTGGTTTGGCACTATATGGTGAATATACCATTTCGGGCAAGGAATATGAGTTAGAAGGAAAGCTTATAGCCGATAAACGTATACATAATTTATTATTTGCACTTAACGCCGTATACGAATTAGAGCTAGAACCGGAAATTGAGACAAACGAGACGGAATGGGAAAAAGAACACAAAATTGATTTTTACATGGGGATAGCTTATAATTTTTCACCAACTTTTGCCCTTACCCTCGAAAGTGCCTGGAAAAATGTATTAGAGAAAAGGGAAATAGAGCACAGCGCTTTTTACTGTGGCCCAGGTTTGTCCTATGTGAGCGAAAAATTTTGGATAAACTTTACCCTATTCCCTCAGATTGCATCAGTTAAAGGCGCAAGTACTGGCAAATCATTAAACTTAAATGAATTTGAAAAACTACAATGCCGTTTACTATTTTCTTATGTATTCTAAAAACAAGTTATATTCATTCATTGTATTTACATGCCTTGTCGGAATTTTAGCATATCGGTGCAGTGGGGCACTTTATGTACCCACTGCATTGGATGCTGAAAGAGAAAACATAATTCTCGATAGCTTGATTTTAGGACGAGAGCTCTATATTCGGAACTGCGGTTCGTGTCATACGCTCTACCTACCCGATCGATATTCCAAAACTGAGTGGAAAGCAATTGTTAAACGTATGCAAAAACCTGCCAAAATAAACGATGTTCAAGCTAATGCTATATATCTATATCTTACAGCACGAGCAAAAAAAATTGAGAGCAAAAATTAAATTTCAATACTCCTCACGCTGATAGCAAGAGCTTTTCTTGGATTTTCAATTAAAAGGGTTTCGATATCCTTCTGGCTAAAATTATTTTGCTTAAGCGCTGGTATAAGTAAATCGAAAATTTCGGTATAACCTCTGAATTTGCCCCCATTCGGTTGCCCCACATTGTATTGTCCTGCATCATGCGAGATGAGTACCTTATGAAGTAAATTTTCTTTTTTAAACTTAGCCAAAGTCTCTACAAACCAATCAATACGATTTTTTCCGTTAAATTCAGCATTTTCGACATTATCGAGCGATATCCAGGCTCCCATTTTTGCTGCCCTCAACAAGCCTTCAATAGAACCTAACTGAGCATGGGTCCACACAAAAGCTTCGGGCGAAACTCCATACTTTTTCAAAACATCAAGTTGAGCAAAAGCTGGTCCATCGAAGCCTGTGTGCGAAACAATGGTTAAACCGGTAGCCTTATGAGTTATGGCTGCAGCTTCAACCAGTTTTCGATGTAAGGACGAGAGCGTATCGGTAATCTCTACTGAAATTTTAATAAAGCCAGGGCGTATATGGGTACCATCTATACCATTTTTAAACTCATCTATCCATATTTGGGCTATAGCTTCAGGCGAGTCGGTAAAAGCACTCTTAGGCAGAAACTTGCTGTTTACGGCTCCATAATAACCTGTATTGGTTACAATATTGATTCCCGATTTTTCGGCAAGTTCCTTAAGAACCAAGGGATCGCGACCTAAGTACGCTGGGGTACAATCGAAAAAAGTTTTTACTCCCCTGGTCTTTGCTTCGAGCAAAAAAGGCAAAGCTCGATCAACTACTTCCTTACGATTCCAACGATGATACCCTGTGCTATCGGCCCCTATCCAATCGACCATAATATGCTCGTGTACCAGACAAATGCCGCTAAGATCTACCGACTTTTCTCCCTCGACAGTCATAAATATTTTCTTTTTGGGTAAAGGTTGGCACGCCGATAGGATTAATAATGATAATAAAATCTTAAACCCCTTTTTCATAGCTTTTCTTTTTAGTCAACTAACTTATTTATCTTTTTCAAAACTATTATTATATTAATAGATAACAAGTTAAGAATTTTATAAAAAATGCAAAAATAATTGTCGTAAATATACGTCTAATTAAAAATTATGACGTATGTTTACGACATAAAATTAAACGTATGGTACAAGCAAAAAAACAGCTATTCGACAGCAAGTTACAACGATGTTCGGATTATTGCAAAGCACTTTCGCATCCTGCCCGACTTGCAATTCTGAAACATCTTTCAGAAGTACAAACCTGCATAACGGGCGATATTTCGTCTGAAATTCCGCTAGGTCGAACCACAATAAACCAGCACCTAGCCGAACTCAAATCGGCCGGACTTATTCAAGGTAACATTGCTGGTGTTAGGACATACTACTGTCTCAAAACAGAGGCATTATTCGAACTTAAAAATTTGATCGATGAGTTTCTAGGTCAGATTTGCTGTAACGAAAAACCAAAAGAAATGTCAAATCCTTAGCAATTTGTAAGTATAAATAATATTTAACTAAATCTAAATAAAAAATCAGTTATGGATAATGAAACAATAAAAAGAGCAGTTCAAGAAAAATATGCTACTATTGCCCGAAAAGCCAAATCAGAAACATCGACATGTTGTAATACAGGATGCTGTAACGAAAATGAAGCTGAAAAAGCTTTAAGTAAACTCTATACTAAACTCGAGGGCTACGTTCCTGAGGCTGATCTTATGCTTGGCTGTGGCATTCCTACGCAATATGCAGGTATAAGCGAAGGTAACCATGTACTCGATTTGGGTAGCGGTGCCGGAAACGACTGTTTTATTGTTAGAGCTATAGTGGGCATTAATGGTAAGGTAACAGGCATCGACTTCACTCCCGAAATGGTAGCAAAAGCAAAAGAAAATAATTTAAAACTAGGTTATGATAATGTTGAATTTATCCTAGGGGATATCGAAAATATGCCCCTTCCCAGTAACACATATGACGTGGTCATCTCAAACTGCGTGCTTAACCTGGTACCCGAAAAAAAGAAAGCTTTTGCAGAAATTTTGAGAGTACTTAAACCAGGTGGACATTTTTGCGTGTCGGATATTGTAACAAATGGGGATGTACCCGAAAAAATACGTCATGATCTTGAACTGTATGCAGGATGTATAGCTGGCGCAATTGATCAAAACGATTACCTCGAAATTATTAAAGAGCTAGGTTTCGAAAAGGTTACCATACATAACCAGAAACCAGCAATAGTTCCTGATGAACTGAAGAAAATTTTACTTGACTCGGTTGAGAAAATATCACCCAATAGCATTGTAAGCATAACCATCTCGGGTTATAAGCCAAAGGAATAAAAGGGAGTATAATAACAATTTATACTGAAAAGTTTTTCTATAAAAAAACCGCTCAACAAGTGAGCGGTTTTTTTAAATAAGATCTTATAAAGTTAATCTTTAAGAGCAAATCTACAAAAACCGGTAATCACTAAATCTTTATCGATCGACTGGATATATTGACGTACTGTTTTCTTATTATCTTTGATAAACTCTTGATTCAACAGGGTATTTTCCTTGAAAAACTTATTGAGTTTACCTTCAGCAATTTTGTCGATCATGTTTTCAGGTTTTCCTTCAAGCCGAGCTTGTTCGCGACCTATTTCGAGCTCTTTCTCAATTCTTTCCTTGCTCACAAACTCTTTGTCGACAGCTACGGGATTCATAGCAGCAACCTGCATACAAATATCCTTATAAACCTGTTCATCGAGACCAGCTTTGTTAAAGCCGACGATGCAGGCGAGTTGGCTTCCGGGATGAATATATGCGCTCACCTTCTCGGCCGATAAAGAGGCAAAATAGCTAAGTTCCATCTTCTCGCCTGTTACACCAATTTTCTCGGATATGTGATTATCGATTGGACGACCATCGACAACAATATTTTTCAGCTCTTCAACATTGGCAGGTCGGTTGTTAAGCGCTGTTTGTGCTATTAGTTCAGCCAGTGCAACGAAATCCGAATTTTTGGCTACAAAGTCGGTTTCGCAGTTGAGAGCAACTACAATACCATACTTACCATTTTCGGCAACTTTAGCCAATACTACACCCTCAGTTGCTGTGCGATCGGCTCGTTTACTTGCAACCAACTGTCCTTTTTTACGAATAATTTCAACAGCTTTATCAAAGTCGCCATCTGCTTCCTCCAGCGCTTTTTTGCAATCCATCATTCCTGCGCTTGTTGCTTTACGCAGCTTAGTTATGTCGGCTAAGGTAACTTGTGCCATAGTTTTAATATTTTTAATCTGTTTTTATCTTTTTATTATAAAAGCGGCGTAGCCGATGAGCTACGCCACTTTTCAAATATTATCAATGTTCTTTATTCTTCTTCTTTAATTGTTTTCTTCTTAATGGGTACTTTCTTTACCTCATTTTCGAATTTGTTCAGAACGGTTTCTTCAACGTCTTCATCGATAGAAACAGGGGAGGTGGCTTTAATCACTTTAGGTTTCTTAACCTCCTTGGTTTCTTTAGCTTTCTTTTCAGCCTGTTCGGTATCTTTTTCAGCCTTACGTTCGTTAAGTCCTTCCTGAACTGCTTGACAGATCACGTCGGTTATCAAAGCGATAGATTTAGATGCATCATCGTTGGCAGGTATAGGAAAGTCGACCAAATTAGGGTTCGAGTTGGTATCGCAAATAGCGACTACTGGAATACCTAAACGACGTGCCTCCTTAACAGCAATATGTTCCTTAGTGATATCGACCACAAAAAGTGCTGCAGGTAAGCGAGTAAGATCGGCAATACTTCCGAGGTTTTTTTCGAGTTTAGCACGTTGGCGCGTTATCTGCAAACGTTCGCGCTTCGAAAGCGTATCAAAAGTTCCGTCGGTCATCATACGATCTATCGAGGCCATCTTTTTAACAGCCTTTCGAATAGTTGGGAAATTGGTTAACATCCCACCAGGCCAACGCTCGGTAACGTAAGGCATATTGATTGCCTTAACTTTTTCGCTCACGATGTCTTTTGCCTGTTTTTTAGTAGCAACAAACAGAATCTTTTTTCCCGACTTTGCAATTTGCTTTAGAGCATTAGCAGCCTCATCGAGTTTTACGATTGTTTTTTGAAGATCGATGATATGGATGCCATTTTTCTCGGTAAAAATATAGGGTGCCATTTCAGGACACCATTTTCTCTTCAAATGGCCGAAATGTACGCCGGCCTCTAATAATTGTTCAAAAGTTACTCTCGACATTCTTTAATTTTTAAGTTTACCTTCTATATTAAGCAACACATCGGTAGTCCTCCAGGAGTCCGATGTGTTTAGATACTAAACTTAGCTCAGTATATATTCGCTTAACGTTTGCTGAACTGAAATCTTTTGCGAGCTTTGGGACGACCGGGCTTTTTCCGTTCCACTTCGCGAGGATCTCGAGTAAGAAGACCGTTTTTACGAAGGATGCTTTTGTATTCTTCGTTATATTTAACTAAGGCGCGTGCTATTGCTAAACGTAAAGCTTCGGCCTGACCTTTAAAACCTCCCCCTGTAAGATTAACTTTCACGTCAAACTTATCGGTTAAACCCACCAAAGTCAGGGGCTGTTTGACAGTATTTTGCAACTGAATGGTAGGGAAATAGCTTTCAAAAGTGCGTTCGTTGATGATAATATTTCCTTTGCCCTCGGTCATATACACGCGAGCAACTGCGGTTTTTCTTCTACCAACTGTGTTAATCACTTCCATGTTTATTATTTAAGTGAGTTGATATCTATTAATTTGGGCTGTTGTCCTTGATGTGCATGTTCGCTTCCTGCGTATACATGCAAATTTTTAAAGATCGCATCGCCCAGACGATTTTTGGGCAACATGCCTCTAACGGCTTTTTCGACCAAATCGCATGGATTTTTGCGATAAATATCGAGAGGACTCTTTACAATTTGGCCTCCCTGGTAGCCTGTGTGGAAAAAATGTTCCCTATCGGTCCACTTTTTTCCAGTGAGTCGTACACCTGCTGCATTAATTACAATCACATTATCACCACAATCGACGTGTGGGGTATAGTTGGTTTTATATTTTCCACGCAGCAGCTTGGCTACTTTCGAAGCCAAACGACCTAACACTTGTCCCTGAGCATCCACAATAACCCAGTTCTTCTGAACGGTGGCCTTGTTGGCCGATATAGTCCGATAACTAAGCGTATTCACTTTTCTTTACTTTTTATGTTGTACTGTATGCACTTACCCACTTCCAAAAAGTGGACTGCAAAAATACAACTATTTTTTTATTCACAAATTTCTTTTCAATATTTTTTGATGATATAAACACAAAGTATAAAAATAC
>JAOAFU010000041.1 GCA_026416115.1 Bacteroidales bacterium | reverse complement strand
TCGAAACCCTTTTATTTTTATAAATATTTTAATTCATTATACTTTGATTTTCATCAAATTTAGGGGTTTATTTTATCATTCCAGCTCCTACTGTTTCGTTTGTTCCCTCATCAATTAGGATAAGGCTTCCGGTAGTTCGGTTTTTTTCGTACGGATCGTAAACTAAAGGTTGCGAAGTTCGGATACGTATTCTTGCTATTTCGTTCATCTGCAGCGAGCTGCCGCCGGGTAGTTCTTCCAGGGTGTTAATATCGACTTTGAACACAATTTCTTTCACAATACATCTCATTCCCGTAGTGGTATGCCGGAGATAATATTTATTTCCTACCTGCATAGGTTTATCGTTAAGCCAGCAGATCATAAGATCGATATCTTGTCCTACCGTAGGAAGATTATCGGAGCGAACTAGCATATCGCCTCGAGAAATGTCGATATCATCCTCGATTTGAATAGTTACCGATTGAGGGGCAAAAGCTTCAGGCAGTATTTCGCCAAAAAGGTCGATTGAACGTATACGTGAAGTAAACCCTGAAGGGAGGACGGTAACAGGATCACCTACTTTAAATACACCGCTGGCAACTCGTCCTGCATATCCGCGATAGTCGTGAAATTCGTCATTGTTTGGACGGATAACATATTGCACAGGGAAGCGAGGGTCGTCGAAGTTAAGGTCACTTGCAATATGAATGGTTTCGAGCAAGTGCATTAGGCTTGGGCCGTCGTACCATGGCGTATTTTCAGAACGATTAACCACGTTGTCGCCTTTAAGTGCGCTAATAGGAATAAAGCGAATATCTTTTACCGAAATTTTGGTCGATACGTTTTCGTAATCGGCTCTGATCTTCTCAAAAACCTCCTCGCTGTAATTAACGAGGTCCATTTTGTTTACACAGACTATAATGTGCGGTATACGCAGTAACGATGCGATATATGAGTGTCGGATAGTTTGCTCAACCACGCCATTTCGAGCATCGATAAGAATAATAGCAACGTTGGCAGTAGAAGCGCCGGTTACCATATTGCGTGTGTACTGAATGTGCCCCGGAGTATCGGCTATAATGAATTTTCGTTTGGGGGTTGAGAAGTAACGATAGGCAACATCGATGGTAATGCCTTGTTCTCTTTCAGCTCGTAATCCATCGGTAAGAAGGGCAAGATTAATTTGTTCCTCACCTCTTCGTTTACTTGCCATCTCAATGGCTTCGAGCTGATCGGCGAAAATGGCTTTGCTGTCGTACAACAATCGGCCGATAAGCGTACTTTTACCATCATCCACGCTACCAGCAGTAGTAAAACGTAATAATTCTCTGTCGAGATATTCTTTTACAAGCTCATTCATGGTTCTTTCAATTCAAATTAGTTATCAACGAATACATTTTTTAAAAATAACCTTCTCTTTTTCTGTCTTCCATAGCCGATTCGGAACGTTTGTCGTCCCAGCGTGTACCCCTTTCGGTTGTTTGCGATATAGCTACTTCTTTAATAATATCTTCTAGTGTGTTAGCAGGTGATTCAACACCACCAGTACAGGTCATATCGCCAATAGTGCGAAAACGTACCTTTGTTTTTATAACCTTATCGGTGCTTTTAAGCATAATGTATGGGCAATGAGGTAGCAAAACTCCATCACGAACTATCATTTCGCGTTCGTGAGTAAAGTATAAACTGGGAATCTCAATATTTTCGAGATAAATATATTGCCAAACATCCAGCTCGGTCCAGTTACTTAACGGAAACACACGAAAATGTTCACCCACATGTTTTCGGCCATTAAAAATATTCCACAGCTCAGGCCGTTGG
>JAOAFU010000010.1 GCA_026416115.1 Bacteroidales bacterium | reverse complement strand
AGATGTGTATAAGAGACAGATACTTAAAGGCGTAACTATAGGCGAGGGAGCAATAGTGGGTGCAGGTAGCGTAGTAACTAAAGATGTCCCCGACTTTACTCTGGTTGCTGGTAACCCTGCAAAAGTTATTAAAGAATTGCCACGCTGATTTATGACTTGGGAAGAAACCATACAATACATTCGAACCAAACAGGAATTTGCCGAATTAATTCGGCTATCCTACCTCGACGAAAATTTGCCCTCGAATGTAGAGCTTTACAGGCAAAGCGACGAGTTTAAAGAAGTTTTGCATATTTTCAGGCAATTTGTTCCACAGAGCAAGACGCTACTCGATGTTGGATGTGGCAATGGTACCAGCAGTATAGCTTTTGCTCTCGAAGGTTACGACGTTACCGCCCTTGAGCCCGATAGTAGCGAAACAGTGGGCACAGGTGCAATACAAAAACTGGCAGCTTACTATCAAATACCCCGTATTGCCATACAATGTACAGCACTCGAAAATGCTAATCTGGACGAAGAAAGTTTCGACATAGTCTTTGTCCGACAGGCCATGCATCACGCCTACCATCTTAACACATTCGTCGAAAAGGCCGCAAGATTATTAAAAAAAGGAGGATTGCTACTAACCATACGCGACCATGTGGTATTCAGCAAGAAGGATAAGCAATGGTTTCTTAACAGTCATCCGCTGCAAAAATTTTATGGCGGCGAGAATGCCTATACACCCAGCGAATACAGAAAAGCTATTAAAAAAGCCGGATTATCGTTAATTCGGGAAATTAAACATTTCGATTCTGTAATCAATTATTTTCCTGCAGAAGATCCGGCCGAAAAATTCCGTAGCTGGAAAAAACAGAAAAAAGCCCAGTGGGGTCCGATAATTGCAAACAATATTTTTTTACGAACTTATGCCTTTTTAAAAGGAATATATCCACCCTGCGAGCGTAAGGTAGCGGGGCGTTTACACTCATACATTGCTATTAAAACATGAGAGTACTTATTATAGGATCGGAAGGCTTTATTGGAAGTAATGCTACCAACTACTTCGTACGAAAAGGATATGAAGTTTACGGGGCCGACATTGTCATCAAATCGGCCGAAAGGTATTTTATAATAAATCCCGAACTTTCGGATTTTAGTAAGATTTTTTATCAACTACCTTTCGACTTTTGTCTAAATGCTTCGGGTGCTGCCTATGTGCCGGTATCATTTACGCATCCGCTGGTCGATTTTACTTTAAACACAACCAACGTATTCAATATTTTAGAAGCAATACGTTTGTACAATCCTACCTGTAAGTTTATTAATATTTCCAGCGCTGCTGTTTATGGCAATCCACAGTATCTGCCTATCGACGAAAATCATCCGGTAAACCCTCTGTCGCCCTATGGTTGGCATAAATATTACAGCGAACTTATTTGTAAAGAATTTTACAATTTTTTTGGCACTAAAACACTGAATATAAGGGTTTTTTCGGCCTACGGACCTGGTTTAAAAAAACAGCTTTTTTGGGATTTGTACCAAAAATGCAAGCAATCCAATACCGTCGAGTTGTTTGGGACCGGACTTGAAACTCGCGATTTTATTTATATCGACGACCTTCTGTTTGCAATAGAAAACATTTTACATCTGGCCGATTTTAACGGGCAATCTATTAATGTTGCTTCGGGTATCGAAACTTCGGTACGTGAAGCAGCCGAAACTTTTTTAACTTTGTGCAAATTTAAAGGGGAATTAATATTCAGTGGTCGTGTGAAGCAGGGTGACCCTGTTCGTTGGAATGCCAATATTGCTAAATTACTTAATTACAAATTTGAAAATCAAACATCCTTAGAAGCAGGCTTAAAACGTTACCTCGAATGGTTAGAAGATTAAGAATTGGAATAATTGCCGAATACAACAAAAAATGGATAGGGGGAGTTTACTATTATCAAAATATCATTCATGCTTTTCATACATTGAAGGATAGTGAGAAACCTATGGTTGTAGTATTGTCGAAGAGCAAAGAAATTTTCGATTATTTTAAAAAAAACACACAATACCCTCACCTAAGCTTTTATTATTTCAAACCTGAGAAGCCCCTTTGGCTTAAAATGGTAAATAAGGTAAGTCGGATAGTTTTAAAACAGAAACTATTAAATCATACCTTGAAATCAGATGTAGTCGACTTGATTATTGGCTTAACTACTACCGGCTACGACGAGTATCTTGAAAATGTTCACAAATTGTACTGGATACCTGATTTTCAAGAACATTACCTACCTCAATATTTTAGCCCCGACGAGATTGCATTTAGAAAAAAAAATCAGTTAAAAATGGCCTACAGCAGCTCACACATCATTTTTAGCAGTTTTGCGGCACTAAATAATTTCAAAAATATCTATCCGGGGTATTCTGCTAAAACGTCTGTTATTCCATTTGCTGTTACGTTGCCCAATCTGAATGACAATCGTTTCGAAGAAATCAAAAAAAAATACGATCTACCCGATCAATACTTTTATTGTCCAAACCAATTCTGGCAACATAAAAATCACATGGTCATACTTAAAGCCTTAACCTTAGCTAAAAAAAATCTTAATCCTTTTTATGTTGTTTTTTCTGGTTATACCGAAGATTATAGGAATAAAGCTTTTTTTTCTTCTATACAAGACTATATTGATTCGAATCATCTAGAACCCTATGTAAGAATTTTAGGTTTTATAGATCGAGAAGAGCAGCTGTTGATTCTCAAAAATGCTTTAGCTCTTATCCAACCCTCTAGATTTGAAGGGTGGAGCACAGTTGTTGAAGAGGCTAAGGCTCTTAAAAAAACTATAATTTGCTCAAATCTTGAAGTACATAAAGAACAAATCCCCAATAATCCATATTTCTTCGACCCAGATGATGTCCACGAACTATTAAGGTTTATAGAATTACACAAAAATGGTTATGCATCAGGTATCGATTATAATTATCCAGAACAGATACATAGGTACGCAAGTGAATGGATAAAATTAACTCGGATGATAATCAATCAACCTTGCTAGAGCATGTATTTTCTTCTCATATCCGATGTTCTTCCCGATGCTGCTAAAACTGGTGGCGAAATTGTCCTGTACCGACATCTTATAGAGCACAAGTTCCTTGATTTTGAGGTAATTACTCCTACAACCATTCGACCAATCAAATGGTGGAAGAAAATTATTTCCCGTTTTTTTACACGTCTCGAAAAGACTCGTTTTCGAAGCTGGATACATCCTTGTAAACCTTTATACGATTTGTACGATTGGGATCATATGCTTATTGAACGACTAAAAAAAAATAGACCTGCCTTTATTCTTACCGTTGCCCATGGAAGAGGATGTTTTAAAGCTCTTGATCTTTCGAAAAAATTACAGATTCCGCTGGTAACCATTTTTCACGATTTTTATCCCTATTCGGTATTTGCCAGTAAAATGCAACGTGCTTTATGGGAATACGAGTTTCGGCAGCTATACAGGCAAAGCCAGCTGGTTTTTGTCATAACCGAAGCCATGCTAAAGAGGCTGGGTAAACACCCTAATGCCTACCTGCTGCCTCCAGTTCCATCGACATTTTTGCCCGTTGATGAGCATGTGCATCCTGAGAAGTATGTGATGATTTACGCCGGATTATGCGGGGGTGCCTACCGAAATATGATTGAGGCTGTACTTCCGTTATTTGAAAGTACCCAAAATCTTGAACTTCATCTTGCAGGTTCCGAGAGTGAGTATTTTAAAATTAAACAATCGGACCAAATACATGCCCACGGCTTTGTCGATGAAGATCGTTTGGCCGTGCTATTATCTCAGGCTCAGTTTTTACTGGTCCTTATACCTTTCGACAGGGCAAGAGAACATTTTGCCACCCATTTCCCTTCAAAATTGGTCGAATATGCTAAGTACAAGAAATGTATAATTATATGGGGACCCGAATATTCTACTGCAGTTCGATGGGGGATCGATAATGCTTCGGCAATGGTGGTCGATCAAAACAATCCAGAAGCATTAGTCGAGTCCATCAAAAAACTAATGTCAGATGTTCATTTACAAAACCAAATAGCATCCAATGCTTTCAATTATTTTCAAACTCACTGGAATCCCCCAGCACTGCATAAGCTTTTTTCGGAGAAAATATTCGAATTGATCAATAAATGTTGAAAATATTGAAATACCCATTATATTTATCGAGACATCATAACCGAAGAACATGAAAGAGACGATAAAAAAATGGTTAAAAAAAATAACCCCAGGATGGATTCGTTTTCGGTTGTATCCTTTTATAGTAAGCTACAACCGAGCCTTATGGTTTTATTTGTTTAACCACTTTGTAGCGGGTATCCCCTCTTTTACCTTACGAACTTTGTATTTGAGAAAAATAATAGGATACACAATTGGTAAGGGTACCGCTTTGCATATGAATATTTTTATTACAGGCAAAAGCTTTAGCATTGCCGAAAATTCGGTAATTAACCGCAGGTGCTACCTCGACTGTAGAGGAGGTATTGAGATTGGCAAAAATGTTAGCATCTCGCCCGAGGTTTATATTATTAGTTCTACACACCTCCCCGACGATCCCGAATATCGGTTTGTTGGAAAAAAAGTCGTTATCGACGATTATGTATGGATAGGAGCTAAAGCCATAATTTTACCAGGCGTACATTTGGGTAAAGGTTGTATTGTCGGAGCCGGTTCGGTTGTTACTCGCGATGTTGAACCTTTTCAAATCGTTGCAGGCAATCCGGCTCGTTTTATTCGTATGCGAAACGAAAACCTTACCTACACCATCAATTTTTTCAGTTTCTTCGACACCGATATACCCCAAAAAAGCTTGTTTAAAAAACCGTAACTATGTACCTTGCCCGAAACAACGAAAGAACTTTATTAGTGGATCTTGCCTTTATCGATTACCCCGGTTGGTTTGGCGGTAAAGCACGTTCGGTCCAGCTCAAAGAGTTGATTGAGGAAAAAGGATATCGATTCGAGAAAACCGAATTACCTAAACCCAACAAGCTGCAGGTAATAATTTTCGGACTCAAGTATTTGTTCCGGTATGGATATTACAAACCCTTCGGCTACAGGTCGCTGGTCAACTCGGCCTACCTGTACTACGGTTATACCGAGATGTTGAAAAGATATCCCGAGATAGCAATTGTAATCAAAGAGGGCACGGGCCATGGCGATTTGGTTATTGCCAATATAATAAAGCAATTTAAAAGGAAAATATATTTTATTCCGGCCAACATTGAGTCGCTCTGCGAGTATCCTGGCGACTGGACACACAAAATATCCAAAATAAAACGCTTTCGCGAGGAATTAAGGTATTTCAAAAAAGCCGATGCCATATTCTGTATTTCCGAAGAGGATGCCTGGATACTCAGGGTTTTTGGGTGCAATGCCCACTTGCTTCCCTATTTTCCGCCAAAAGTAATTATGCCTGTTATCGAAAAAAGAAGATTGAACAGAAACCCCGACGAAAATTTTGGTTTGTTTTCGTTTGGCATGTTGAACAGACCCTTCATTGATGGATTAAAAAGTTTGTTTGATTTAATAAAAACCAATCGTTTTAAACTACCCTATAAGCTTAAAATAGCTGGGAAAGGTACGGAATATTTGAAAAATTTTGCAGCAGATATTCCCGAAATTGAAATATTAGGCGAATTAACCGATGAGGAATTGGAAGAATGCTTGTCGAAATGCGTAGCTGTTTTTTTCTACCATGCACCCACCTCGGGAATGATTACAAGAGTACCGGAAATGATTTTATCGGGTATTCCGATAATTGGAAATGAAGATGCCTTAAAAGATTATATATTAAAAGAAGGCACATATCATTATTTATGTACTGAAACTAAATATTTTCACGATGAAAGTTTGAAAGAGAAATATTCAATGTTTAAAAAAAATCTATTTTCTTTTATTTAAAAATATTAACAATTTAATTAAGAAAATATGAAATACTATAAATTTCTCTCAATTCATTTAAAATTATTGATCATAAAAATATTACTTAAAATAAAAAAACCTTCAAAAAAGTATAATCATTTATTCAATAGTTTAGATTCAAAATATCCTGTAATATCCGCATATGGGTATTCAAAATTTGATCTCTGGAATAGAGCGATGAATAGATTAAATAGAATTTTAACTCTTTTTCCTGAAACTAAAGAAGGAAATTTAAATATAATGGAAATTGGATGTGGAGATGGTTTATTAGGTAAATTATTATCTGATTATGGCCATAATGTTACGCTAATTGATATAGTGGATTGGCGTATTGATTTAGCTAAATCTATCAATTTCTATAACAGCCTTGATACGATTCGAGATAAAGTAAACAAATTCGATTTGATACTCTCATATAATACCCTTGAACATGTTGCAGACATCAATGATCTTCTAAGAAAAATATATTCTCTAACACACAACTCGTCTAAATTATATTTCGAGTTTGGCCCCCTTTACAATAGTGCATTTGGCCTTCACGCACATAACATTATTGGAATTCCTTATCCACAATTTTTGTTTGATTTGCATTTTTTAGAAGCTAAACTAAAGGAAAAAGGACTTATAGATCTGGGAACCAAAAGAGAAGAATTACAATATGTAAACAAATTAAAGTACGATGAATATATGAAAATTTTTACCAATAATGGATTTAGCATTAATTGGATAAACTTACATAAGGAATACACCTACTTATCTGTACCAATAAAGTACTTTAAAGCATTTACAAACAACAATATAAAAGTAGATGATTTAATTATTAAATCAGTTCACGTAGTACTAGTAAAAAATTAAGATTATTAATACCAATATTATCATTGCTATCATTTAATTGAAAGTGAATATGTCTACTCCAATGGTATCGGTAGTAATGCCGGTATATAATGCTTCTCAATATTTAAAAGAATCTATTGAAAGCATTCTTCATCAAACTTACACCAATTTTGAGTTTATTATCCTTGATGACGCTTCTACCGATAACAGCTTAGCCATCATTTCGTCCTATAACGACAAGAGAATAATACTTGTAAAAAATGAAACAAACAAAGGAATTACTCAAACCCTTAATATTGGTCTGAGCATATCTAAAGGCAAGTATATTGCTCGTATGGATGCAGATGATATATCATTACCATATAGACTCGAAAAGCAAGTACAATTTCTCGAAAATAACTTTGAATATGGATTAGTTGGTGGTTACATGCAGCTAATGCCTACGGAAAAAATTGTTACAGTACCAAATGATGATGAATCTTTACGAGTGCATATGCTATTTCACAATCCATTTGTACACCCCTCAATAATGATTCGCAAAAGCATTCTTGATAATTTTCGTTTAAAATACGATGAAACATTACCAGCAGCACAGGATGAAGATTTATGGTTTTCTATTGCTAAATACGCTAAAATATCAAATTTACCAGAGGTTTTGATAAAATACCGTATCCATCAAAATCAAATTTCTATTGCAAAAAGAAAAATACAAATTGAAAGTTCGAGACAGGTTAAAATTCGTAAAGCTTTATATTTTTTCCCTTCTATCCCTAATTTTGATCCTTCGTTATACGGTAAATGGATATTTTCTGAAGAAGAAGACAATTTTACCCTTGATGATTTTCAAAGAATTCAGGAATGGTCGTATTACATAATTAAACAAAATAAAAAAATCAGAAAATTAAATAGCCAACTCCTTAAAATACACATAACTAATTTGATAATTAAAATATACTCACAAGTTAACGTAAAAGTCAACTTATGTTTAAAATTTAAGGTTCTATACTTCTTTCTAAGAATAGGTCGTTTACCCATACGTTTTCTTTTTCATATATTTTTTACTACTTTTAAGAGCTTCTAATTAGCATCGTATGCAACCCCTTGTATCTATCATTATTCCATGCTTTAATCATGGTAATTATATTCAAGAGGCCATTGAAAGTGCCTATTATCAAACATATAAAAACATTGAGATAATAGTGGTTGATGACGGATCGACAGATCAAGAAACTCTAAGAATTTTAAATAGAATTGAAAAAGAAAACATTCAACTTTATCGCCTTGATAAGCGCAATCCAAGTTTCGCCCGAAATTATGGAATATCTCAATCTAAAGGAAACCTCTACCTCCCACTTGATGCAGATGATAAGCTACATAAAATATTTATTGAAAGAGCACTGGAAATTTTATTGAATAACGAATCAATAGCAGCTGTTTCATCATGGGCTAAAATGTTTGGTGTTCATTCAGGTGTTATGGACCTGCAAGGAGGTACTATTGATAATTTTATTAGGTTCAACAATTGTACTGTAACTTCTTTGGTACGTAAATCGATATGGGAAGAAGTTGGAGGTTATGACGAAAAAATGACTGAAGGATTTGAAGATTGGGAATTTTACATCAACATTACTAAGAGAGGTTATAAAATTCATATTATTCCCGAACCTCTGTTTTATTATCGTATAAAAACGACATCACGAAATACAATTGCAATGTCTAAACGCCCCGAGATCTATCACTACATCATTACCAAGCATCGCGATGTGTACGATCGGTATTATCCTCAGATCATCTATGAGCTCGAAAAAGATATTGTTAGAATCGATACTACATACCGAAACTCTGCAAGCTACAGACTCGGGAATAGCTTGCTTTTTTTGCCCAGAATAATACTGAAGGTTATTAAAAAACTATTTATATGAAGATTAAAGTAAACATCAGATTTTCAAAATGAAGTGGGTATAAAAATTTATTTATATACAAATTAATAAGTAAGAAGAAATTATTTATTTAAACAAACATCGTACATTAATCTATTACGATACGTGAATAATTTTAACATTAAATTATTATTTTAAAACTCAAGAATACCTTCCAATTCATCGGATAACCCTTTTCGACTTAATTTTACTAATTTTTCATAAATTTATTGCCAAAAAAAATTAACACATAGTCAAAACCATAAATCATTGATAATTATTAAATCATGCACCAAAAAGAAATTACAATAGTTATTCCTTGTTATAATGAAAAACCCGAAGTACTTGAAAAAACTGTGAATAAAATTCATTCTTCTTTAAAAGACTATGTTCATGAGATAATAGTAGTTGATGATGCTTCGCATTACAAATATGATAATATTGTTAATTGTATACTAATACATCATAAATACAACAAAGGGTATGGCGCTTCTATAAAAACTGGGATACTCAATTCAAAATATTCCCTAATAGGAATAACTGATGCTGATGGCACTTATCCTAGTGAATATTTTGTAGAAATGCTAACACGAATAGAAAATAATGCAATGATAGTTGGAGCAAGACAATGGAAAGACATAAATTTAATAAGAAGGTTGCCAAAATTTTTACTTACAAAATACGCATCATATTTATCAAAAGTACCTATCAAAGACTTAAATTCGGGCATGCGAATATTTCGAAAAGATATTGCATTTGAATTTTGGCGTTTGTTTCCTAATAGATTTTCTTTTACATCTACAATAACAATGTGTTGTATTACGAATGGATATGAAGTTGATTATATTGATATACCTTATTATAAGAGGATAGGAAAATCAAAAATTAGTCCGATTAATGACACCATAAGATTTTTTAGTATTGTAACTAAACTTTCCCTTTATTTTAACCCATATAGGTTCTTTTTTCCTTTAAGTCTTTTATTTTTAGCATTAGCAATTGGAAGAGGTATTAGAGATTATATTCTTAACGGATATTTAGGAGGATTGGCCTTAGTCCTGTTTTTTATGAGTTTTCAAATATTTTTCTTCGGACTTATTGCTCAAATTATCTCTCGAACAAGAAATATAAAATATTAGTTTATGCAAATTAATGATAAAATTGAACAACAACATCTGCTAGCTCAATATAAGCTAAGTCTTTTAACAAATTACTATTTCTGGCCTTTAAAAGTAACTAATTTTCAATTTGGCAAAAGAGTATGGGATTCCAGTGCCGGAATAGGTAATTTATCAAAAAAAATTGTTCAAAATTGCGATTTCTTGCTAGTAACCGAATATACTGAGAAAAATTTAAAAATTCTTAATGAAAATTTTATTGACTATAAAAAAGTAGTCATTGAAAAATGCGATTTATCCAATTTTGAAACTTCAAAGTACCAAAATTATAAAATTGACACTATAATAAACTTCGATGTCTTAGAACATATCGAAGATGATGTAAAGGTACTAAAAAATTTTTATGAGGTGTTAGCACCAAATGGGAAATTAATCATCAAAACACCTGCTCACCCTAATTTGTATTGTGAAATAGACCGACAATCTTTACACTATAGAAGATACTCAAAAAAAGAAATATGTAATAAATTAACAAATATCGGATTTACGATTGAAAAAATACGTTACATTAATTTTATAGGAGCAATTGCATACTTTCTCAAAGGTAAAATTCTCAAGAAAAAAAACAATTTCTCAAATACCTTTTCTAATAAAAAACTAATAATTATTAACAAGTTTATCCCTTTTTTAATATTGGTTGATAAGCTTATAAAAATTCCATTTGGCCTTAGTATAGTAGTTGTAGCAACAAAAAAGGATAGCTGAAGCAGGTAAAATAAAATGGTATTAAAGAAAATAACTAAATATCTATCAAAACATATTCCACTCAATCAATATAATAAGGATTTATTGTACAATATTCTCAGTTTTGGAATATCTGCAATTGTTTTGCTTTTTATTAGTTTTCTCATAATGGCTTTTTATAAAGCCGAAGGTCTTGGGTATTATAGCCAGGTTTATGCTTTTTATATGGTTATTTCACAAATAACTGCCTGGGGTATTCATCTATCAGTACAAAAATACATTCCACAATTTGCTGAATTCGAAAGACATCGAAATGACATTTTCGTATCGGCTATAATTGCAACATTTATTTTCTCGTCTATTGTTTCAATAATTGTAGCTATATATAGCCATTTACCTGGACTGATAGTTAAAAGTGCATTGATAGAAAAGGGTTTTATCTTCGTAACCCCAGGTCTGATATTTTTTTCTTTGAATAAAGTTTTTTTTGCCTACCTCAATGGTATTGGAGAAATGAAAAAATATGCTTTTTTTTATGCATTACGCTTTATTATCATGTTAACAAGTTTAATTTTTATAATTTTTATTAAGGCCCCCTCTATTTATTTGTCTTTTTTACTTACAATTCCCGAAATAATAATTTTTTTTGTTTTTATATTTAGCTTATCAAAATATATAAATCTAAATATTACGTCAAGAGTTAAAAGATTTTTGTTTATTCATTTTAAGTTTGGTACAAATGTAGCATGGGGGAATATAGTTTTAGCCACAAAACCTGACATTTTAATTATTGGATACTTTCTTACTGATAACTTGGTTGGTATTTATTCATTTGGTTCGACTATAATTGACGGTCTTATACAGCTAATGTTTGTTTTTAGAACGAATATTAACCCTGTGATAACTAATCTATTTTATCATTATGAAAAATCTTATATGGAAAATGAATTAAAAAAACATATCACTTTTAATTATAAGTTCTTTTTTATTCTTGGCATCATACTATCAATATTATATCCTTTTGTACTGTATTTTATAGGTATTAACCACAATTTAACCTATTATTATTTAGTGTATTATATCATTTTATCTGGTTGTATTGCGGCCTCGGGCTATATTCCATTGCAAATGATTTTTAACCAAACAGGATTTCCTAAAACACAATCAGTATATTTATTGTCGGTATTTTCATTAAATGTTATTGTAACAGCCATTCTTACACATACATATGGGATAATTGGCTCAGCAATAAGTACTTCAATCATGTATCTAATTCAACCATTTTTTTTAGTAATTTTGGTAAAAAAAATTATAAGTGTTAATATAAATATTTTAGATAAATGAATGAAATATACTATATAAGTAGGAAAGAAATGTATTCATTTACAAATTATTTAAAACAAGGATTATTTACATTTTTTTTCGCTTTTGTTAAAAATATTTCTTTTCCTCTAACAAATTATTTAAGATATGTCGTTCTTAAGATTTTTTTTAAAAAAATCCAAAGCACATATATCGCAGAAGGTTTAATTATATGGTTTCCTTGGAAAATCGAAATTGGTAAAAAATGCTCTTTAAATGCTGGTTGCATGTTGAATGGAACAGGAGGAATAAAAATAGGAAACAATGTTAGGATAGCATCTTATACAATCATTAATTCAGTTGATCACGATTATACAAATCCCGAGCTACCAGTAAATAAACAAGGGTATTGGGGAGGTCAAATAGTTATCGAGGATAATGTATGGATAGGAGCGAATGTAATAATAAATAAGGGAGTTACTATAGGAAGAAACAGTATTATAGGTGCTGGAAGTGTAGTTACAAAAGATATACCTCCTTATTCAGTTGCTGTTGGAGTTCCTTGTAGGGTTATTAAAAATAGAAAAGATGAAAACAATAAATAATATGCAAAAAAAGGATTTTATTTTTCTTACTATTTTTTTTGTAGTATTAGTAATCATTTCGTTAAAACTGTTTAAAGAACCCTTTATTGAAACATATGATTCATCAATATATATTTCTGGCGCAAAAAATATAATAAAGGAAAATTGCTTTTGTACCATTGAACATGAAAACTATTCAAAGGAGTTAATATTAAAAAAAATAACACACTGGCAGAGTGGTTATTCATATGCATTAACATTTATTTCAAAAATCTTAAATATAGACTTGAAAAAAGCAGCAAAGTTTTTAAATATTTTTTGCTGGTTTGGCTTTCACATTATTTGGTTAATTGTTTTTCTTTCTTCATTTTCTATAAATAAAATAAAATATTTTTCCTTCCTCCTAATTTTTTTACCTTTTGTATCCTATTTTAGCGTTTTTTTGCTTAGTGATACATTCTTTTGGTTTGTATTTTCAATAATATGCTATTTAATTTATTTATTTTTTAGAGAGAGTAAACAAACTATTAAAGTTGCGTATTTTGCAATTATTTCATTTCTGTTTATCTTATTGTTTGAGATAAGATATGTTAGTCTTGCGTTTATACCACCATTCTTATTATTAGTGCTATTAGATAACAAGTTTAAGTACAAGAATTATCTAATTTTTCTATTCATAATTATTCTTATATCATATTTTTCGACTAATGTTAACAATGCATCAGATAAAGAAAAGTCAGAATTTATTTTAGAGACCATTTTGCAGAATTTTTCAATAGAAAAAATATTCTATATTTTTAGTTTCATTGTATTCGAATCTATGGGCCTAATTACATTTACTGAGGGTACATTATTATATAAATTTCAGACATTTGCTATGTTATTGCTTATACCACTTATTTTTTTTCTATTTCTGTCATTAAAAATTGAGAAGAAGCAAAAAGGGAATAATGACTTATTTTTATTATACATCCTATCATCATTAATTCTTTACACTTCAGGTATTGTTATAAGTTATATGGCATTTCCACAGATAAGCCCAATAAGTGGACTTTTAAGATATTTTGCATTTTTATTACCAATGATATATTTTGTACTACTTCATATGATAATGGTTTTTTACAATCATAAATTCCAATTTGCTTTATATACAAATGTATTGTTCTTGTTTTTAGTTTCTGTTGGTAACATATTAAGATTTAACCATATTATTAACAATACATTACCTAAAGAAAAAGATTACGCAAAAGAATATTACACCTTTATAAAAGAAATAAATAGTCATATAAATAATAAGACAATCATATATAGCAACATTCCGCCAGTAATTTATGCGAATACCGATTTAAATACAATGTATTTAAAAGATACTAATCATTTAAAATCACTGATTGAGAATAAAAGTCCGAATACTATTATTGCTATCTGGAAAAATACAACATTTAATAATGTTGATAAATTAATAGATAACGAATTAATTGTTTTTAAAAATAGAGAATACTCTATAATAAAGCTTTAATAACATATATCAACTAAATTAAAAAAGAGCAATTCGCTAATATTAAATAAGTTAACAAGAAGGGTTTTAGAAGAAAGTATCGAAAAAATGTACACCAATCTCAAAACGCTTATTAAGTATAAAAGGGGTGTAATAAAAAAATTTCATTTTGTTATATTAAAAAAATATCTATTTCTAATACAGACAATTCTAAAAAATTTCCAAAAGTTCACAGTCAATAATTTGCTAACGACATGAAGAACTATTTGTTGATTTAATTTTGTAAATTTTTAATTTAACGATTCTTCTCGATGAAATACAATATTTGCATAGTCATCCCTACCTATAAGGAAAAGCCCGACCCAAACGAAACCATTGGATTGG
>JAOAFU010000230.1 GCA_026416115.1 Bacteroidales bacterium | reverse complement strand
GCCGGTGGTAAAGGAAACTCCGAAAGGGTTGTCGGAGGTACACTATAAATAAGTTTTACTCAGGCTCTAATTGCAGAGCTATACTTAAAGAAAAAAGAAATTGCGTTATCGTTAAAACAACTTTCTTGAAACTTAATGTGTTTTACTTATACTGATAAAAAAATATGAAAATATATATATTTGGGGTGAATACAATACATGCAATATTTTGAGAAAAGGTTATATAAATAGTTTTTTATCAATTATTGAAAAGGTAGGTAATAAATTACCAAATCCCATTACCCTGTTCGCCCTTTTTGCGCTGTTAACTATTTTAATCTCTTATATAGTAAGCCTGTTCGATATTTCGGTAGTACATCCTGGTACAGGAAGTGTTATAAAACCGGTCAATCTGCTTTCAGTCGAAGGGTTACATCGGATTATCTTAAATCTTGTACCCAATTTTACATCGTTTGTACCATTAGGGGCAGTATTGGTATCGCTGCTTGGTATTGCAGTTGCCGAACATAGCGGACTTATTGGAACAATCCTTCGTTTACTCGTTCTCAAGTCGCCCAAGAAAATTCTGACTTTTGTTGTAGTTTTTGCCGGTGTAGTTTCAAACACGGCCAGCGAAATAGGTTATGTATTACTTGTACCTCTCTCGGCAACCATCTTTTTAACTGCTGGTCGACATCCTATTGCAGGACTTGCGGCTGCTTTTGCAGGGGTGTCGGGCGGATACAGCGCCAATATTTTATTAGGTACAATCGATCCCCTACTTGCCGGTTTAACCCAGGAGGCTGCTCATATTATCGACAAAGCCTATGAGGTTAGTCCAGCTGCTAATTATTATTTTATGGCCATTTCGACTTTTGTAATAAGCTTCATTGGCACTTGGATTACCGAAAAGGTGGTTATCCCTCGATTGGGTAGTTACAGCGAGAAAACTAACGAAAACGGTTATCAGCTGTTAAGTCGGGACGAGATTCGAGGCTTACGCTATTCTTTATTTGCGGCTTTAATTTTTATGGGTATTTTGTTGTTTGGGTTAGTCCCGGAAAATGGTTTTTTGAGAGAACCGGGTACAGGAAGTATTTTAAAATCACCTGTATTAAAGGGAATTGTCTCGTTTATTTTTTTGGGAGGAATAATCCTTGGAATAGCTTATGGCATTGGGGCTAAAACTATAAAATCCGATGCCGATGTACTAAAGGGTATGAGCAAGTCAATGGAGACTTTGGCCTCGTACATTGTCCTGGTTTTCTTTGCTGCACAGTTTGTAGCTTTTTTTAATTGGACCAATCTTGGATTAATTATCGCAGTTGAAGGGGCAAACTTTTTAAAAAATGTTGGATTAGGGCCAATTCCATTGTTTATTCTTTTCATTATCATTTCTGCTTTTATTAACCTTTTTATTGGCAGCGCATCGGCAAAATGGGCTATAATGGCTCCTGTTTTTGTTCCTATGTTCATGTTACTTGGTTATTCGCCCGAATTAACTCAACTGGCCTATAGAATAGGCGATAGTGTAACCAACATCATATCGCCAATGATGTCGTATTTTGCTCTGATTATTGCTTTTGTTCACAGGTACGACAAAAGCGCCGGGATTGGTACACTTATAGCAACTATGTTGCCCTATACTGTTGCATTTTTTGTTGGTTGGACATTGCTTTTTATTATTTGGTATTTGTTGGGATTACCAATAGGCCCTGGAGCTAACATTTTTTTTGAGCCTTAAATACTCAATAGTGACACCGACATCCCTGCCGGTGTAAAAAACTCGGGCAGGATGCCCGAGGCACATTAAATAGTGAGACCGGCATCTTGCCGGTGGTAAAGTAATCTCCGACAGGGATGTCGGAGGCACACTAAAGAGTAACACCGGCATCCCTGCCGGTGGTAGAGTAATCTCCTACAAGGATGTCGGAGGTACGCTATGGCTGTCGGTTTAAAAAATATTTAGGACAGGGATGTGCGAAGAATAATTATTCCAGCAAACTTGTCAAAGTCACTATAGGTATAATGAAAATAATGGACTTACATCCAATTGCGACGAATGTTTAATGATTAATATCTCGATAAACATTTTTTAAATTTCCATGTTTTCTTTTGTTTACTTTTAATTTTTTTTTTAAAATGTTTAAATTAGCCAAAAAGATATTCTGGTTTTATGTAGATGGCTTTCGTTCCATGACAGTAGGACGAAAATTGTGGATCATCATTCTCATAAAGCTGTTTATTATGTTTGGTATTCTAAAATTATTTTTCTTTAAAGATTTTCTAAACACACGTTTTAGTTCCGACGAGGAAAAAGCCACGTATATTTTGAAAGAGCTAACAAAGTAAATTTTCTATTTGAATAAACTGAAAAACGAATTAATATCTATTTCGCATGAATGAAGCAGTAGACATGAGTCTTGTCGATTGGTCGAGGGCGCAGTTTGCACTAACTGCTATCTATCACTGGCTGTTTGTGCCCTTAACACTGGGACTTAGTTTTATCATTGCCTTCATGGAAACAATATACGTGAAGACAGGCAGTGAAGAATGGAAGCGGATGACCAAATTTTGGATGACGCTATTTGGGATAAACTTTGCTATTGGCGTTGCCACGGGCATAATTCTCGAGTTTCAGTTTGGCACCAACTGGTCGAACTACTCCTGGTTTGTGGGCGATATTTTTGGTGCACCTTTGGCTATCGAAGGAATTATGGCTTTTTTCCTCGAATCGACTTTTATTGCCGTAATGTTTTTCGGTTGGAACAAAGTGAGTAAGGAATTTCATTTGCTTTCGACCTGGCTGGTAGCTTTTGGCTCCAATATTTCGGCCCTATGGATTTTGGTGGCCAATGCATGGATGCAGTATCCTGCCGGAATGCACTTTAATCCCGATACTGCCCGAAACGAAATGATTAATTTCTGGGAGGTTTTGTTTTCTCCTGTTGCAATTAATAAGTTTTTGCATACTGTATCGTCGGGGTTTGTGTTGGCATCGGTCTTTGTACTAGGTATAAGTGCATGGTTTATTTTACATAAACGCGATGTGCCTCTTTTTAAGAAAAGCATGTTAGTAGCAAGTGTATTTGGGCTTGTAACTTCTATTTTTATTATCATTACTGGCGATTTATCGGCCAAACTTATTGCACGTCATCAACCTATGAAGTTTGCTGCCATGGAAGGGCTTTATGAAGGGCAGCACGGCGCACACCTGAAAGTTTTTGGTATTATCACCTCCGAGAAATACGATACTTCTCTATTTAACCTTCCCAAAATCAAATACAAAATCGAAATACCTAAAGCCCTTTCTTGGTTGGCATTTAACAATCCCGATAGTTATATCCCGGGTATCAAAGATCTTATTGTAGGCGACTCGGCTCGCAATATTCTACCACTTCAAGAAAAAATTAGAAGGGGATCCTTTGCGCAGGAAAAATTGGCCGCATTGCAACAAGCTCGAGCTAATAAAGACACTATAGCTTATATGAAGCTTAAACAGGAGTTTATGGATCCATCATTCCAACAAAACTATTTCGCTTATTTCGGTTATGCTTTTATTAAAGAGCCTCATCAGGTAATACCTCATATACCTCTTACTTTTTACAGCTTTCATATTATGGTAGGTTTAGGTTTCTTTTTTGTTATCCTGTTTATATTCTCATTGTGGTTTTTGTTTAGCGAAACTATCGAAAAAAAGCGGAAATTTCTTCGGTTGGCCTTACTTTCAATACCATTGCCCTATATCGCTAGCGAAGCTGGATG
This sequence comes from Bacteroidales bacterium, assembly GCA_026416115.1. Taxonomy (GTDB): domain Bacteria; phylum Bacteroidota; class Bacteroidia; order Bacteroidales; family DTGW01; genus JAKPGM01. Next base: position 1,533 of record JAOAFU010000230.1, on the reverse strand, counting down.
GATTGTTGCTGAAGTAGGCAGACAACCTTGGACCATTCAGGATTACCTCCCAACTTTTGCTTCTATTTCTAAAATCGATAGTGGTTCGGTACAAACTACATTCTTTCTGTTTGCTGTATTGTTTACCATACTCCTTATTGCAGAGATAAAAATTATGATCAAACAAATTAAAACAGGACCTAAGGAACATTAAAAACATTCAGATATGTTTGAAACCTTATCGTATAGCGCATTGCAACATTACTGGTGGTTTATCATTTCGGTACTTGCCGCTTTTTTGGTTTTTTTTCTATTTGTTCAGGGAGGCCAAACCCTTATATATGTTATTGGCAAAAGTTCTACCGAGCAAACCCTCATTGTAAATTCGTTGGGGAGAAAGTGGGAATTCACTTTTACCACATTGGTAGTGTTCGGAGGGGCTTTTTTTGCCTCGTTTCCTCTATTTTATTCCACTAGTTTTGGTGGTGCCTATTGGTTGTGGATGTCTATTTTATTTTGCTTTGTTATTCAGGCTGTCTCGTACGAGTATCGTTCGAAACCGAATAATTTTCTTGGGAAAAAAACTTTCGATGCCTTTCTTTTCATCAACGGAGCGTTAGGGACTTTTTTACTAGGTGTGGCTGTTGCTACTTTTTTTACCGGTGCTAATTTTACCGTAAATCTCGAAAATATAGCTAATCAGCAGCAGAGAATTATCTCTCAATGGGCTTCTCCTTGGCATGGACTCGAGGCAGTTGCCGACTGGAGAAATGTTCTGCTCGGTTTAGCAATATTTTTCCTTGCCCGCACGCTTGCCCTATTATACTTTATGAATAACATCGATCATGCTGAGATTTTTCAGCGCTCGCGTAAGCATCTAATCTATAATAGTATTCCGTTTGTTCTTTTCTTTGTTGCTTTTCTTGTCGTAATACTCACCATCGATGGTCAGCGATACGATGCTGCAAACCAGTTAGTTTTTATGGAACCAAACAAGTTTCTAAAAAATTTTTTAGAGCTACCTTTTTTATCGATACTACTTTTACTGGGTGTTCTTCTCACGCTGTTGGGCATTGGTTTAGCCATTTTTCGCAATTCGACCAAAGGAATATGGTTTAGCGGCTCGGGGGTTATTTTGGTGGTATTTGCCTTATTTATGATTTTAGCTTTCAATGGTAGTTGCTATTATCCATCGAATATCGACTTTCAGAGTTCGCTCCACTTAGGCAATAGTTCGTCGAGCTTCTTTACCCTTACTGTAATGAGTTATGTAAGTACCCTAGTACCCTTTGTTGCTGCATACATGTTTTGGGCATGGAAAGCTATTAATCGAAAGAAAATTTCAGAAAAAGAGATTAATGAGGAAAGTGGACATGTTTATTGAAAAATATTGAACTATGTATATAACCGAAATTTTATGGTTTTTAACGTGGCCAGCAGTAATAATTTTATCTTACTGGTTGATACGTGTTTTTGTAAATAAATTTCCGCAAAAGTGGGAATAATTATTATTCGCAATAAAATGAGCAAAAAAATATGTCCCAAATGCAATAA
>JAOAFU010000200.1 GCA_026416115.1 Bacteroidales bacterium | reverse complement strand
GCAGTTGACAATCACATTTCCAGTGCTGTCTGCTATAAAAACTACCTGATTGTTGGCAGGATTAATAAACCTTCCTTTACCCATTTTAACTGTCCAAGTAAGATTAAAGGTGGTGTCGTACATACGAACATTTTTCTGGTCGAAATAACGGGCAAAAATGATAATTGAATCTCCAGGGAAAAAAGATGTTTTAGATCCAACAGCCAAAATTCGGCTAAGAACAGGTATATAAACTTTCTGAATATAAACTATCGAATCTTCGTTAAGTGTTCCAACTGCTTTAATCACATAACGAGCATCAGATGGAGGAGCAAGTTTAAGACTGCCGTTAGGATTAACTTCTTGCCCATTGAAGTAAACCTTTTGAGCTCTAAGTGTAGTATATGTTATTGTAACCGTATCGCCTTTACGTAGGTCGCCCATGGGCTTAAGATCGCAAGAGGTAACAAATGTATACCCTGTATCAACCTGATGAATAATATCGGATTCGAGTATTCGATCGAAAGCAATCTTTGCCATAGCTTTTGCACCTCTGGCATTCGGATGAATTTTGTCGGGAAACAGACTGACACTGTCTAGAAGTGGTGTATAAAAATCAACTAAAAGAGCATTATATTTACGAGATATGCTGTCGACCAGGGGAATAATATAGTTTTTTATTACCGAATCGCGGATACCCCAAACAACCTGAAAAGCAGGAGGAGGTAAGCAAACAATAAATTTAACACGAGGATTTCGCCAACGAAAAGTATCTAGCATTGCTGAGTAGTCGGAAAAAAAATTGTTACCGTAAGCATCCCAGTTTTGGGGTTTCGAATCGTTCGTTCCTAACAATACAAACAAAACATCGGGAGCATAATTAAGTGCTTTTTGGAAGTCGGGTTCATTCCAAATAGGAAAATCGCCTTTACGAAGCATGGTACGTCCAGATACGGCAAAATTACGTACTTCGCATGTGTCGCCATACTTTTGTTTAAGAAGAACACCAATCTGAGCAGGATAGCATTCGGTCTGGGGCGAGGCAAGTCCAGTACCAATAGTAATACTGTTGCCTATAAATCCAAACCGTACCAATTGTGCGCTTGTTAAAGTGTAGAACGCTAAACACAAAAAGGAAAAAAGAATAATTTTCGTTTTCATAGGTTTTAAGTTAGTTGTTATTTAGGACATTAAAGTTTCGACAGATATTCATGGATATTAATCACTTGAGGTAAAATAGGAGTTTTGTCATCATTATTAATTATCCAATTGGCAAGTTTCATTTTTTGATCATCGGACCACTGGTGTTGCATCCGACTTCTAATTTCTTCGACCGACATTTTACGACTCTTCTTAAGACGCTCAAAACGTAAATCAATAGGAGCAGTGACCAATATTGTATAATCTAATTTACGATACAAATTTGTTTCGAACAAAATTGCCGATTCTTTAATTACATAGGGGTTACTGGAATTTTTTGCACACCATTCCTCAAACTTACGATCGACGAGAGGATGAATAAAAGTATTAATTTTTTCAACGTATTCAGGGTGTTCGAAAAGTTTTAATGCTGTTTTTCTTATGTTAATTACACCATCAGTTATAATTTCATGCCCAAGAATAGTTTTGTAAAAATCTATTACCTCTTTTTCATTGAGTAACTTTTTAGCTTCTTCATCAGCAACAAAGACAGGGACCTCGAGCATTCTAAAAATTTGAGCAACGATAGTTTTTCCAGCACCAATGCCCCCGGTGAGACCTACTTTCGTCATTAATCTATTTATTTTCGTTTGTAAACTGGAGTATCATTTACTATGGCATTATTGGTCTTGACAGGCATCTTATGTTCGATCAAATATTCAACGCTCTTGGGCGTGTAATTAATAAGTTTGAGCATATAGGGATATCGTTCGATGCGGACACTTATTTTATTAACCGAAGTAAAACAATCGAAATAATCGGCTGTAACAAGAAATTGAGAACTTTTAACCTTTTTAAAATTTTTCAACGACACCAGGTATTCGATCGATACGTAGGAAGGGAACAATAACAACTGAAGGCTATCAGGTACATTAATGGGAGTAATAGGAACTTTAAGTGTTGACTGTGTGAATTTTTCAACAGGAACTGTTACCGATACCTCTTGGGGTTCGAACGAGAGTCGATCGATTGGTTTTAGCTTGAGAGTTCGAGTAAACGACCTGAATACTCCTAAAAATGATTCGCTTTCGGTATATATTGCCGATAAAGTATCGATGATAATATGAGGGCCAGTTACCATAATCGATTCGGGCTGAACTATATAATCTCCCTCAAGCATATATTGTCTAACAAATTTAATTTTAAGATCAGGAATAACTTTAACTTTTCTTCGTTCTACCGGTGAGAAAGTATACCAAAGGGTATCTGGAAGAATATAGTTGAGTATGAGTTCGTTACCCAGCTGACGCTGTATATTTTCCTTAAGATAATGGGTTAATGCAAAATATCTATTTTCATTTCCTTCGACCTGTCGAAGGTTTAAAGCCAACATTTGCAAAACAACAGGCTGTCTCGAGGAGGTAAACATTCTTTTCACCAATGTGTAGCCCTGACCTGTAACATTAAGCGAAAGCGTTCTTGGTATTTCGCCCACCATTTCAACATCAGAACGATAAGGTATATACTCTATCGGAACGGTAAGCTGGGTTGTATAATCGTTGTCGAGAACTCGAAGAAGCCAGAAAATAATAGAAAGAAAAAGAAAAAATAAAAAGTTTAAAATTTTCTGACGAAGCTTGTAGTCTTTACGGGGCAAAATGATTTTAGGAGTAGTATTTTCCTTTTTTTTGAATGTGAATCTCATGGTGAAAATTGTCAACCTTGGCACTTAATTTACGAAAGTACAATATTTTGGCAAAATTATCTCCTTTTAAGCTAAAATACTTCATAATTAGGCCAGAATATCATACAAAATAAACAAAAATGCTCCATTCTCCTAAAGGGTAAACGGAGCACTTTATAGTTTACCTGTATGATCACAGGTTACTAAGCTATTTGCTTTAGAGAGTCTTCTTCAAAATTACTGAACGTCCGATGGGTCCTTAAGCAAAGCAACCTTATCGACACGAATTTTAACATTATTGTCGACCTCCAGTAAAACTGTATGATCTTCAATTTCAACTATTTTACCGTATATACCCCCAGTGGTTATTACTTTATCCCCTTTCTTAAGAGCTTCACGGAACTTTTTGAGTTCCTTTTGTCTTTTCATCTGAGGACGAATCATAAAAAAGTAGAAGACCACAATAATTAGCAATAGTGGCAAAAAAGCTGAGAGTGGATTGGGCTGAGCAGCCTGTAATAAAACTGTTAACATAACTTTTCCGTTTTTTAATTAATAATAAACTATGTTTCTATAAGTCCTTTGCCAATTTTAATAATTTTATTTTGATTTTTTAGTTCTTTCACAATATGATCGAGTATACCATTGATAAAATGATTACTATTTTCGGTACTGTATATTTTTGCAAGTTCGATATACTCGTTAAACGAGACTTTTATTGGAATAGTTTGAAACTCGAGAATCTCGGCCAAAGCAAGTTGCATAATTAACAAGTCCATTAATGCTATACGGTCAAACTCCCAGTTTTGCGAATGTTGCCTAATAAGCTCGTGGTATTCATCGCGATTAAGAATAGCTTTACGCAACAATTTTCGGGCAAAATCTATATCCTCTTCCGTTTTGTACATAGAGAGAATCGGCTTATCGGCAGTGTCGGATTCCTTCATCCCTTTAATAGTTTTCAAAGCCATTCCCAAAACAAAATCTAAGTCATCATTCCAGAAGATACTCATTTCTTCGAGTGCGATTTCGAGCTCTGTCCATTGAGGAATTTCGTTTTCGAGTATATCGCTTACAACTTTAACATCGTCTTTAAAATTAATATCACTTTTAGACATATACTCGACGAAGTATGACCGTTGTTGGACATTGTTAAAAAGCGAACGAAACATATCGGCATAGGGCGCCCAACCTATCTTGTTTTCGCTAATGTATTTTTGAAGTTGTCGGTTAATACGTAACAACTCGATTAACCTATTATTTACAAACCTCATGTTGGGGTGCAAATCTTCGTAAGTAGGTCTTAATTTCTGCCTCGCAACCTCAATCTTCCATTCATTAACCTTACATAGCTCTATGGGTATAAGTAGCATTAAATGATATAGATCGTATGCTTTCTGCAAGCTTAAAAAAAGTTCTTTCTCGGCAGCTGCTAATGAGGTATCTTCCTTTCGGGAAATAGCATATAAAATTTGTAAAATCTTAGTCCGAATAAGTCGTCTGCTAATCATATCATAAAAAACTTCAGGCTGCAAAGTTACACTATTTTTTCGAGTAGAAAGGTTTTTTCGTTCATGTCTCAATGATTAAAAGGATGCATGATATTTTAACATGTTGTTGATAAAAAGCAACTCATGAGGAATTAAGGGATGATAGTTGGGTGGATAATAAATCGTATATTTGTGTCGTAAAAGTATTAAATTTTGATATGGAAAATCAGAACAGTTTGAATTTGAACGGAACGAACAACGGTGCAGATAATTATAGTGCCGACAGTATTCAGGTACTTGAGGGATTAGAAGCAGTTCGAAAGCGTCCTGGAATGTATATTGGTGACACAAGCACACGGGGTTTGCATCATTTGGTATACGAAGTAGTAGACAATTCCATTGATGAAGCACTTGCAGGTTATTGCAAAAACATAGAAGTTATTATTAACGAAGATAATTCGATTACCGTTATTGACGATGGCCGTGGAATACCAGTCGATTACCACGAAAAAGAAAAAAAATCGGCATTAGAAGTAGTTCTTACTGTTTTGCATGCAGGAGGAAAATTTAATAAGGACAGTTATAAGGTATCGGGAGGCCTGCACGGTGTGGGTGTTTCTTGTGTAAATGCTCTTTCTTCGTACTTAAGGGCTGAGATTCATCGACAAGGGAAATGCTATGTGCAGGAGTACAGCCAGGGTAAACCCCTTGGACCTGTTCAGGAAGTTGGCGACAGCGATAAGACAGGTACCATAATTACTTTTAAACCCGATCCTACAATTTTCACTATCTCTACCGAGTATAATTACGAAATACTCGAATCGCGGCTTAGAGAATTGGCTTTTTTGAACAAAGGTGTACGTCTTAGCCTCATCGATAAAAGGGAAAAAACCGAAACAGGCGAATTCCGTCATGCAACATTTTACTCGGAAAAAGGATTGCTCGAATTTGTCGATTACATAGATGCTAACCGCGAGAAGCTCATTGAAAAAAGCATTTACATTGAAACCGAGAAGAGCGGAATACCCATAGAGATTGCCATGCATTATAATACCTCATTTTCCGAGAATGTTTTCAGCTATGTAAATAACATTAATACCATTGAAGGGGGTACACATCTTGCGGGCTTTCGGAGGGGTTTAACCCGAACTCTTAAAAATTATGCTGAAAAAGAAGGATTACTTAAAAACGTAAAATTTGAAATTAGTGGCGACGACTTTCGAGAAGGTCTTTCAGCCATTATTTCGATTAAGGTTGCCGAACCCCAGTTCGAAGGGCAAACGAAAACAAAATTAGGGAACAACGAGGTTATGGGAGCAGTAGATGCCGCTGTTTCGGAAAAACTTGCCCAGTACCTTGAAGAAAACCCAAGAGATGCCAAATCAATAGTTAATAAAGTTATTTTAGCCGCAACCGCCCGCCATGCTGCCCGAAAAGCACGCGAAATGGTGCAGAGAAAAAATGTACTTTCGGGATCGGGATTGCCAGGTAAATTAGCCGACTGTTCAGAAAAGAATCCCGAAATTTGTGAAATATTCCTTGTCGAGGGAGATTCGGCAGGTGGAACGGCAAAACAAGGACGCGACCGACGCTTTCAAGCAATTCTACCTCTTCGAGGTAAAATTCTTAACGTAGAGAAGGCACAGGAACACAAAATATTCGACAACGAAGAAATTCGTAATATTTTTACTGCATTAGGCGTATCGATAGGTACAGAAGAAGACTCAAAAGCACTTAACCTCGAAAAACTTCGCTATCATAAAATAATTATCATGACCGATGCCGATGTAGATGGAAGTCATATCACTACCCTCATCATGACCTTCTTTTTCCGTTTTATGTACGATTTGATAAAAAATGGCCATTTGTATATTGCCACTCCTCCTCTTTATCTGGTCAAAAAAGGGAAAATCGAAAGATATTGTTACAATGAAGAAGAAAGATTGCGTGCGATAGAAGAATTGAGTAAAGAAAAAGGGGAAGTTCACGTACAACGCTATAAAGGTTTGGGTGAGATGAATGCAGAGCAATTATGGCAAACAACCATGAATCCCGAGACACGAACCTTACGACAGGTAACGATTGAAAGTGCAGCCGAAGCCGATCGTATTTTTTCGATGCTAATGGGCGAAGAAGTACAACCGCGAAGAGAATTTATTGAATCGCATGCCAAATATGCTCGTATCGATGCTTAATACATGAAAGCTAACGTTTAAAATATGTTTAAAAAAGTAGCTCTCATCACCATGGGTATATGCTTAATTACTTTAGCATATACCCAACAACAAACCATACAGGTAAAGCAACTGGTATGGGGGCCTGACTATCAGATTTATCTTCAACTCAACAACGATTCAATATTCCAATATAATCTCGACCAACTTATTATAGCCAATCCCGACGAAGCCTTTAACCGTAATACAAAATTTATTTTTTATCCGGTTACTTTTGATCTGGATTATATCGATAGTTTACTATCCTTAAAGAACAAGAAAGAATTTACAAACGAACAGGAAACAAAAACGCCTCGAAAAGTATCTCTATGGGGGTCGGTTAGAGAAGATATAGGAGGCGGATGGATTCACTTTATCAACTGCTTGCTTTTTACACTTGAAACCCGACAACTCACTCTTGACGCACCCATTTTAATGCGTCCACAGAGTAAGTGGAGACCCAATCCCCTTACCGAAACCTGGAAAAGAACCCATCGCTGGAAGTTTTATATCCCTGTTGAGCATAAATATGCTGTAAAAGAATATAAGATCCGCAAAAAAAACAATCAACTTGCAGAAATAGAAAGTCTTCCAGAAGATTACCTTCGTATATTTCTTAAAACTAACGATCGTCGTTATAAAAAATTACTTAAACAAGGTGACTATCGTACGCTTGCCAAGGTCGACTTGATTAAACTACTATTGGGTGCTCAATATCTGGGGGAAGCTCAGATTGAATATATACGAAGCCGAATACTGCAAGCCATCAGAAATTATAATTCCCGTCAACGTCCTTCGGTTCTTATTTTCGATAAGTACAATGCTGCTGTAGTTGTTGCCCTTGATGGACTCGGCTATAAAGCACAAAAAATTGTTTTCCGCGACGAAGAATCTTTAAGCCCCGAACAACGTATACAACGTATTAATATTATCCGAGGCATTATAGAACTTGTCAACGTATCGAACAACGAAGCATTCAAACAAAGGCTCGAGAATATGTACAAATAAAGAAAAGGGATTGAAAATTTTATATATTTAGATAATAGTTCATTTTGACCATAAAAATATTAGTACCTGTTGTTGAAAACAAATCCTTTAATGATGTAGGTAATGAAGACCGATAAGGCGCATTAGAATTGTTAATTTGATTAGCCCATACAAAATAAATAACCGAACCCGGTCTGTATTCCCAGCGAAATACAAAGTTTGAACGAAACTCACGCATTTGAAAATCAGGATTATCGAAAGTATAGCTTGTTAACAGCTGGGTTACCGTATATACATTACTACTTTCATCAAATGTCAAATTGGGTTCATCCAGACGAATATAACGTTCAGTATATTTTCTTGCTGTTGGTACTCTAATTTCTTTAAACTCATAATAATGACCAGTTGTAATAAAGGGACTACCATAATATTGAAACGACATGTTTGGAGTAAGATTTAAACTCGCCCTAAATGTAAAACGATAAATTATCTGATTGAAACGTGATGTAATATAACGTGTTTTTTGCTGATTATCGTTAACTGTATTCACATACATCATATCGTAATGATTTTCCTGAACCGAGAACTGAGAAGATAATCTTAGTCGACTATTAATTTTGAGATGTATTTGAGGTTGAATTTTGTAATCATTTGAATTACTGGTTTTTGAGAAACTATAGGAA
>JAOAFU010000192.1 GCA_026416115.1 Bacteroidales bacterium | reverse complement strand
ATTATCAATATTATACAATTTTATTTCTTTTTTGGGACTGCAAATATATAAGATTTATAGCAAATTATAAAAATATCCTGACTTTATTTTTTGTTTTTAAATCAAGCATTTATATCTCATAGCATTTGATGCTTGTAAATTGTCAATAAGGTTAAAATAAAGAAAAAATTATTATCCAAAATCGGTAAAATGCAATTATACTTATTAAAATTTTGAGAGAATTATTTTTCGCATCATCAAAAAAAACAGATTATTGCTTATTACGCATCAATGATATTAAAGGGAATTATAGCATGATATATTTCATTAAATATCTGTAAAGTAATAATTTAAATACCAGTTCGAAATATCTCAATAAAAGATTTATACCGTATTTTAGACTAAAACATAACCACTCAAAATATACAAAGAACATATTTTTACCAAAAAGTAAAATAAAGGGATTATGATAAAACGGAATTGGATTGGTTTGTTACTAATTACCTGTATAGCAGTTGCTTGTAAAAACGAAAAACCTAAAATTGGATTTATCCTCCCCAACCTTAACAACAAGCGATATGTGATTGAAAAAAATTTCGCCGAAGAGAAAAGTAAAGAAAAAGGAGCAGAGCTACTATTTGCATCTTCTGATAATGATGAACAGAAACAAATAGATCAATTTGAAGAGATGTTAAATAACGGTGCAAAAGTAATAATTCTCGATCCCGTTAATAGATTTACTGCCGCCGTGATGGTTCGAAAAGCCCACGAAGCAGGGGTAAAAGTTATTTCTTACGACAGGTTAATAGTTGGATGCCGTCCCGATGCCTTTATTTCATTCGATGCACGTAAAATAGGAGAATTAATGGCCAATTATGCAATACTACGTAAACCGAAAGGGAAATATGTCGTATTAAACGGTGACAAAAGTGATATAAATGCTGTTTGGATTCAGGAAGGAATCGAAAAACAACTTCAGCCGTTAGTAAGTACAAATGCTATTACGGTGACATTTAGCATGTTTGTTGAGTATTGGAACGGTGAAGATGCAAAACATCTTCTTAATAAATGCCTAAAGCTGAGCGGCGATACACCTTCGGTTATAATTAGCAGCTCGGATCTTATGACAAGAGGTTGTATTGAAGCATTAGAAAAAGCTTCGATTGACCCACGACAATTAGTAATTACAGGGCAAAATGCTGAACCATATGCATGTAAAGCTATTAAAAACGGAAAACAAACTATGACTATTTACAAGCCCGTACGCCAACTCGCCGACTTAGCTTTTGAGATAGCCATAAGTATGATCAACAACGAATCGACATCAAAGCTTTTGCCCCAAACCGTGAACAACGGCACAGCAGAAATACCTACCCGATTGCTCGAAGGGGTGGTGATTGATTCAACGTCTTTAGACGTGTTAATAAAAGAAAATTACCTTAAGGCAGACGAATTGAAATAAGTGATACAAATTAAGTAATTTCTAATAAAAAAAGGGATCGCATACCTCTGTACGATCCCATAGTTATCTATTTTGTTATACCTTATTTTTTTGTACTTTTTTTATTTTCTGGAAGAAATTTGTTTTTACTGTAAAAAATTTCTTCAGTTAGTGACTTGAAAGAGAAATTGAACCACGACCTAGGATTAATAGATGAATTAACAACCATTGTATCACCATGATATGGATAAGCCTCAATTGTAACTGGTTTCATCGATTTACCCTCTATAGTTAGTGCAAAAAGGGCATTACCTTGCGGTGTAAAATGATCGTTAAACTCGGTAGTACTTTTGTAGGATAGGCGATTTATAAAACTGGCGACTTTTCCCGAATCGGCTTCAGACCCAGAAACATACCATTTTTTTTCACGAAGCTCGAGTATAAAACTGCTATCGGCCGGATATTTGAACTGCAATTTTTCGACCTGCGAAGGTTCAAATTTTGCAACTGATTGTTTTCGAAACATGTTAAAATTTTGGTTGAATGTAAATACCAAGAATCCATCAACAGCATAAACTTCATTTTCATTAGCACGACGAACATAGGTAGTTCCGGTAACCCCACCTCCACCGTACATTCCATAATTGGGAGAGGATGGTTGATAGCTAAATTTACCAAGATATAAATCGGCTACTACTTTTTTACCCTGTCGTACCTTAACACGAGTAGCTAACGAATCGGTTACCTGGTAATCGACCCATTTCTTCTTATCCTTTGAAGCAAGACTTTTAACCTTCAATTCCAACAAAGTAGAAAGCAAGTTTTTTACGGTATTGCTTTCGGTCTCAGCAGATATCTGGCCCTTTTTGACCTTCCATTCATTGCCTTCGCGATAGAACTTTATTTCGGCACCTTTTTCACAAGCAGGATACAACAATATTTCGCTTACTTTACTTGTATCTACGTCAATTAATTCAGTTCTAAGAGTTTTTTCGACTCTCGCCTTTTGGTACCATTTCACCCCAATAAAAAGTAACACCAAAGCACCCAATATATAAAGCAAAGTTTTATTATTGATCGACTTAGCCATAATTTTCCTCCATTCTTTTAATTCTTATGTTTCTGTTCATTTGAAATCTAAAAAATCCATATCCAATTACCAAGAGAATAGGAACAAGAAAGTTAGCCCATTTAACAAATCCTTTAGTAACGTCAGAGACTTCTTTAAGCGGGCGTGAGGTAACAGCCTTAGTTCTTAAAGAGATGAGTCCCGTTTCGTCCGTCAGCCAGTCGACACTATTTACAAATAAACTTACATTATCTGGTGCAAGAGTTTGTTGTTGCGAACGGTCGTTTCCTCTGCTATTAATGATAAAATCGCCACTGGCAATACAAACTAATTTCGACTTAACCTGACCAACTAACTTACCTTCAACAGCAGCAGCAACAACGAGATTTTTCTGTCGAAAATCATTTTCACTCCACTGTCTTTGCAAATCGAAATATACTGGTAATTGCTCAGAAGCCGATTTTTCACTTGTAAATGCTAAAGGTATAAACTTTAATGAGTCGTTTGTTACAAACTCTATTGAACTGGTAAATGGCATAATAACGGCTTCAAGTCCACCAGTGACTGGATGTTTAGCAAAACTTTTAATGACTGGAATGTATGGAAATTGCACCTGGCGAATCATTTGAAAACCGCCCATATTTTGAACGACTTGAATTTGAGAACAAGAGACATCAATTAAGACGTTATCTTTTATAAAAATACCCTTTTTTCTCAACCAGTTTTCAAGGCCGGTATTCAGGGTCGAACTGTAAGCCGTCTGAAGGTTAGCATTTACACGACTGGCAGCTACTAATATGCATCCACCACGAGCCAAAAATACATCGAGTTGGTTGAGTTCACCGGGTCGTAGAGAATCTTTTGGTTGAACAATTAATAGGGTTTTGATACGTTCGGGGACAGGGGTTGTGTCGGTAATATTAACTGGTTCAACATTATATAATACAGTAAGTTCGTTGTAAGCCTGGATAATATTGTTAATAGATGGTTCGCCATGTCCCTGTAACAACCCAACAGTTGGCTTGTCGACAACAGAAAGTTTTTTTATGGCTTTAGATAATTCGTATTCGATAGCAGTGCCAGGCTGAATAAAAGGGATTACTTCTTTACGTTCGCCCATTGAAACAACAACTCCCATATAGGCTTTCTGCTGTTTCATCTGATCTTTTTCTCGAACATCGATAAGCACTGGATGAACACCAGCCTGCACAGCCTCCTGCTCTTTTTCTTCGTTTTCGTTGGGATTAATAAACTCGTAAACTACCATCCCTTTCGAACGAGTATTGTACTCTACCAATAGATCTTTTAAGTCCCTTCTCCCCTGTGCAACATTAGGGGGTAAGTTTTCTGAGAAATAGGCTTTAATAGTCACTGGTTCTTGGAGTTGCTTAAGAAGATCTTTAGTCGCCTTGCTTAAGGTATAACTTTTATCTTCACTAAAATCGATTCTTAGAAAAAAATCCTGCGATATTAGATTGGCCAGAATGAGAATGGCCACAATCAATATGATACTTACTGACCACTTATTCTTCATATGCGGTAATTTATATTTTTATCAACCTGAAATTTTACGTTTTGCGATATTAGTCTCGGTAAGGAAAAGACCGAGAACAATCAATGACAGAAAGAAAACTATATCCTTAGTATCGAACACGCCACGCTGTAGACTTTCGAAATGAGCAGAAAGGTTCAATATATTAAAAATCTGAGCTAACCATCCGGAGAGACCGCTATCGAGCACATCGAAAATAACATGAAAGAAAAGACTGATAAACAAAGCCGACAGAAAAGCAACTATTTGATTATTTGTAATCGAACTTGCATAAAGTCCTATAGCAATATATGCAGCACTCATCAGCAGAAGACCCAAATAGCCCATCACCACTTCCCCATTATCAAGATTACCGAGGAAAGAAATAGAAATTACATACGGTAATGTAAAAAGCAGGGTAATAGCAATTAAAAGCAGCGCAGCCAAAAATTTACCAACTACCAATTGGCGATCGGTAATTGGTTTGGTAAGCAAAAGCTCAATAGTACCCGTTTTTTTCTCCTCGGCTATCATTCGCATGGTCAAGGCAGGGATAAAGATAAAAAGTGTCCAGTATGCGATTGAAAAGAAAGGTCGCATAGTAGCTTGACCAATAAAAAAGACATCGCTTCCATAAATCCAAGTAAAAAAACCACAGAATCCAAGAAAAAGTACAAGTAGAATATAGGCAATCAAAGAATCAAAAAAACTTTGCAGTTCTTTGCGGGCAATAATCCATATTGTTTTCATAGTATAATTATTTTCTAAGAAAAAATTTCTCGACTTAGTTCATCGTTAGTTCTCTAAAGATATCTTCGAGTTTTGCTTCGAAAACAGCCATTTCGGTGAGTGTCCAATGATTTTGCACACAGAGATTGAAAATTTCGCGGCGGGAAGTACATCCTGGCCTACTTTGTACTTCAAAACGGCTAAGCGTACGATCCATAAAATCGACCGTTGCAACAGTAGAGAGCGACTGAAGTGCTTTGAATATAGTATTTACCTCACCATCTTCGATTTTCACCGTCAAAATTTCCTGACCCTGTGCTTGTTTACGCAAGTTTTCGGCCGTTCCATCGGCTACAATCTTTCCATTATTGATTATAAGTATTCGGTCGCAGGTTGCCTCAACTTCGGGAAGAATGTGAGTACTGAGAATAACCGTTTTTTCGCGTCCAAGTTCTCGGATTAATCGCCTAATTTCCACAATTTGATTTGGATCGAGCCCCGTTGTTGGTTCGTCGAGAATAAGAATGGAAGGATTATGAATCATGGCTTGGGCCAATCCTACTCTTTGTCGATACCCTTTGCTTAGCTCGCCAATTTTTTTGTGTTTTTCGGCATTTAAACCAGTAATTCGTATCATTTCCCTAACACGTTCTGGTATTCGCAGCTTATCAATCCCTTGCAATGCAGCACAAAACTCGAGATAGTCTATCACGGGCATGTCGTGATATAATGGATTATTTTCGGGAAGATAACCAATATGACGTTTGAGTTCATCGGCATGCTCGCTTAGTTTTTTCCCACCAATATACACCTCGCCTTCATCGGCATTGAGATAATTAGTGATAATTTTCATCGTAGTGGTCTTACCGGCACCATTGGGACCAAGAAATCCTAATATCTCGCCCTGTTTAACTTCGAACGAGATCTGGTCGACAGCCCGATGCGTTCCATATTTTTTTGTTAGTTTTTCAATTTTAATATCCATAGTCCGAAACTTTTCATGGTTTTGAACTCCAAAAATATAAAAACGCAAATTTTGGCCGACACCCTTTAAAACACCTTAACTGTTTTTAACATTTTTAAAAAATGTTGTGTCAACCTTGAATCATAATGACAGTATTTTTGTTTATTTTGTAGTTACAAAAAAAAAATATGATTGATACACATTGCCATCTTTTTCTCAGCGAATACGACCCGGACCGTCAACAGATTATTGAAAAATGCATAAATGCAGGAATAGAGAAAATGATAAACCCAAATGTTGACGATACTACACTTAATAACTTAAAAGAACTAACTACCAAATTCCCCAAACATATCTATGCAGCTTACGGACTACACCCCTGCTCAGTAAAGTCGGACTATAGGATCAAGCTTGAGTTGATAAGATCTTTTGCAGCAGAAACTTCTATGGTTGCTGTTGGAGAAATAGGAATTGACTTATACTGGGATACAAACTTTTTAAATGAACAAAAAAAAGCTCTGGAAATACAATTCCAGTGGGCAATAGAGAAAAACTTACCTGTTATAGTACATACACGAAATGGATTTGATGTGGCTTATGAAATAGTTCAAACATTTTCTGGTTTAACAGGAGTTTTTCATGCATTTACCGGTAACCGCGAGCAAGCCATAAAGTTAATCGAAAAGGGGTTTTATTTAGGAATAGGAGGAATCATCACCTTTAAGAATTCGGGGCTGGACAGAGTTGTTTCTGAGCTTCCACTCGATTACATTTTGTTAGAGACCGACTCACCCTATCTTGCTCCAGCACCCTATAGAGGAAAACGCAACGAACCCATATATCTAAGGCAAATTGCCGAAAAAATTGCCATGATAAAAAATATAGGAATTGAAGAAGTCGAAGCTATTACTACGGAAAATGCGAAGCGATTATTTAAACTTTAGTTTATGGATAAACGATCAATTCTTTTAATATACACTGGTGGAACTATTGGGATGCAAAAAGATCCAGATACCAATAGCTTAAGACCTGTAAATTTTTCTCAACTTATAACGCAAGTGCCCGAACTTCAGAGTAGTCGATATCAGATTTATGCCCATTCTTTCAATCCTCCAGTCGACTCTGCAAATGCAGGCCCTACATTATGGATACAACTTGCGAGCTTAATTGAAGAAAATTATGAAAAGTACGATGGTTTTGTTGTGCTCCATGGTACCGATACGATGGCCTATACAGCATCGGCATTAAGTTTTATGCTGGAGAACTTAAACAAACCTGTTATTTTTACAGGGGCACAACTTCCATTAGGAGCCTTACGAACTGATGGCAAAGAAAATCTGGTAACATCTATTGAAATTGCTGGAGAAAAAAAAGATGGATTTGCCGTGGTACCTGAAGTATGTATTTACTTTGAAAACAAACTTTTACGAGGGAATCGATCGACAAAATACAGTGCCGAACATTTTAACGCTTTTCGCTCTGTAAACTACCCTGCATTAGCAGAAGTAGGACTTCATATTCGATACAATTATCCAGCTATAAATTATCCCATATCGCAAGGTAAACTTAAAGTTTATAAAGTGCTTGATACGAGAATTGGACTTTTAAAAATTTTTCCAGGCATTACACAAGAGTTTGTAGAAACAGTAACTCAAATACCTACACTGAGAGCTTTAATACTTGAAACATTCGGTTCGGGAAACGCTATGACCCATCATTGGTTTTTATCAATTATAGAAAATCTTATTCAAAAAGGAATTCTGGTTGTTAATGTTTCGCAATGTTTTGGTGGTACTGTAGATATGAAACGTTATCAGACCAGTTTAATGCTCGAGAAAATAGGAGTCATAAGTGGATATGATTCTACTACAGAAGCTATGGTTACCAAACTGATGTTTTTGTTAGGCAGATTTTCGAATAACGCAGATATTATTCCTTTTCTGCACAAATCCTTAAGAGGAGAAATTAATGTGACTGAAGAAGTTTCGCAGGAATAATGGTATTTTAAAAAAATATTATTTTCTTTGCAGCAAATTTTTCCCCAGGAGAGATGGCCGAGTGGTCGAAGGCGCACGCCTGGAGAGCGTGTAAGCTCCAAAAGGGCTTCATGGGTTCGAATCCCATTCTCTCCGCATTTAATTGGGTAATTTTCACACATTTTTTGATATTTTGTCAGGTTTTTTCCCTAACTATTTTATTTTTGTACCCTTAAGGGTTATTCTTACAACTTTTTTAAAATAGTGGGATTGAATCTACGAGATAGAATATTTGTTTTTTTTATCGCTGTCAACTCGCTTATGCTTTCGGCTCAATATTATAACGAAAGTGTAAAAGTTGATTCCATTCATAATTTTAACCAAAATAACGAAGATACCATATACATTGCCAATATTTTGTCCAGCATCCAGGACAGCGACGTTGTTTTACTGCATCAGGCAAAAGGAATAAAATGGAATTATGCAGCGGGCACCATTGCCAGTGATTATGGTTTTGCTGGTCGATTTGAAATACTAATGGTGCTTAAACGTTCGGGAAAAAGTGTAATAGTTCGGAATATTACAAGAGATGAATCTACTACTTATGTACCAAAAGGACTTCAACTTGTTCGGGTAGGTAGATATAACGAAATATACACTTCCAAAACTATTTCATCTCCCATTCAAGCTGAACCATGGGATGGAGAAAAAGGGGGAATATTGTGCATAATTGCCGATACCCTAAAACTAATGGCTAATATATCTGCATCAGGTTGTGGTTACAGAGGGTCTCAACCGGTCAACTCGGCGAATGTAATTTGTTGGAAGTCCGATTCGACCAATCTTAGTAAAAAAAATCTCCCTCTGAGCAAAATACATTGGGCTGGACTAAAAGGAGAATCGGTAGTTGACCCTGATACAAATTTCGTAAGAGGTTACTCATTTCAATATTCGGGAGGTGGTGGAGGAAATGGATACCATAGTGGGGGAGGTGGTGGAGGAAACTTTTACATGGGAGGCCAAGGTGGATACGAAGCTCTTTTGTGTGTATCAGGCCCTGACACCATAGGAGGACGTGGTGGACGCGGAATGGGTACTGGATTATTGGCGGGTTTTTGGTCTGTAGCTATTTTTTGGGGGGGGGGGGGGTGGAGCACTCAAAAAA
>JAOAFU010000159.1 GCA_026416115.1 Bacteroidales bacterium | reverse complement strand
TAATATTAATTGCATGATCTGTAAAAGGTTCTTCGGCCTTTTTGCCTATGGGTATACCTCCGATCGACTTACGATCGCCCTTAAATTCAGTAAGTTCACCCTTTCGGAGGAGGTACAACGAACGATGGGCTCCTGCGTAATGCAGTTCGTGCTTTTTAATATTGATTTTACACAAAGCAATATCCATACCGTCTCGTCCACTGGCATCTTCCCTATCCTGCTTGAGTGTAGTTCGTACACCGTAATGCAATAGATCGCATATCTCGCCTGCATTAAGAGCTTTGTCGTTGTCGACAATATTGTTTAGCAAAAAGTAACCTATAAACGAGAGCATTGCACCGGGGACTCCATGACCTGTGCAGTCGACCGCTGCAATGTAAATATCGTCGCCGTGGTGGAAAAACCATGGAAAATCGCCGCTCACAACGTCACGGGGCTTATAGAATATAAACGATTTGGGGAAATATTCGCGTATGATTTTATTATCGGGTAAAATCGACGATTGAATTCGCTGAGCATAGTTGATACTGTCTTCGATTTTTTTGTTTTTTTCCTGTATTTCGAGCTCAATACGTTTGGCTTCGGTAATATCGTGACCAACAAAAAGTATGGTTTCAAGCTCATTTTCGTTATACTCGGGTATGGCATCTATACTCATAATTCTCTCCAGCGCTTTCTCTCCGAGCTGAATGGTAATTTTAATCTCATGATTAAGTTTTTCGGGCTTAGTTCTAATTTGTTTTATCGTATTTTTAAAGTAGGATCTCATTTCTTCGGGCATGTTGAGCTCGTCGATAGTTTTGTTGATTACATTGCGAGGTTCGACTCCGAAATAATCTTCCACTACAGGATTTGCGTAGAAAAAGTGTCCTTGAAGACTAACACGTAAGATAAGGTCGAGCGAATTTTCGGATAGCGATTGCATTTTGCTCCGCATGCGCTCCTCCTTCTCGGCACGTTTGCGCTCCGTAATATCCTGCGAGTTAAGCAGAATACCTCGTATAGCTGGATCGTGTAATAAATTTCGGCCTGTAGTTTCGAGGAAAATTTTCTGACCATCCTTTTTCATGTAAGTGTACTGGATGGTTATTACTTCGAGAGGATTTTCGAACAGGCGTTTGAACATGTTGCGCACCTCCATCTCGCCCTTTCGAGTAAGTCGGTCGAAATACTTACCATGATCCATCTCGTCGGGCGAATAGCCGAGAATTTTGCGGACTGATGGACTTTGATAGATAAGGTTAAGATATTCGTCGTAAATCATGATAATCTCCGACGAGTTCTCGAGCAGCGAATTGATTCTTTTTTGCGCATTTTCGACTTCCTGGATTTGCTTTTCGAGTTGTTCGTTCGATCGACGCAGCTCTTCCTGTGTAGCACGCATTTCTTCAGCGTTCTGACGCAACTGTTCTTCGTTTTCTTGAAGTTCTTCGGTCATTTTTTGCGATTCGCGCAACAGACGCTCGGTACGTTCGTTGACCTTAAGGTTAAAGATTGTCCGTGCTATAATCTCGCCCAGCTCGCGCATGAAGGTGATGGTAAGCTCGGGAATTTCGTCCTGAAGTGAGGCAAACTCAAGAATACCCTGAAGTTTCTCATCGGAAATAAGAGGCACAATGAGTAAACTTTTTGGTTTTTTGTCGCCCAAAATGCCACTGGTTATAGTAACATAATCGTCGGGGATTTCGGTACGGTATATAATGTCCATTTCAAAGGCACACTCGCCAATAAGCCCTTCGCCAATAGAAAATTCCTGTTTCAAGAATTTTTTTCGATTGTAGGCGTAAGTTGCAACATTGATTATTTTGTTTTTTTCGTCGTCGAAGATATAGAAAGCGCCCTGTATGGCATTAATATACTGGATAAGCTTTACTATCACCTCATAGGCAAGTTCTTCAATTTTATTATAACGACGTAATATATTAGAAATCTGGTCTTTTCCTTCGGCAATCCAGCTTTGTTCAGCTTCTTTCTGATAATTTTTAAGCAGATTGTTGCGCATGATGAGCAACGAATTGCCCAGAATATCGTCGGGGCTAACTACTTTAAATTCGCTGTAATAATTACCTTCGCCAATTGCCTTTGCAAACTGAGCATTAATGTCCATTTGTTCTTTCATTTGTTGGACGGTCTGCAAAAGGCTGTTGTTAACTTTTCGTTTTTGGTTGAGAAAGGAGTATGTGCCAAGAAAAACGACCAAAGGGAGTATGTCGATCAGCCAAAGGGCAGGTGATTTGGAATGGATAAAAAGAATATTTTGGAAACTGATGCTCGCCTTCCATAGGCTAAGCTCTATTAGCCAAAAGGCAATAGGGAGAAAAATAGACACTAGGCCTGCCAGAATAGCCTGTGATTTAATCTGTTTTTTGGATATATATTGAAAGTTCTGACTACCCATTATATGCTTTATTGCTTTAATTTTAAAATAATTTTTCCAATTATTAATGAAAGTTGTTCTAGAACCTGTTTTTGTTTATCGTCGAAAGGAACAAATGCAGCTAGTTCCACTGCAGCCACAACTTCATCCTTGTTAAGAATAGGAAAAATGTAGAGATATCGCGGTGATCCTTGACCTAAACCTGATACTACACGTAAATAGTTTGCAGGTATTCGATCGAAAGCAGCTGGTTTTTTGTCCTTAATAACCTGCCCTACAATACCTTCGCCCTCAGTCACAACTTCAATGGGTTCGGTTGAGTAATAGGCGTATTTTCCACATGGATAAAAAGTGTTTGTCTGAGTGTCTTTAACATAAAAGATACCCGAAACTATTTGGCAAGAGTTGGCAATGCCCATAAGGATTTTTTCACAAAAATCCTGTACCGAAAGGCTTTGTGGAGTGGAAGGAATTATTTTTTGGGCTAATTCTGCCGGATTAAAACTCACCGTTTGTACCTGTTCTTCTTCTATTTGGGGTGTTTTTAGACGATTAAGCTCGTCGGATAGCTTTTCAATAATTTTATCTTTATCGGAGAGAGACTGTAAAAATTGAAAAAGGATATAAAACATGAGAAAAATAACACCTAAGATGATTACAACAGCTCCAATTGCAGAAAAGGATACTGTATTAGTCGAAAGCAATCCAATCAACAGATTGGCAAGAAAGAATGAAGTAACTATTACAATAGCCAATGCTCCAAAAAGTATGTATTTGTAAACATTATATCGCATATTTAATCTTGTCATTCAATAGAATACAAATCTATGGTATTCATTTCAAATTTATAAGAAAATTAGTTATTTTTTCGACACTCCAAACATGATGTTTTGGAAATAGGCTAATTGCTGTTTCGGTCATTGTGGGAATTTCGCACTGAGAAGGATCCTGGACAATAGTTAACCCTCCCAATTCTGCAATGGTTTTCAGTCCATAAGCACCATCTTTATTAGCTCCCGATAAAATGATACCCACAAGCTTATGCTGAAAAGCGTGGGCAGCCGCAATAAACGATAAATCGATACTGGGGCGGGAGTGATTTACAGCCTCTTCGGTCGAAAGGGCAAACCGATTTCCCAGCTCAATATACATATGATAATTGGCTGGTGCAAGATAAACTTTTCCAGGTTTTATAACATCCTTATCGTAGGGCTCTATGACCGGTATTTTTGATTTAAGCGATAAGGCCTCAACAAACCCCGAACGGACATGCTTTAGCCTATGAAGACAAAGCAATAAGGGTAAAGGAAAATCGGCTGGCAATGCTTGAAGAATTGAGGTAACCACCTGAAAGCTTCCTGCCGAACCGCCAATTATGATGGCCTTATACACATTAACCTCAGTTTTTGACATAAATTCTTTCACTTTCGTTTACCACTCGATAAAGTTGCTGGCTGATAATTCCCAGTTGCTCGCGAACCCCTATGGCCAAACATCCATTTCGACTCAGTTTCTCATAAAAAGTTTTTAATACCCTGTCGTGTAAAGTTTGAGTAAAATATATCAGTTGGTTACGATAGATGATCAGATGAATATTTTCGGGCAAAAAACTGAATTGACCATTATATTTAATAAAATTAACCTGTTGCACCAGCGAATTATCTCGAATTGCTACATCATTTCTAATTTGACAATACTTGGAAAAGTCGAATTTTCCATGATATCTCAAATAATTTTCGGCACTTACTTCGTACTTGTGTATTGCAAAAACACCTTTTCGGATGTTATTTTCGAAATGGGGATCGGCTGTAGCGGCAAATATTTCGGTAAAGTGCGTCCAATTGTTTTCGGCCAGAAGGATACAAAGGCTATATAATTCATCACCGGAGACACAATGGGGCAAAACTATACGTACGGATTTATTTTCGGAAACAAGGCGTGGGATTACAAAATCGCGCAAGTATCTCCAGAAAGATGGGTCGCGAAACATTTCGGTTGATTCGACCAGTATCTCTCTTAAAAAGGTATGAATAAAATCATCGTCGCGCGCGATATGATTTATAAGACTTTCGGCTGATGCATAACGATAAGCATACATAAAACTTTCGATACGTCGTTTGAGAAAAACAAGCGTATATTCGTTAAAATCGATTTCAAACCTGTCTTTAATGGCTTTTAAAATGTTACGGTACTCAGTAATAGTAATGCTTGTATGCTGGAGCAGATCCATAGCAGGTTATTTTTCCGATTTTCTTTCTTTCTTTAGTCGCTCAATTTCCTTGTTCGCTTCTTCGAGCAACTGATATTTTAATTTTCTTTCGGTTACATCCTGAGCCAGAAGGATAATTTTTTCGAGCTGATTCTTATCGTTTAACAGAGGAACCATCGAAGCCATAATCCAAACAGCATCTCCTGTTGGACGAGTACGTTTTACGACACCTGCGTAGGGTTTGCCTTTCAAAAGTTCTTTCCATATAATCTCAAATTGTTCTTTTTCGTCGGGTCGTAAGTACTCGGTATAATCTTTACCTATTAATTCCTGGGACAATAAACCAACAGTTTGACAGTATCCTTGATTTACAGCAATATATTTTCCGTCGGGAGAAAATTCGCATCGCATAAAAGCAGTATCGACGAGGGAAATATACTGGTTAAGCTGTTGTTGTATACGTAAATTTTCGGAATCGCGTAGCTGAAGCATTTTTTCTACTTCGGCTTTCTCGGTAAAGTCGACAAATTGCAGTAGAACTTTGATCATATTGGCCGATTTATCGAAAACGGGAGCAAAAATTAGTCGTACTTTAAGCTCGGCATTATTTGCAACACGAATATTGCTATCAAGGGTTCTGATTTTTCCCAAAGGTAATTGTTCCCATAGCAAATCGACTGTTTCTTTTGGGGTGTTAACAAACTCGAAGATGTAGCGCCCAATCAAATCATCGGGTTTCGACTGAAGAAATGAAGCAATTTTATTATTTACCTCAAGAATCTTCCCTGTAGGATCAAGAATCATAATCATAGAAGAGAGATGAATAGCATTGAGAAAGCCTTGTAGTTCGGCTTCGCGTCGAGTAAAGTCTTCTTGTGTTGTACGCAACTCTTCCATGTTTTGACGCATTTCCTCTTCCTGCTCGGCCATTTCTTCAGCTTGACGTTGCGATTTTTCGAGAAGACGTGCTGTTTGCAGATTAATCTTAACACTTGTGATAGTGGATGCAATAGTAGCACCTATTTTCTCTACAAACTCAATTTCGTGTGGTTCGATTAGTTTGAAAGAGGCAAGTTCGACTACCCCGAGCACAGTATCTTCGGTTTTAAGAGGTACAATAAGTATACAAGCAGGGGGCGCATCGCCTAAGCCAGATGTAATAGTAAGATAACCTTCGGGGATATCGGTAATAAATATTTTTTCTTTTTCGAGAACTGCAGTCCCAATAAGACCTTCTCCAATTGGAATTTGCTGTTTTATGTACTTTTTACGATCATAAGCATAGGCCGAGTATAATTCGAGGTATATATTGTCCTTGTCGTCGTCGTTAATGAAATAGAGGGCGCCCTGTATAGCTTGCAGGTATTTAACCAAATTTTGAATAATCTGATCGGCAAGCATATTCAGATCGTTATTATGCATACGGAGTATTTCGCCAAATCGAGCCAACCCTTCATTAGTCCAGATACGCTTTTTTTCTTCATTTTTATATTTTGCATCTTCCATCTCGGCTTTCTGAAGACTTTTCTGCATATCAATAAGGGCGTTGCCCAAGATATCATCTTCACTAAGTGGCTGAAAATGCGAGGATAATTTATTGTGGCCAATATCGGTGGCAAAACGTGCTTTTTCTTTCAAACCATCGACCAGCCGATTTAAATATCCTGCCATTTGAGCTATCTCATCATTTCGTTTGAATTCGAGTTTTTCTGGCAGCTTACCACGAACCATCTGTGAGAGAAAATCGGATAAAATGGCCAGTGGACGATGAACGTATTTATTGATGTTGAAGTATAATATTCCTAAATAAATCAACACCATCAGAAAAAACAATGATAACCATATATACCCCCATAAGACAGCCTTTCGCAAGTCGGCATTAATTAAATTTCTCAATTCGTTGACTGATAGAGAAAGCGTACTGAGGTTGTCCTTCATTTTTCCCATAATTCCGTCGGAAGCAGTAATACCGATATTTCGATCGTACTCATAAAGTGAAAGGATAAGCTGATGAAATTTTTGCAAATCGGCAAGAAAGGAAATTTTGTTGTTTTTGATCGTCAGGATAGCCTCCGTTTCGACTTCCTGCAGCATAACTTTAATTTTGTTTAGTGTGGTTATTTCGCGATTAAGTAAATATTGATCTTTAAGTGCCATGATCTCGTCAATACGTCTGGCCAAATTTTGATTTCTTTCCTCTTGGGATAATTTTTTTAGTTTTTCTGCAATAATGTTTATTTGTCCATTTACACCATATGCTCCGAAACCTTTCTGAGACACTAATTCGAGGTAATGGTCGAGACTTTGTTTATACTTTAAAAGGAGTTGATTAATCTCAAAGGTTTTAAGTCGTATTTGCTTATTGTGATTTAAGTAAAAACTGTTACCAATGGACGATATTTCGGATTGAAAAGTATTAATTTGGCTTTTTATTTTTTCGGCTATGGCACTCCTCTGGGTTTGAAAAAAAGTTGCATCGTAAGGTAAACGGGCGAAAAGGGCATTTTGTAGGCTATCGATAGGATTCTGTTTATCGGCTAAAGCTAAGGTTTGGCCAGCAAGGTCGTTATAGGCTTTAATTTTTTTTAGCTGATTTACTGCGGTAGCCATAAAGGCTATAATTATCACACCCATTGTGATAAGGATACCAGTAAATCGTTGCCTGAGCGAAAAATTTGACTTCATCAGTGGCATATTTTGAAGGTTATGCTACGTCGTTTTTTTTACATAAAACTGTTCTTTTTTCTCGAAAAAGGCCGAATAGGGTCCCAAAATGGTTTCATGCATGCCTAATATAAGATACCCTCCCGGATGTAAACTTTCGTAAAATAGCTGAAATACTCGGTTTTGTAAATTATAATTAAAGTAAATGATCACATTACGGCACATAATAATATCAAATTTACAAGGAAAAATATTGTTTTCCTGAACCAGATCATGCTTTTTGAAAACAGGTTTCTCGGTCAGAAACTTATTCATGCTTATAAGGTCCTTATTTTTGTCGATATCGAAATATTTTGAATAGGGTACATCGTAAAATATTTCGTAATTATAAGGATTTTCTTTGATAACTTTATCAAAATTATCGAGATATCCAATATTAAAACGATATTTATAAATACCTTTTCGGGCAGTTTCGAGTACATCAGAATTCAAATCAGTGCCGTATACTCTTGCCTTTTCGAGCATTCCAACTTCGTTAAGTAAGATAAGCATCGAATAAACCTCCTGTCCAGTAGAACACCCCGCATGCCAGATATTAATCGTCTTATTTTCCTTAAACTGTGGAAGAATTCGGTAACGAATTGCCTGCCATACAGCAGGGTCGCGAAACAACTCTGTGGTGTTAACCGTAATTTCTTTGACAATCTTTTCAGCAAATTGAGGGTTTTTGCGAATTTCTGCCACAAGCATTCGTAAATCCATTCTATTGTCCATCAGCACCTTTGCCAATCGACGTCGTAACGATTTCTCGGAATAGTCGCTAAAATCGTATCCGGATGATTGCTTTACTGCTGTGGTAAAAAGTTGTATGTCGAGTTCTTCTGCTGTCATTCCTTTGCTATATCCGCTGTATTTCCCGCAAATATCACCATTTTAAACAATCGTACTAAGTTAAGCATTATTCTTAAATTAACAATTGTACCCCCATTGATTATAGTTGCCTAATTTGCTGATATCATTAAATCTTATGGCTATAATACAATGGGGGTTTATGTTACTTCTGCTATTGCCTGCATAATAATATCATTAGAAAAAATGACGAATCCATTTCATGGAATGTTTGTAAAATAAAAACCATTCAATGCAAACCCCTAGAAAAGCTAATTTTTTGTGTACTTCGTCTAAGATCTATCTATTTACCATAAAGATTTTATTACTCAAAATGTTATTAATCCCTATCAAAAGTACTCATTCTTAAAGAGCGTCTTTAGAGATTATTTTCTATTAAAATTTTGGGATATAGAGATACAATGCTGTTTACAAATTCGTAATAAAATGACTAAAGTTGTCTTTAAAAAAGTATATGAAGGAGTGAAAAAGACTCATTTAGCGAACATTCTATACGTAACGATTCGAGCATAATACTAATATATAAAATTTAACGGCGAAAATTATTTTAATGTTGAATTTGTAAAAAATGAATTTACTTTTAATATTAAAATTTTACTTTTGTATAAGTAACCAAAACTATATACAATGAAAAAAATTACTTTTTTTCTTATGGCTGTTCTCGTTTCGGCAGCTATGTCTGGTCAGGTGTTTGTTGGCGGTTCGTTAGGATTCTCAACAAGTGGTTCATCCGAAACTTCGGGCAACACCACAGTTGATGGTCCAACTAACACCTCCTTATCTATTAATCCTATGATAGGGTACTACCTAAACAGTCAGATGGCTGTGGGTGCCGAGCTTGGCTTAGTATTTACGAGCGAAAACAACAATGCTACGCCAACAGCAACAAAAATTTCGGGAACCTATTTTAGTATTCGCCCTTTTCTCCGTTACCATTTAGTTGAGATGGGGCCTATTTCGGTTTTTGGACAAGGTTCGCTGGGCATAGCTTTTGGAAAATCGAAAATTAAAACAGGCAATGTAACCAACGATGGAGCCAAAACAACAGCTTTAGAAATTGCTGTAAAGCCGGGTATTTCGTACAAACTTACCGATCAGATTGCGATAGAGGCTTTTATTGGTGCTCTATCATATAGCTCCACAACTGTAAAACAACCCAACGACGATAAAGAAAAAAGTCACGAATTGGGTTTAAATCTTTCTAGTGCATTAAACTTGGGTTTCGTGTATAAATTTTAAAGCTAAGCATCAGAAAATAGAAAAGCCAGCTCTTTAAAGGCTGGCTTTTCTGTTTTGATCTTGCTTGAGACTATTCCGAGACAACCTCAAATGGAATTTCGACATAAACCTCTTTGTGAAGTTTAACCTTGGCGGTATAATTACCTACCTCCTTAATAACTTCTTCCTTAATGTAAATATTTTTTCGGTCGATATCGTAACCCTGAGCATTAAGGGCTTCGGCTATTTGAATTGTGTTGACCGAACCGAAGATTTTACCCTTGGAGCTTGTTTTGGCACCAATGGTTAATTTTATACCTTTCATTTTTTCGGCCAATTGTAGAGCTTCCTGACGAAGTTTTTCTTCCTTATGTGCACGCTGACGAATTGTTTCGGCCAACATTTTTTTTGCCGAAGGGGTAGCTACAACTGCCATTCCTTTTGGTATCAGATAATTGCGAGCATACCCATCTTTCACAGTCACTATATCATCCTTGCTACCCAAGTTTTGAATATCTTGCTTGAGAATAATTTCCATACAATGTCCTCCTTTGGATTTACTTTAATAAATCGGTTACGTAGGGCAAAAGGGCCAAATGGCGTGCCCGTTTAATAGCGGTGGCTACCTTACGTTGATATTTCAACGAGGTACCTGTAATACGACGAGGAAGAATCTTACCCTGTTCGTTAAGAAACTTTTTTAGAAATTCCGGATCCTTATAATCAACGTAGGTGATACGGTTTTTCTTAAAACGACAATATTTCTTCTTTTTAATTTCAACCGCAGGGGGAGTTAAATATCTGATTTCCGATTGATTGTTTGCCATAGCCTAATCCTCCATTTTTTTAGCCGATTCTTTCTGCATTCTTTTCTTTTGAGCGTATTCGATGGCGTGTTTGTCCATCTTAAAAGTAAGAAAACGAATTATCCGTTCGTCACGACGGTATTCGGTTTCCAGCTTGTCGACCAACTCGGGCTCTGCCTTAAACTCTATGAGATTATAAAAGCCCGTGGTTTTTTTCTGAATAGGATAGGCCAATTTACGAAGCCCCCAATTCTCGGTGTGCACAATCTCTGCTCCGTGATCGGTTAAAAAACTCACAAATTTGTTAACCGCTTCCTTCATCTGACTTTCAGACAAAACGGGAGTTACAATGAAAACGGTTTCATACTGTCTTTGCATACAATTACTTTTTATCAACAATTAATTTGGAGCGCAAAAGTAAAAACTTTTTGTTGAAAATCAAATTACTATCCACTTTTTTGTTAAAAAGCCT
>JAOAFU010000117.1 GCA_026416115.1 Bacteroidales bacterium | reverse complement strand
ATCGTTCTGGTAGGTAATTACTGGCTTTTTAACCTCTTTTTTTCTACTTACTTTCAACGGTAAAAACTGCTCACAAACTAGTTCCTGAACAGCAGCATTTTTGAATTGATTATAGACAATAAGCACTTTATCGTAACTACCGCTGATATACATCCCTATAATCTTTTCGGCAACTTGTGTTACCGTTGAAAAATCTGGTTTCTCAACTATTTCGGGGTGTTCGGCTACAATCGAATATTTTTTCGAACGTAAATAATCGGCCCCCTTTTTCCCAACACACAAAAAATCAACTCGTTTGGTAGCTAACAGTTGTCTAAATTCATTGTTGACCAGAGAAATAGCTAATTTAATGGCATTGTTATTAAATGCACCGCAA
Organism: Bacteroidales bacterium; assembly: GCA_026416115.1. GTDB lineage: Bacteria > Bacteroidota > Bacteroidia > Bacteroidales > DTGW01 > JAKPGM01. The sequence continues at coordinate 15,664 of JAOAFU010000117.1, read as the reverse complement.
AGCCCTCGATTAGAAGTAATAAGGACTATCAACACTCGATTTTCGTTTCGGGTATGAAAAAAAATTTTATCCTCAAATCCATCATTATATTGATATAAATTTTCGAGTATACCTGATAGCCTTGTTACATAGGGACGCAATTGTAGAACAGCATCCTGAGCTCTTTTCAGCTTAGCGGCCGAAACCATTTTCATTGCGCTGGTTATCTGCCTGGTAGTGGTTACAGACGCAATCCGTGTTCGTATTTCCTTTAAATTGGCCATTGTACAGCGAAAATTGATACGATTTTAGATATTCATCTTACTGATAACCTCTGAAGCACTTTTTTCGAGCACCGAAGCTATCTCATCATTAAAAATACCTTCTCTTAGCTGCTTGAGAGTATCGGCATGTTTTTGTTCAAGATATTGTAAATACTCCTGCTCAAATTCTTTAACTTTTTGAATGGGAATATTTTTTAGTAAAGCTTTAGTACCGCAATAGATTATGGCTATCTGTTTTTCGACCGATAGGGGTGCATGCAGTCCTTGTTTTAGTATTTCAACGTTTTTAGCTCCTTTGTCAAGAATTGCTAGCGTAGCTGCATCGAGGTCTGACCCAAATTTCGCAAATGCTTCGAGCTCGCGATATTGAGCCTGATCGAGCTTTAGAGTACCTGCAACCCTCTTCATCGATTTAATCTGAGCATTACCTCCTACTCTCGAAACAGAGATACCTACATTGATAGCTGGTCGTATACCGGAATTGAAAAGATTGGACTCAAGAAAAATCTGTCCGTCGGTGATAGAAATAACATTCGTCGGGATATAGGCCGATACGTCACCCGCTTGTGTCTCAATAATGGGAAGTGCGGTTAACGAACCTCCACCTTTCACCATATGTCGTATAGAAGCAGGTAAGTCGTTCATTTGACGGGCTACATCATCAGATTCGATGATTTTAGCTGCACGTTCGAGTAAACGTGAGTGTAAGTAGAATATATCGCCAGGGTAAGCCTCACGACCAGGAGGACGACGTAATAACAAAGATACTTCGCGATAAGCTACTGCTTGTTTTGATAAATCGTCGTATACAATCAATGCATGACGTCCTGTGTCTCTAAAATACTCACCTATGGCACATCCGGCAAAAGGTGCATAAAACTGCATTGCAGCAGGATCGGATGCAGTTGCCGACACTATTACAGTATAATTCATTGCTCCATATTCTTCGAGGGTACGAGCAATGTTAGCAACTGTCGAACCTTTTTGTCCTACAGCAACATAAATACAATAAACTGGTTTACCTTTATCATAAAACTCTTTCTGGTTAATTATCGTATCTATGGCTATCGACGTCTTTCCTGTCTGTCTATCTCCAATGATCAATTCGCGCTGACCTCGCCCGATGGGAATCATAGCATCGATTGCTTTAATACCAGTGTTCAGCGGCTCTTTCACGGGTTGACGGAATATTACCCCAGGGGCTTTTCGTTCGAGTGGCATTTCGTAGGTTGCACCAGAGATTGGTCCTTTTCCGTCTATGGGTTCGCCAATGGTATTAATCACACGACCCAACATACCTTCTCCCACCTGTATTGAAGCAATTCGACGTAAGCGACGTACTGTATCGCCTTCTCGAATTTCGTTGGATGGACCTAATAATACGGCTCCAACATTATCTTCTTCAAGATTAAGTACTATTCCCTTTATTCCATTATCAAACTCGATGAGTTCATTCGCCTGAACTTGCGAAAGACCATAGATTCGGGCAATACCATCTCCTACCTGAAGAACGGTTCCCACTTCCTCCATTTCACTAACTGTAGTGGTACCTTCAATGGCTTTCTGCAGAATTGCCGATATTTCCGAAGGCTTAATATAAGTCATATCCTTAAATTTTTAACCTGTTTATTTAATCTGGGTTTGTATAAGTTTTTGTTCTAATATTTTTAATCTCCTTCTTACACTTGCATCAACTTCCTTGTCGGAAATTCGAAGCACAAAACCCCCTAATAGTGAGGGATCTTCTTCTGTATTTATTATAATTTCGTTGCGCAACTGGTCGGATAAAAATTTTTCGATTTTTTGTAAGGTGGTACTACTAATTGGTGTAGCTGTTTTTACTACAACTTTAGCAATATTTTTTGTGCTGTAATATTTTTCGATATAATCCATTGCCACAAATGGAAGAATCTCTTCACGTCGATTTTTGAAAATAAGTTCGACAGTGGATAAAGTTAAGGGGTTTATTTGTGAAAAAGCGTCCTTAAATAGTTGAAACTTTTGTGTAGGCTTTAGAACAGGATTTTCGAGTAAAACTTGAAAGGGTTTTACTGTGCGATAAACCTCATAAAGGTATTCCATGTCTTTTTTTACTTGTTCCAGCACATTTTGTTGTTGAGCGAGATTGAACAATGCTTTGGTATACCTTCCTGCTACAAGTGCTTCGTTCATCGGAATTTGCTTTAAAATTTTGCTTAGCTTGCAGAATGTTACTATAAGCTTACCTAATTCAACTTCATATCTTTCAGGTACTTATCAATAAGTTCATTCTGCTTATCGGTTGTATTAATTTTTTCTGCAATAATTTTCTCTGCCATCTGAACACTCAGCAGCGCTATTTGCAACTTAATTTCATTTATTGCATTTTGTTTTTCTGTTTCAATGCTCACTTTGGCCTGATCAATAATTCTTTTTGCTTCTTCCTTAGCTTTTTCTTGTGCCTCAGAAATAAGTTTTTCACGTGTTTCTCGTGCTTCACGTATCATCTTATCTCTCTCCAAACGTGCTTCGGCTAAAATTTTTTCATTGTCGGCTTTTAAACGTGCCATTTCCTCCTTAGCTCTTTCAGCACTCTGAAGAGCTTCTTCAATACTTTTTTCTCTATTTTTTAGTGAATGCAGTATGGGTTTCCAGGCAAATTTTTTTAAGATCAGCAATATCAAGCTGAAAAAAAGGAGCATCCAAAATAAGGTGCCTACATTAGGTGTAACTAGTTCCATAATTTAGTAATTTAAAAGTTTAAACTGGTATCGAACCAACCGTCCGATACCAGAAAAAATTAAAGGAATAGAATAAGCAAACAAACAATTATTGCAAAAAAAGCTACCCCTTCAACAAGAGCGGCAGCAATAATCATGTTTGTTCGCAGATCTCCTACAGCTTCGGGCTGACGAGCGATAGCTTCCATGAAGTTACCGCCAATAAGACCGATTCCCAATCCAGCGCCTACTGCAGCTAATCCTGCGCCAATTCCGGCACCTAACTTAGCAACTCCAGCGGCTTCGAGCAAAATTAACAATGTTGTTAACATAAACTATTATATTAAAATTAATGACCTTCGTGATGTTCGGCAGTAGCAAGACCAAAATAGATTGCCGAAAGAAGCGTAAACACATAGGCTTGAATTAATGCTACTAATAGCTCTAACATACCCATAAATATGCTAAAAGCTGCAGAAAGTGGCGAAACAGCATAACCCAAAATGGGATTAAACTCGGCAAAAATAAATATTAGGCTCACAAAGGCTAATATGATCAGATGGCCTGCTACGATATTGGCAAAAAGTCGCACCATTAACACGACAGGTTTAATAAACATTCCCAATAGCTCAATCATGGGCATGAGCGGTATTGGAAACTTTAGCCACCAGGGCACACCAGGTGCATTATATATTTCTTGCCAATAATGCTTATTGGCACTAATTGTTGTAATAACAAAGGTAAATAAAGCCATAACTCCCGTGACTGCAATATTACCGGTTACATTAGCGCCACCTGGGAAAATAGGGATTAATCCCAACATATTATTGAACCATATAAAAAAGAATAGGGTTAATAAATAGGGAAGATATTTTTCATATCGTTTTTCTCCTATTGTAGATTTTGCGATATCATCGCGAATAAAAAGAATAAATGGCTCGAGAGCAGACTGTAATCCTTTTGGTGCACTGTGGGGATATTTCTGATAGCGTCGTGCTATTGAAATAAAAATCCATAATAACAAAGCACTGGAGAAAATAATCGAAAAAACCACTTTCGTTATGGATAAGTCAAGAGGTACAATCTCTCCCGCGGCAGTTTGTTCGACGATTTTTCCCTTATTAGGTCCTTCAGTAGCTATTCGAAAATTTTTATAGGACGTCTGACCATGATGAAATTTCGACGACATAAAAAAATGCCATCCGCTTTCTTTACTGTAGAGAATTACGGGTAAAGGGATTGAAATATGATGATCCCCGAGTGTTATGATATGCCATTCGTGACTATCAAGTATGTGTTCGAGCATAAACTCACCGGGTGCAAATTTTTCAGCATGACTCTCTCGAAGGGTATCGGTAACTAATGAGGAGGTGTCGGTATCAATACCTGAAACTACTTGGATGCTCAACAAAAAAGCTACACAGAAAAAAAGCACACGTTTCATGAGCCTCATAATTATGCTATTAACTTTCCCAGTGTTACTACCTTTACTTTCACAAAGCACTATGTATTAGACTGTTACAATCATACACAGTGTTTTAGTTAAAACAACAAAGTTAATATTATTTTGAATTAGTCTGAGATTTTTGAAGATTTTTTAATGTTTTTACCACAAGAGTAATTTCAAAAATGGTATACGCTATGTAATTGATTATGAATATTAAAAGAAAACTTTTTATATACTGTTTATATAAAAAAAGAAATATAAGTAAGAAAACTAAATAGATAAGTAACTTGGTAATAGAAACTATCATATATCCATTAATAAACTTTGCAGCACTCACACTACCAAGTCTTACAGAAATAGCATAAAAAAAAGATGAAGTAACATAAAAAAAAGTCGAAACTAGTAAAACTAAAAAAGTGTAGGAAAGAATTGGTTGCAAAGGCCTAATTATATAATAAAAAGCAAAAAAGGAGATAATTAGGATAAAAAAAATCCATAAAGCCTTTCGAAAAAAAAATAAAATATTGTCAAGCATAAGGCAATATTATTTTTTACGTAAAAATTCGCGAATAGCAAGATAAAAGGATAGAACAGAAAAAATAAGCGTAAGTAAAATTAAAAAAATAGGCTTCGTACGAAGCCACATATCTAATTTATAACCTAAAAAAACACCTCCCACAATGGTAATTATGAGTTGGATAAATACAGAAGAATAGCGCACATAGTTACGCATCCATTCCCCAGGATCACTCATGCATTTTTCTTTTCAGCATTAAAAGCATTGGCATTACCATCAATCATTTTGCAAGTACCGTTGAACTTGCATCCTGGTTCTATAGAAACACGACCTACCAAAATTTCGCCAAGAATGTTGGAGGTTGATTTGAGCGAGAGCAAATCGCTTACCGAAATTTTACCTTCAATGTTTCCCAACACATCGGCATTTTTACAAGTAATCTCTCCTTTTATTTTACCCGATTCTCCGACGATAAGCCTGCCTTTTGTAGTCAAATTACCATTGAGTACTCCATTAATGCGTATATCGCCATTGCAGGTTATGTCGCCCGTAATGGTAGTTCCAGCACCTAAAAGGTTAATGGTAGAGGAATCAAACTCTTCTACAGGTGGTTTTGCCATAATAGAAAATTTTTATGTGAAACGAAAATCTATTCATTTTATTTCGAAACATATCATGAATTATAAGCCCATTTTAAAAATACTGCTCCCCAGGTAAACCCAGCACCAAAAGAAGCAAGAATGAGATTATCTCCTTTCTTTAGTTGCTTTTCCCATTCCCATAGACAAAGTGGAATAGTTGATGCTGTAGTATTTCCATAACGCTGAATATTTATCATTACTTTTTCGGGCGAAAGATTCATACGTTTAGCAGTTGCATCAATAATTCTCATATTGGCCTGATGAGGAACCAAAAAAGCAATGTCTTCTGCACTAAGCTTATTTCGTTCCATGATTTCGATCGACACATCAGCCATTCGCGAAACAGCATATTTAAAAACAGTTTGCCCTTCCTGATATAAGAAATGTTCACCTTTGTCGACTGTTTCATGTGTAGCCGGATTGACTGAACCTCCTGCTTTAATCAGAAGATGTTTATACCCAATACCATCGGTACGTAAAATATAATCCATAACGCCAACTTCTTCGGTGGTGGGCTCAAGCAACGTTGCTGTAGCAGCATCTCCAAAGAGTGGACATGTAGTTCGGTCGGCATAATTTGTAATGGCCGACATTTTCTCGGCTGTTACAAGCAAAACCTTTTTATACTCTCCTGATTCGACAAACTTGGAAGCAACTTCGAGTGCGTAAAGATATCCCGAACAGGCAGCCGATATATCGAAACTCCACGCATTTTTAATTCCTGTTTTCTCACTGATTACGTTAGCAGTAGCTGGCAGAGGATAATCGGGTGTTATAGTAGCACAAACAACTAATTCTATATCTTCGGGTTTTAATCCAGTTTTTTTAAAAAGATTCAGCACGGCTTCAGTTCCTAAATCCGATGCTCCTTTATTTTTATCCTTTAATATCCTTCTTTCTTTTATTCCGATGCGCTGCATTATCCATTCATCGGATGTATCAACCATTTTGCTTAAATCGTCATTCGTTAAAACATCATTTGGTAATGCGGCTGCTATTGCAGTAATGGCAGATCTAATTTTTTTCATTATAGCTAAATTCGTTATGCAACAGTATATTCTTTAAATGCTTCGGTGAGTTTTTCAACTAAATTTGCGTGAATAACATGATAGGTTTGCAGAATCATATTTTTGATAGCTTTTCCACTGGAAATACCGTGTCCAATAACCGCGACTCCATTAATCCCGAGTATGGGTGTTCCGCCAAAATTTTCATAGTTAAATTTTTCGAAAAATTCATCATGGATATCACGACTTTTTACTAAATCGTAAATGACTTCGGAACTTTTAAGGATAATGTTTCCAACAAAGCCATCGCAAACCATCACATCGGCTTTTTCGTTCGAGAAAAAATCGTGACCTTCCACATTTCCGACAAAATTGATGCATTTGCAATCACGCATAAGCGGATATGTAGCTTTGGTAAGCAGATTCCCTTTTTCTTCCTCACTACCAATGTTTAAAAGTGCTACTCTGGGTTGTTTTATATTAAAAACATGTTCCATGTAAAGGGACCCCATAATACCATATTGGACAAGTACATCAGGTTTGGCATCGGGATTCAACCCTACATCAAGTAATAGAATTGGCGTTTCGGAAGTAGTAGGAATAAAAGTTGCTATCGCTGGTCGTATGATGCCAGGTATGGCTTTTATTACCATCATAGCACCGACCATCATGGCTCCCGTATTACCAGCACTGGCGAATCCATGTATTTTGCCCGATTTAAGCAATTTAAAGCCTAAAGGTATCGAAGCATCTGATTTTTGCTGATATGCCTTTGAGGGATTATCGCCCATGTCAATTGATTCGGTAGTATGTACGATTTCCCATTTTGAAACATCAAAATGTTTACTTCGGGCATATTTTTCAATTACTTCCCGGTCACCAATACATACAATCTTGGCGTCATCAGGTAATTCCTGAGCAGCCAATATAGCACCCTCTAAAGTAGATTCGGGCGCATAGTCGCCTCCAAAAATATCAACACCTATTTTTACCATGGGTAATTAACCTTTCTTCTCCCCAAAACTATACCGCTACCTCTTTAACAATTGCTAATTTTCCACGATAATGTCCACATTCGGGGCAAACTCTGTGCATGCGAACTGTTGCTCCGCAATTCGAACATTTTGTAACAGCAGGTGCTACTGCTTTATCATGAGTTCTTCTTTTGTTACGTCTTTGTTTCGAATGTCTGTGTTTCGGATTTGGCATAATTCTAAAATTTTAATGTTCCAACAATTATTTTTACTCTCTAATTTCAATCTTCTTTTGATAGGTGTGACTCGAGAATTTTCATCATTTCAACATTACAACCACTAACGCCATGTTCATCCTGAGGATGTATGCGCTGCATAGGCATACTAAGGCATATCGACTCGTATATGTAATGTGTTAAATCTATCTCCATTCGACTGGCATTAACCTCTATGGTGTCAATATCAGTATCTACACTATCGTCAATAGTATCGACGTGCTGAGATGCATACAACTTTCCCTCGAAATGAACAGGCATTGAAAACATGTCTAAACATCTATCGCACGATACTTCAACTTCTCCATCAATTGATAAATCCATCGAAAGGACATCATCATTTTTTTCCAACAACACACGTACACTCAAACGGCCATGTTCAAACTCCGAGTATTCCAAGTCGGCGAAAAAGGGATCGCCTATTACAAAATCGAAATTTTGTATCCCATTGGGTACTCCCTTGTATGAAATGACTATTCGAGTCTCCTCCACTTGAAAAAAAATTTTGGCAAAAGTATAAATTATTTCTTTATAGATAAAAGCACAAAATTTTATATTACTAATAAAATTTTATAATCAACAGATTATCAGCTAATTTTATAGTGCGATCCGAGTATATTAAAAAACCATCGTTGCGGAAGAAATTTTTTCAATATTGCAGCAAAACGCTGCTCAGGTGACGCTACTATGTAAGAAAATTTGGGATGTTTTTTCCTAACAATTTTTTCAATTTTTTTTGCAAGGTATTCGGGTTGTAAACCTTTTTGCTCATCCGATTCTATAACTGCTAATGTGGTTCTCATCTGGTTATAGTAGGGGCTGGTTTCATCACCAATCGTTTTTGTAAGTTTTCTGTTCTGGGTGAAGTTCGTATGAAAATCGCCGGGTCTAACCACAACCACATGAATATTGAAAGGTTTAAGTTCCATACTTAATGCCTCACTTAATCCTTCGATAGCAAATTTGCTTGCCGAATAAAATCCCTGAAAAGGCAAGCCCATAATTCCACCTAGAGAAGTAATGTTTATTATTTTACCTTTATTTCGTCGTCGCATAAAAGGAAGAACGGCTTGAATAGTATTTACATAACCTATTAGGTTTGTACGTAATTGAATATCCACTTCTTCTTCAGAAAATTCTTCGACAGGACCTCCAATTCCGATTCCAGCATTGTTAATCAAAACATCAATTTTGCCTTCGTTTCGAATAACATGATCTATAGCATTAATTACCGTTTGTTTATTAGTTACGTCCATCGAAACAAGGTTTACACCATCGATGGGATATATTTCGCGTCTAACAGTTCCGTATACGGTGTAGTTTTTTTTGGCCAAAAAGAGTGCTATAGCATGACCAAACCCAGAAGACACACCGGTAACAAGAACAACTTTTTTCCCCATAAAAAATAAATTAACATAGCCGTAACTAATTGATAAAAGTAAGATTAAGATACAGCCACAGGTAATATTTCAAGAGCTTTAGCCGCTTTATAAATTTTATCAATAGCTATTTCTACTTGCTCGAAAGTATGAGTTGCCATTAGTGAAAACCGAATGAGCGAATCTTCCTTTTTAACAGCAGGAGAAACAACAGGATTGACAAAAACACCATTTTCAAGCAATACACGTGTTAATTTTAGGGCCTTTGTGTCGTCGCGTATGTATAAAGGAATAATAGGTGTTTCGGAACGTCCAGTATAAAAACCTAACGATTTAAAGCTATTAAGAGCAAAGTGCGTAAGATCCCACAAGTGTTTAATTCGCTCTGGTTCTGATTCCATAATTTCAATTGCAGCTAAAACGCTTGCAGCAGCAGCCGGTGTAATACTGGCACTGAAAATTAGTGATCGTGAATTATGTTTAAGATAATTAATTATAGAGGCATCGGCTGCGACAAAACCTCCTAATGAGGCGAGAGATTTAGAGAAAGTACCCATAATCAGGTCGACCTTATCGGTGAGGCCGAAATGTGAAGCAGTTCCTGAACCATTTTCGCCTAAAACACCGATCGAATGGGCATCGTCTATCATGATAGATGCATTGTATTTCTGTGCAAGCTCGACTACTTTGGGAAGATTGATAATATCACCATCCATCGAAAAAATTCCATCGACAACAATTAGCTTAATTCTATCAGGATCGCAAAGTTTTAGCTTGCTTTCCAGCGATTCCATATCGTTGTGGAAAAACTTTAAAACTTTAGAAAAGGACAATCGGCTTCCTTCGATTATCGAAGCATGATCGGCTTCGTCGAGCAACACATAGTCGTTTCGACCAGTAACTGAAGAAACTACTCCAAGATTTACTTGAAAACCAGTGCTATACACAAGTGCAGCTTCCTTTTTTACGAGCTTAGCCAGGCGGTTTTCAAGTTCAATATGCAAATCGATAGTACCATTTAAAAACCTAGATCCAGCACATCCCGTACCATATTTATCAATTGCTCGCTTAGCGGCTTCTTTTATCTTGGGATGATTCGTAAGACCAAGATAACTATTCGAACCGAACATCAAAACTTTCCTACCATTCATTATTACCTCGGTATCCTGATCCGATTCTATCACACGAAAATATGGGTAAATCCCAGCCGCCATAGCTTTTTGTGGGGCATCGTACTGCGATAACTTATCCTGTAATAATCCCATAGTTCGAAAATTTTGCCAAAAATATAAAATTCTTTTAATATGAGTTTTTAGAAAAGGCTTTATATTAACCAGATTTAAAATCGTAAAAACTATTACGGATGCGAAAAATAAGATTATAGTGTACTTATAAGTAAATTACCTATTTTTGCAAAATTTTGTTAAAAAACGATTCTGTATGGAAAAATTAAGGAATATAGCCATTATTGCTCATGTCGACCACGGAAAAACTACACTTGTAGATAAAATGATATTACAAGGTAACGTTTTTAAAGCACACGAAAATCCGGGCGAACTTATTATGGACAATAATGAGCTGGAGCGCGAGAGAGGGATAACAATACTTGCAAAAAATGTATCGGTTAGGTATAAAGAATTCAAAATAAATATTATTGATACACCTGGACATGCCGATTTTGGAGGTGAAGTTGAAAGAGTTTTGAATATGGCCGACGGGGTCCTGCTCCTGGTTGATGCATTTGAAGGAATTATGCCACAAACTCGATTTGTACTTGAAAAAGCTCTATCATTAAACTTGAAACCGATTGTAGTAATAAATAAAGTGGACAAACCTAACTGCCGACCCGACGAAGTTCATGAAGAAGTTTTCGATTTAATGTTTACTTTAGGTGCCACTGAAGAACAATTAAATTTTCCAACACTTTATGGATCGGGAAAACAGGGTTGGATGAGTCTCGACTGGAAGAAACCTACACAAGATATTTTTCCTTTACTTGAAGCAATAGTTCAACACATCCCAGCTCCTGCTAAGACGGAAGGAAACTTACAATTATTAATTTCATCGCTCGACTATTCTCCATACATTGGTAGAATAGCCATTGGAAAGGTTAAACGTGGCAGCATACACGAGGGTATGCCCGTATCGTTGATGAAAAAAAATGGTCAAATAATTAAATCGAAGATTAAAGAATTATACACATTTGAGGGTTTAGAAAGAAAGAAAACTTCCGAAGTCCTAATGGGCGATATCTGCGCAGTTGTGGGCATCGAAGGATTTGAGATTGGTGATACAATTGCCGATTATGAACAACCCGAAGCCTTGCCTCCAATTCATATCGATGAGCCAACCATGAGCATGCTATTTACGATTAATAATTCGCCTTTTTACGGTAGAGAAGGAAAATTTGTCACATCGAGACATATTAAAGAGCGACTAGAAAAAGAACTTGAAAAAAATCTAGCCATGCGTCTCGAATATACCGATTCTGCCGATTCATTTATTGTGTATGGTCGTGGAGTGTTACATCTTTCCATACTTATAGAAACCATGCGCAGAGAGGGGTACGAATTTCAGGTAGGACAACCTAAAGTAATTTATAAAGAAATAAACGGAAAAACTTGTGAACCAATTGAATATCTCACTGTTGACATTCCGGAGAATTTAGCTGGTACCGTTATAGATATGGTTACCAGCCGTAAGGGGAACCTCATCCATATGGAAAACAGAGCCGACCGCGTTCATCTCGATTTTGAAATCCCTTCGCGTGGTATTATTGGTTTAAGAAGTAAGTTACTTACTGCCACATCGGGTGAAGCTATTATGTCTCATCGTTTTAAAGATTTTGAGCCATATCGTGGTCCAATCGAAGGAAGAATTAACGGTTCTCTTGTTTCGTTAGAAACTGGAACAGCTGTTGCCTATGCTTTGGATAAATTCCAGGATAGAGGTATTTTCTTTGTTTACCCAGGGGAAGATATATATGAAGGCCAAGTAATAGGCGAAAACAACAGACCAGGTGATATTGGGTTAAATCTTACCAAAACAAAAAAACTGACAAATGTCCGAGCAGCGGGTTCGGATGAAAAAATGAAAATTGCACCACCCCTACGTTTTAGCTTAGAAGAAGCGCTCGAATATATTCAAGAAGATGAGTACGTAGAAATTACGCCAAAAAGCATTCGTTTAAGAAAAATAATTTTAAATGAAAACGAGCGAAGAAAAGTTGAAAAACAATCTAAATAATTTAGGGTACTGGATCATACCCACTGCCTCCCCATGGATTGCAAGAAAGAATTCTCTTTATTGCCAACCAAAGTCCTTTGATGGGGCCATGCTTACGTAAAGCATCAATTGCATAAGCAGAACATGTTGGTGTATAACGACATGTGGGAGGTAAAAAAGGAGAAATAAAAGTTCGGTAAAATTTCACAGGCAAGATAAGAAGCTCTGAGATTACTTTAAAAAAAAATTTAATTATTGTTTTAAGCTTTACTTTAATCATTGATTTAAATTTTCTTTTATCTTATTCAAAGCTAAAATCATACTCTGCCTAATTACGGAAAAAGGCAACTCGTTATCCGATACGTATGAGAAAGCTACTAAACAATTTTTTTGATGGCACGCTATGAGATCACTTAACTCCTTCTTTTCAAGCCGATATGCTTCTCGAATCAGCCGTTTAATACGATTTCGATGTGTGGCTTTTTTAAATCTTTTTCTCGATGCAAGAATTAAAACTTGAACAGGTGCGGATATTTTCTTGTCTTCAAGAATAATATAGGTAACTTTTAGTGGAAAAACTAAAAAACTTTTTCCTTCAGAAAAAAGAATTTCGATTAATTTCTTACTACAAAGACGTTCGTTTTTTGGAAATTTAAACATAAAATAATGTGCAAAGAAAACAACTACTTAGCAGTTCCTTTGCAATTTTTGTTGTAATTTCGAATAAACAAATCGAGTGCCATAGTCATAGAAGGAGCTTCGGGGACAGGAGCTTGAATGTCGAGCCTTAAACCGGCTTCTTTTACAGCTTTGGCAGTTGCTTCTCCAAATGAGGCTATTTTGATATCCTTTTGCTCGAAATTAGGAAAATTTTCGAGTAAAGCTTTAACTGCAGCAGGACTATAAAAAACTAAAATATCATAGTCAAGAGTCAAATCCGATAAATCACTTGTTACTGTTCGATAAAATATAGCTTTAGTATATTTCAAACCGAGCCTATCGAGCAATTCGGGAATATCATTTTTGTGATTATCGGATAATGGAATGAGAAATTTTTCCTCCTTATTTTTTAATAATGCATCCTGAATATCGTTCAATGAGTTTTTTCCGTAATATATCTTGCGCTTGCGGTACACGATATATTTCTGCAAGTAGAAAGCAACCGACTCAGTTGTACAAAAATATTTCATAGAATCGGGAACCGTAATGCGCATTTCCTCGCATATTCTGAAAAAATGATCGATTGCAGTTTTAGCTGAGAATACTAAAGCTGTATGTTCGAGTATATCGATACGAGCTTGTCGTATATCCCTTGCAGATAATCCCTCAACATGACTAAAGGGCCTGAATTCAACCTTTACATTATTCTTTGCCGCTAACTCCCTAAAGGGTGACTTTTCATTTTCCGGCTCAGGCTGAGTGACAAGAATTTTTCTTATTTTCAAGGCCTTTGAATTTTAGTTTTGTCTATTTTATCCTTCCCCCCCTTTTATACCCCTTTATCTAAGTATTTATAAAGTAATAAAAAGGGTATAAATTCTGCTGTGCAAAGATATAAAATCCAGTAAAAAATAAAAACACCTTTTTTAATAATTATTTTAGTTGCCCTCACATAAAGAAATAAATGTGCTATTACTAATAAAATTCCCGTAAAAAAAAGGGCATACTCCGTCCATATAATATTGCTAAAGATGGCAAAAAATATAACTGGTAAAATTAGTAATGCCGTGAACTTTAGGTATAAAAGATAATGAAATAGATATTCCCGAAATATATCCTGTCGTCCTATTATCCATCCAATAATATTAATCAAAATAGATTTAACAAGATAAAAGCCTAGAATATAAAGGAAAGATAAAAGAAAAAGACTAAGACTACTAAGATTAGAAAATATTCCAAAATGCCGAAAAACGAGATATAAGTCGACAGAAAAAATTATTACTGCAATAATATTTAACCACGCATAAAAAGTGGGTAATGTTGCATTTTGGTCTTTATACAAACGAGCCGATTCGGAGTAAATAAATGTTGCATAATAAAACTGCCTGAGATACTTACTAAATAGGGTATTCAAAGCAGCATAAAGCAAAAGCAAAAAAAGAACAATTGAAAGTAAAAAATCGGGGTTTTTATATTCGTTTATTTTTTGATGTGGTACTGGAGTTAGCGAAGGTATAATTGAACGGTGCTGCTCGATAAAAAGCTTTTTATTTGGATTTGCACTTTGATGCAAGGGATGCTTGTAAGACAATAGATCCGACCAATCGATATACTTATAGTTCTCTTTACCAACTCCAGGTTGAGTAAAGGAATGTGGAATAATAGGAATAGCTTTTGATTGAAAAATTGAATCGGTTGCTAATCTACTATCAAAGTTCATGGCTTTAACTTTGGATTATTAAGATGTCGATTTTGATCTCGATTGTTTTTTTTATCGATATTCCTTTTAACTGCTTCAGTTAAATTTATTCCCGTTTGATTGGCAATACAAACCAAAACAAAAAGAACATCGGCTAATTCGTCTGATAATTCTTTAGGGTCTTCTGCTTCCTTTGCGCTTTGTTCTCCATATTTGCGGGCCATAATACGAGCAACCTCTCCAACCTCTTCGGTTAAAAGTGCGAGGTTTGTTAATTCGTCGAAATAACGGACTCCAAAATTCTTTATCCATTCATCGACTGTACGCTGAAGTTCGTCGATCGTCATCTCATTATTCTTTATTTTTACTATCAATCCATATGGTAACAGGTCCTTCATTTACGATATGTACCTGCATATCGGCGCCAAATTCTCCAGTTTGAACTTGCAAACCCGAGGTTTTTCGAAGTTCTTCGACAAACAAGTTATACAGTGGAAGTGCGATTTCGGGTTTAGCTGCTCTACTATACGAAGGTCGGTTGCCTTTTTTAGTACTCGCATGAAGCGTAAATTGACTAATGCATAAAAAACTTCCTTCAATATCCTGTATACAAAGATTCATAACACCATTTTGATCGTCAAAAATTCGTATTGAAGAAACTTTTTTTACCAACCAAGAAACATCCTCGGGTGTATCAGCAGATTCTATCCCGATAAACAATACAAGCCCCTTGCCTATGCTCCGCTCAGTTCGACTATTTATTATAACTTTGGCCTGAGAAACTCTTTGTATTAATACTCGCATATTACAAATATTCTATGCAAACTTACAATTTTATGAGAAAAGTCATAAAATATTTTATTATCGCGCTATGCTGC
>JAOAFU010000235.1 GCA_026416115.1 Bacteroidales bacterium | reverse complement strand
CAGATGGTTCAAATGGCAGTACAGCGTGCTGCCCGTAAAGTGCCAGTTAAAGCGGTTGTGGTTGGTATTAGGGGAGATGTAATACAGGAAGAATGGGTTTAATAACAATTAAATTTTTTGGTTATGGAAATGTTACGTACTAAAGTAGAGCTACTCAAGGAAAGCATATCTTATGCAGAGAGAAGCATCGTTAGTCGGCAGATAATCAAATCGCAGGCTGGGAACATTACCCTATTTGCTTTTGACAAGGGAGAGGGTTTAAGCGAACATAGTGCACCTTACGATGCGTTTGTGCAAGTTCTGGAAGGTAAAGCTGAGATAAGAATAGGAGGGGTACCTTATCAGGTGGATGAGGGAAACTATCTTGTGATGCCTGCCAACATACCTCATGCTGTAAAAGCAATAGAGCGTTTTAAGATGATGCTGGTAATGATTCGGGGATAAATAGGCTTAATTACGAAAGTTCTTTTCGTAGCCGTGCAACGGGTATTCCAAGTTGTTCGCGATATTTAGCCACAGTACGACGAGCTATGGGATAACCTTTCTGTTTGAGTATTTCGGCCAACTCATCATCGGTAAGTGGATTGCTTTTATCTTCCGCTGCTACACATTCTTCGAGAATCTTTTTTATCTCACGCGTCGAGACTTCGGCCCCTGATTCGTTTTGCATCGACTCGGAGAACAGGTACTTAAGCGGAATAATACCAAAATGGGTTTGAATATATTTACTGTTGGCTACACGCGAAATAGTAGAAACATCGTAGCCTGTAATATCGGCAATATCTTTCAGGATCATGGGTTTGAGTTTTTTCTCATCCCCTTCTTTAAAGTATTCGGTCTGATAGTTTAAGATAGCCTGCATGGTTGTAAGCAGGGTGTTTTGGCGTTGTTTGATAGCTTCGATAAACCATCGGGCCGATTCAATTTTTTGTTTCACAAACGACATCAGTTCGCGTTTCGATTTTTTATCCCCTTTGTTGGAAGCCAACTCTTCAATCATTTCGGAGTATGCGCGACTAATACGTAATTCGGGGATATTTTTTGAGTTAAGCGAGAGGATGAATTCGCCGTCTTTGTAATCGAGAATAAAATCGGGAATAATTTGTTCGGAGGCCGAACCAGCCGAAGAAGCAAAAGCACTACCAGGTTTGGGGTTAAGCTTAAGTATTTCGTCGAGCGCTTGTTTAAGCTCGTCTTGCGAAACATTAAGCTTAGTGGCTATTTTTTCGTAGTGTTTTTTTGTAAATTCATCGAAACACGACGAAAGTATTTTTTTTGCCAATTGAATGGGTCGTGAACTTAGGTCTTTCTGTTCGATTTGTAGCAAGAGGCATTCCTGCAGATTGCGGGCACCGACACCAGGAGGATCAAATTCCTGTATCATCCTAAGAATTTGCAAGACTTCTTTTTCGTCGGTAGAGATATTTTGCAGGAAAGCCAGATCGTCGGCAATAGCATCAAGATTCCTTCGCAGGTAGCCGTCGTCGTCGATATTACCAATAATAAAAGATGCAATGAGGAGCTGACGATCGTCGAGGCTTAGTTCGCCCAGTTGACTTTCGAGGTACTCGTGAAACGAGATACTCGACGAAAGGGGAATAGTAGGATGTTTATCGTCGGGCGAATAGTTTTGTGTTGAAAGCCTATAGCTGGGTATATACTCGTCTTCGTCGATAAAATCTTCGAGGCTGAATTCATCGTCGTTTTCGTTTGCTTCGGTGTTAACAGGCTCTTCGAAATTAGCTTCAATCGTCGTTGCATCCTCTTCAGAATCTACCTGCTCGAGCACAGGGTTATTTTCCAGTTCCTCTTTAATTCGCTGCTCGAGTTGCATAACTGGCACTTCCAGCAGTTTAATAGTTTGGATCTGGAGGGGTGAGAGTTTCTGTTGTAGTTTTTGTTGTAGTCGTTGTTTGAGCATAAGTCTTAAAATTCAGCATTTTTTGGGGTGCGAGGGAATGGGATTACATCCCTGATATTCGACATCCCCGACACAAAAAGCATCAGGCGTTCGAAGCCTAAGCCAAAACCGCTATGTGGTGCCGAACCAAATTTGCGTGTTTCGAGATACCACCACAAATCTTTCATGGGTAACTGAAGTTCCTCGATACGTTGTTTTAGCTTATCGTAATTATCTTCTCGTTCCGATCCGCCAATAATTTCACCAATTTTTGGGAAAAGGACATCCATCGCTCTTACGGTTTTCCCATCATCGTTTTGCTTCATGTAAAAAGCTTTAATTTCTTTTGGGTAATTGGTGAGAATTACAGGACGTTTAAAATGTTTTTCAACCAGATAACGTTCGTGCTCGGCCTGGAGATCTGCCCCCCAAAAGACAGGGAATTCAAATTTTTCTCCCGATCGGGTGAGAATATCGATTCCTTCGGTATAGGAAAGGCGGACAAATGGATTATCGAGTACAAAGTTTAATCGATCGATAAGTTCTTTATCGTAAAGATTGCTCAAAAACTTTATGTCGTCGATGTTGTTTTCGAGCACGTATCGGATAAGGTATTTGAGAAAATCTTCTGCCAGGTCCATGTTGTCGTTGATGTCGTTGAAGGCCACTTCGGGTTCGATCATCCAAAATTCGGCCAAGTGACGGGGGGTATTTGAGTTTTCGGCACGAAAAGTGGGGCCGAAGGTATAGATAGCACCAAGGGCAAGAGCACCGAGTTCACCTTCGAGCTGTCCCGATACAGTAAGTTTGGTATCTTTACCAAAGAAGTCTTCGCTGAAGTCAATCTGGCCATCGGGTGTACGAGGTAAATTATTCAGGTCGAGCGTGGTAACTCTAAACATAGCACCGGCCCCTTCGCAATCCGATCCGGTAATGATGGGGGTGTGCATGTAGAAAAAACCATGATCGTTGAAATATTTATGTATAGCAAATGACAGGGCATGGCGCAGACGAAGAATGCACCCAAAAGTGTTGGTTCGTGGACGTAAATGAGCAATCTCGCGCAAAAACTCTAACGAGTGCCCTTTTTTCTGTAAAGGATAGGTTTCGGGATCGGCACTACCAAGCAGTTTAATCGATTTAGCCTGAATTTCTACTGGTTGTTCTTGTCCTGGTGAGGATACCAATTTTCCTGATACTTCTATGCACGAGCCGGTTGTAATGGGTTTAAGATCGTTTTCGGAGAATATACTCATATCTGCTACGATCTGAATATGATGGACAATGGAACCATCATTAAGCGCAATAAATTGAACATTCTTATTACCTCTTCGCGTACGTACCCAACCTTTAACCAATACTTCTTCTCCTACAGGTGCCGTCTTCAACAGATACTTAACCAGGCTTCGTTTCATTATTTTAGACTTTTGGGTTTATTTATTTTTATTTTTTCTCTTTATTTGCCGACATCTTATGATTGTCGGAATTTCGCAAATTTAATTGCAATTTTGGCATTTAAAAAATTTTTAAATTGAGTTTAATTCTATTTTCATACCCATTTTGTCAACAGGGTTTTTGTGGTTTCAGCACCATTGGAAGGGAGTTTTTTTGATTTTTACCATAAGATAGGCCCTACGGGGCCTATTTGTTCGGCTTTGTAACGTGTTTATCATAAGGACGATCCTATGCGACTTAATATTGATAGGCGTATTTTGGTGTTACCATATGATCGCCCCTATGGGGCTAATTGTTGGTGGGTGTCAATCGTAACTACCATATACGGTTGTCGCTACGGGACAGGATTTAGATGAGAGGATTGCTTTTATAGATTTTTTGTAAAAATATATCCCGCTTTTGAACTTTTAAATTCTAAAGCGGGATTGAACTATTGTTAAGGTATAATTTTCTGGTTCTTGAAAATAAAATTACTCATCCAGAAGGGTTGATAGCATCCAGAAGACTTTTTCTTCTGCAGTTAACAGATCGGTTAACAAAGCTTTAGTACCTTCGTCGGGAGTATCGGCAATGTATTCGATAA
>JAOAFU010000219.1 GCA_026416115.1 Bacteroidales bacterium | reverse complement strand
CGTGTATCGAAAGGCACCATGTTTTTATTTAACGTTATATCGGCTTTGACTAAAGCATTTTCGGCCTGTTTGCCAGAGATATCGGGATATTTAGTACGAAGGTCGATGAGCATAGAGTGGTTATCGGTACCTCCAGAGACCACTTTGTAACCCTTTGCTATAAATGCCTCGGCCATAGTTTTGGCATTTTTAATAACCTGTTCGATGTAAGATTTGTACGAATCTGTCAGGGCTTCGCCAAAAGCAACAGCTTTAGCAGCAATAACATGCTCGAGAGGACCTCCCTGAATTCCGGGGAATACAGCCGAATCGAGAAGAGCCGACATCATTTTGACTTCCCCTTTGGGGGTTGTATAACCCCAAGGATTTTCAAAATCTTTTCCAAGCAAAATCATACCTCCTCTGGGCCCTCTAAGTGTTTTATGCGTTGTGGTTGTCACAATATGGCAATGAGGGAAAGGATGATTTAGAAAACCTTTTGCAATAAGACCAGCAGGATGGGCAATATCGGCCATCAATAAAGCACCTACTTCGTCGGCAATCTGACGCATACGAGCATAATCCCAATCGCGCGAATAGGCCGAAGCTCCGGCAATAATTAGCTTGGGACGATGTTCTCTGGCCAACTGAGCCATTTGTTCATAATCTACCCTTTCGGTATCGGGATTTAGATTGTATGCTACAGCCTTATATAGCAAGCCAGAGTAATTAACTGGCGAACCATGAGTAAGATGTCCTCCATGAGAAAGATTAAGCCCAAGAAAAACATCACCTGGCTTAAGTACAGCAAACATAACAGCTGCATTTGCCTGAGCACCTGAATGCGGCTGTACATTAACATATTCGGCATTAAATAGTTTTTTGGCACGTTCGATAGCTAAACCCTCAACCTCATCGATATACTGACATCCTCCATAGTAACGCCTACCTATATATCCCTCGGCATACTTGTTGGTTAGCCACGACCCCATGGCCTGCATCACCTGATCACTAACAAAATTCTCGGAAGCAATTAGCTCAATCCCATGCAACTGACGCTGATGCTCTTTTTCAATTAGCTCAAATAACAATTGATCTCGTTCCATTGACTAAAATTTAATAAGTTGCAAAGTTATACAGAAAATTGGAGTCGCGACGGTATGAATTAAATTTTATATTCAAATTATTGTATTTGAGTCAAACTCAAAATACAATCATCGCACAATTTCAAAAGTATCGTAATTTCTTAACTGGTCCGGTACAATATCCACTTTACTAACATATGCATGCGGTGGACCCTTTTTGCACCAGTCTATAAAAGCTCTTAGCGATTCAGGCTCACCTTCCGCTTCAATATAAACGCTTCCGTCTTCTTCGTTCCTGATTATACCTTTTATTCCAAGATGAAAAGCCATAGATCGCGCATGGTAGCGAAAACCAACCCCTTGTACTCGACCATAAATAGTTAGCTTATAATGTTTCTTCATCGCTACGAATTTTTCCTTTAAAGTTAATCTTTTTATAAAAGGGTCCCAAATCGTTACAAAGAGTAATAATCTTAATAAAAAATTTACTGCAAAAGTTTTTTTAATTTATTTATAAATACTCCTACGCTTTATTTTTGAATAATAAATCCTTAAACTTTAAAGCCACGTTTACAAGTAAAATAAGCACAGGTACTTCGACCAACGGTCCTATAACAGTGGCAAATGCTACCGGAGAATTGATACCAAAAACGGCTACTGCCACAGCAATAGCAAGTTCAAAATCATTGCTACCAGCTGTAAAAGCTAATGTTGTCGACTTTTCGTAACCCTCGCCAAGCCATCGGGAGATAAAAAAAGTTATAAAAAACATAATGGCAAAATAAAAAGTGTAAGGAATAGCCACGCGTAATACTTCAAGGGGTAACTCCACTATTTTATCGCCTTTGAACGAAAACATTACAAAAACAGTAAATAATAAGGCAATAGGAGTTAGCCAACTGATTAACGGAATAAATTTTCCATAAAACCATTCGTTACCCTTAAATTTCCTGAGCATTACGTTGGTAATTAAACCAGTAATAAAAGGTATACCCAAATATATGGCCACTGTTTTTGCAATTTCGGTTATCGAAACTTCGACAATTGCACCGCTCAGACCAAACAAAGGAGGTAAAAAAGTAATAAAAATGTAGGCATATACCGAATAAAGAAAAACCTGAAAAAGCGCATTAAAAGCAACCAGTCCGGCTGCCAATTCTGAATCGCCTCCGGCCAAATCGTTCCAAACAAGGACCATGGCAATGCATCGAGCTAACCCTACTAAAATAACTCCAGTCATTAGCCCGGGATAAGATGGTAAAAAAACAATAGCAAGTATAAACATAACCAGAGGACCTACTATCCAGTTTTGTGTAAGAGAAAATATTAACAACCTCAGATTTCTAAATACAAATGGTAACTTTTCGTATCTTACTTTTGCCAACGGAGGATACATCATTAAAATTAACCCCAGTGCAATAGGAATATTTGTAGTCCCCACACTCAAAGAATCCCAGAATTGGGAAATATCCTTGAAGATGTAGCCCGCTAAAATACCTGCGAACATGACCAAAAATATCCAAAGAGTTAGATATCGGTCGAAGAAAGACAATTTTTTTGTGCTCATGGGGTAATTCAATTAATTTTTTTTATGTCGTTAACAAGATTCTCATTGTAAAACTTCCAGAAAGCTTCACGAATTTGATCGCGAATTCGACGAAACTCATTCATTATGTATTCTTCGGTACCAATAGCATTAGAAGGATCTTCAAAACCAATATGTAACCTATGCTTGACACGTCCAATAAAAACCGGGCAAGTTTCGTTGGCATGATCACAAACAGTAATGACATAATCCCACTCTTCGTTTAAAAACTTGTCGACCTTTGTGGGTATATGACTACCAATATCTATTCCAACCTCCTTCATCACTGCAATAGCTCGGCTATTAACAGCAGAAGCAGGCTCAGTCCCAGCCGATCTGACCATTAGATTATGATCGAACGACTGCAAAAATCCATGTGCCATTTGACTACGGCAACTATTACCTGTACAGAGAATTAAAATTTTAACCATTATACCAAATATTAATATGTTTATATTTTACAGTTAACTTCTACTTGCAATTTCTCCAAATAGCTATTCAATAGTTGAGTATAATACTTAAGCTTATCGGAATTTACGCAGTAATTAATCTTTAACCCATCTATGCTCCCTTGTATTAGTTCCATTTCTTTCAATTCAGTAAGATGTTGAGAAACAGTGCTTCGGCTTAACGGCAAGTAATCAGCTATATTGCCCGAAATACAAGACTTACATTCAGATAAATACTTTAGTATAGCCAAACGGGCAGGATGAGACAAAGCTTTAGCAAAACGAGCTATTGCTTGTAAATCGTCCGAAAAAACATCAGTTTTATTCATAATAATTCAAATTATTTCGTATGTCGTAAAAATACGAATATATTTTACAATGTTTCTAATTTTTTTGTTTATCTGGTCAAAAAAATACCCGTAATAGAAAAAAAAGAATTAATTTTATTTAATTATAAAACAAACTGTTATGAAATTCATCATTAAACATCAGGAACGTTATTCCCGAGGGGAACTAATACTCCGAACAATTTTTGGTTGGCTATATATGGCCTTACCTCATGGTTTTTTGCTTTTTTTTGCTGGCTTATGGAGTCTTGTATTACTATTTTTTGCTTTCTGGGCAGTCTTATTCACCGGTAAATATCCCAAAAGCTTTTTTCAATACCAGGTAGGATTATGTCATTGGACTACACGATTAAATGCACGTATGTACAACCTTAGTGATGGTTACCCACCCTTTGGTCTGAAAAAAACAGACGATGCAATAGAATTGGAAATCCCATACCCCGAAAAGCTTAGCAGAGGTATATTGATTCTAAGAGTCCTATTTGGATGGCTATATATCCTTATTCCCCACGGATTTATGCTTTTTTTTAGATGGATAGCTACAGCAGTAGTTATTTTCATAGCATGGTTTATAGTTTTATTTACTGGTAGGTATCCGCTGTCGATGCACGAATTTGTGACCGGTACCCTTAGGTGGGGAATGCGTTTAAATATTTATCTTTGTTTTATGACCGATGAATATCCTCCATTTACTGGTAAGTGATATAATATCGATAAAATAATAAAGCTCGTATTCGAAAATACGAGCTTTATTATTTTGTCGGGGTACCTGGACTCGAACCAGGGACCCCCTGCTCCCAAAGCAGGTGCGCTAGCCAACTGCGCCACACCCCGAAATTTTTTTGATGCGCAAATTTAATGAGACTAGCGAATATTACAATAATTTCATCAGTTTTTTTTGCAACCTTTTTCCAAAACTGCTGACCAGTTTATATTTATTTAAAACTATCCTATTTGCTAATAATTATGTACATTTTCACACCCACTTGTTTATTATTCAATCACGTAAAGCGCCAAAATAGTTTAATCCTTCGAACAGTTGTTGAGGTGGTAAACTTAATGCCCATTACGGATTATTT
Source organism: Bacteroidales bacterium (assembly GCA_026416115.1). Taxonomy (GTDB): domain Bacteria; phylum Bacteroidota; class Bacteroidia; order Bacteroidales; family DTGW01; genus JAKPGM01. The sequence continues at coordinate 17,933 of JAOAFU010000219.1, read as the reverse complement.
TCGATATACGTTTTTAATAACAAAACTAAACCTATTTAAATAGGGTTTATTTATCTTTGCCCATCAAAAAACCGTCACCTTGATTCTGAGAAAAATTGTACTGGTTAACTTTAAGAATTACGAACAAATTGCTTTAGATTTTTCCGACAAAATAAATTGTTTTGTCGGTAACAATGGCGTGGGAAAAACCAATCTTCTTGATGCAATATACTATCTATCGATGTGTAGATCGTACTTTAACGCTATCGACCAATACAATATACGCAATGGTGAAGAATACTTTTTAATCCAGGGTGATTACTATTCGGAAAATGGGCTTAATGAAGAAATCCTATGTAGCTATAAAAAAAATAGTAGGAAAATTGTTAAGCGAAACAAAAAAGAATACGATCGACTCTCGGAACATATTGGACTTATCCCCATAGTTATTATTACCCCTAACGATAGTACGCTTATAACTGAAGGTAGTGAAGAACGTCGTAGACTGATTGATACGATAATCTCTCAGTACAATAAAATTTATTTAGAGCACTTGATCCAATATAACAGAATATTAACTCAAAGAAATCGTCTCCTGAAAGATATAGCAAAGAACGCCAATAATAGCTTTTTATCGATGTTTGAAGTTTACGACGAACAACTAAACATTATTGGAAAATATATTTACGAGGAAAGAAGCAAATTTATCGAGCACTTTCGAACAGATTTTCTAGAGGTTTATAACCAAATAGCTGGATTTGATGAAAAGGTTTCTTTAGAATATCAATCGCAATTGCATGAAAAAGATTTATTGACATTACTGAACGAAAATTTTGCAAAAGATCGTTTGTTGGAACATACTACAGTAGGCCCGCATAAAGATGATCTTTTACTCCTTATAAACAATTTTCCAGCCAAAAGAATAGCTTCACAAGGTCAACAAAAAACTTTTTTAGTTGCATTAAAACTGGCCGAGTACAACTTGATTTACAAGTATACTGGCCGAAAGCCTTTGCTTTTGCTCGATGATCTTTTCGACAAGTTTGACCAAAAGCGTGTACAAAAGTTAATTGAGTTTACTAACAAAAGCCATTTAGGGCAAGTTTTTATTACCGACACCGAATTATCCCGCATCTCCCCTATTTTGAAACAAATAAACAACGGACACCATGTTTTTCAGATAGATTCAAGAGGCATAGTTAGATTAGAGTAAATTTTTTTTAATTTTTTATTTAGAATAAATAAAAATTGTATAACTTAGCCGATTGGTAAAAAAGCGTAACATGGTAAACGAGGAAGTAAAAGAAACTGTAAAAAAACTGTTTACAGAATATCTAGAGCGTAAAGGGCATAGAAAAACACCCGAGCGTTATGCCATTTTAGATGAGATTTACTCACGCACAGGTCATTTCGATATTGAAAGCCTGTATGTGTTTATGAAGAATAAGAACTACAGGGTTAGCCGGGCTACGCTTTATAATACAATGGAACTTTTACTCGATGCCAATTTAGTTGTTAAACATCAATTTGGTAAAAACATTGCTCAATTCGAAAGGGCATTTCAATGCTTACAACACGATCATCTCGTAGACATGAGAACAGGCAAAGTAATTGAATTCTGCGATCCACGAATACAGCTGATTATTAAAACAGCTTGTGAGATGAATAATTTCACACCCTCACATCACACGCTATACATTTACGGTTACAGTAACGAGAATAGTGAAGACGCCCCTATAATGAAAACAATCCAGGTGAACATAGGGAATGCAGCCAACAATGAGTAAGAGGTTAAATACCCCCTCCAAATTCGTATAACATTTCGCGTGGTCGACCCTGTACTACTTTTGAATAAGGTGGTAAGTCCTGAGTGATCCATACATTACCGCCCACAACCGATCCTTTACCTATTGTTACCCGTCCCAATATGGTTGCGCCCGAATAAATTACTACATCATCCTCAACTATCGGATGACGAGGCAAACCACGCATGGGATTTCCTTCACTATCGAGTTTAAAACTTCGAGCTCCCAATGTAACACCCTGATATATTCGAACATTGTTCCCTATAATGCATGTTTCTCCAATAACAACGCCAGTACCGTGGTCTATCACAAAGCTCTCGCCTATCTGTGCACCAGGATGTATATCTATACCCGTAGCACTATGCGCCATTTCAGAAATTATCCTAGGGATAATAGGTATTTGCAGCTGGTGGAGACGGTGTGCTACCCGATGATAGGTCAATGCCTTGATGCCTGGATAAGCAAAGATAATCTCTCCATAACCCCTCGAAGCAGGATCGTACATATACATGGCTTTTACATCTTTCGAAAGCTTTTCCCTAATTTCGGGCAACGACTCGATAAATGCCAGCGAAACTTCTTCTGTATCGATCTTGCAAGTCTCGCACGACTCACATTCGTCCGATGTACAATCGAAACAATATCCACGCTTGATCTGAATCATGAGCAATTTTAACAACCTATCCACATTGACCCCCATATGAAACCGCATGGAATGGGGCTTTATAGATGTATTACCAAAATAACCAGGAAATAAAATTTCCTGGACAATTGCCATGATCTCCTCTATCGATTTTATCGAGAGCATCTCTTCATTTAACTGCGGCTTATGATACACCAGTTCGTAACTTTGAGGTAACGATAGACGCTCGACTGTAGAATCAATGGCTTTAATTATTCGATCGTTATAATCAATGGTCATAATGCTATTTTTAAATATTTCGGATACAAAGGTATGAAAAATATTCCCCTCATACCCGAACAAATTTTAAAATTGAAATGTATCAAAATTTAATGGGAAATTTACATAAAAAACAATTTTTTATCCTAACTTTATTATATGAGTGAAGGTAATGTTGTAAAATTGATTAAAAGTATGAAAATTATGTCGATGGGAATGCAAAAAAGTAAACAAACCAGGCTAAAAAAGAAAAAAAATAACCATCCTATAAGGTTTCCTTCTCAGGAGGATATTCTGGCAGAAGAAGAACTCATTGTAAAAGACGATGAATAGTAACTTCAAACTATGAATATTTATAATTTTCCTCTTTTTTCGAGCCACAAAAGCCAATCATCGACACCCAAACCCGACCTTGTTGAAATCTCTAAAATAGGAGCATGGGGATTAATTTGACGAACATTTTCTTTTGCTCTATTTAGATTGAAATCGAGATAAGGTAACAGATCAACCTTAGAAATTATAATCAGCTGAGAAGAATGAAAAATATTGGGGTATTTCAAAGGTTTATCCTCACCTTCGGTAACGCTAAAAATTACTACCCTATAATTTTCGCCCAGATCGAACATTGAAGGACAGACCAAATTACCCACATTTTCGATAAATAATAGCGAATTATCAGTAGGTTCGAGTTTGTGGATAGCCTGATGTACCATACTTGCATCGAGATGACAGCCGTTTCCAGTATTTACCTGCACTACATCAACACCCGTTTGTTCTATACGACGTGCATCATTATCGGTTTGCTGATCGCCCTCTATAACATAGCATTTCATTGAGCTGGAAATTCGTTTTAGGGTAAGCTCAAGCAAACTTGTTTTCCCAGCTCCAGGGGAACTAACCAAATTTATAGCAAAAATCTTTTTCGCCTCAAAATATCCACGATTACGCTCGGCAAGCTTGTCATTAGCGCTCAATATATCTTGCTCGATATGAATGTGTTTACCAAAGTCATGCGAATGATATTCGATACTATGGTTATGATCGTGAACATGATGATGTTCGTGATCGTGCGAATGTGCATGAACTACAAAACCCACTGGCTTAATACTACCGCCGGGCCTGTAAATTCTTGATTCTTCATTTGAGGTTCCACAGCCACAGGTACCACACATAATTCATTTTTTTACAAAAGTAAAATATTTGTCATAATTAGTCATTAAAAAGTATTTTGACAACTAACGGACCTTTCATGCTTAAAGTATGAAACTAATTAGCATAAGATACAAGAGTTTATAAAGATGATTTTTATTTATTTTATAAACTTGTACTAAACACAAAAGATCCTCAGCTCAAATCACTGCCACATTTACATCCGATAACCATACGAATCAATAATTTACGTCCATTACCATCCAATGTCATTTTATTGGGAAAAAAGATGAAATGAATTTTTTTATATAGATAATTGATAACATAAAACAATGTTTAAGTATAAAAAAATAGCAATCGATTCAATTCTCTGATTCTGATTAATTTAGACAGTTTTTAAATAGTTAAATTTGTTAAACTTTATGAAAGAAGTTTCAAACGAAAACTTGATATTTTATTTAGATTAAATTTATACATTACTAAAAAAAACTATATTAATTTATTGATTTAAAATTACTTATAAAATTATCATATTTAAAAACAATGCCCATAAATTATATTTTTAGATATTAAGACTTTTTTATCTGTTTAATTTATTTTAATTTTGGTTCAACAAAACCAAAAAGGAATCGTCCTATGACACTCGTTGAATTTCAAACTCAGCTAGTAAGTCTCGAAAGCAGTCTTGAACGTTTTGCTTACAGTCTTACATTGAACAGAGAAGATGCTCGTGACCTGGTACAGGAAACTTTTTTGAAAGCACTGATGTATAGGGATAAATTTATACATAACGATAACTTTAAAGCATGGATTTATACGATTATGAAAAATACCTTTATTAATAATTATCGTAGGACTATACGTCAGAATACGCATAGGGATCAGACCAAAGAGGGGTACTATCTTAGTTATCCTCAAGCAAGCGGATACGATGACCCATCATCGTCGCTCTCTACTAAAGAGTTGGAAGAATCGGTTGAAAAGCTTGAAGATGATTTGCGTATTCCCTTGCAGCTACATCATGCTGGATTTAAGTATAAAGAAATTGCCGAGATGTTGAATCTCAACATTGGTACTGTTAAAAGTCGAATTTTCTTTTCGAGAAAAAAATTAATGGAACAGCTTAAAGATTATGCTGCTTAGTTAATTATTTTCACTACTAACAAAAGATGGCTCCCAAAATAGTTGGGAGCTTTTTTTGTTCCATAAAAATAAGAAGTTTGAAATTTTAATCATGATATCGAGTAAAATTAACCTAATTCAATATTCTTTCATATGATAAACTTGAGAGCTTTTTTAATTATATCTTTGAAGCAAAAAATAGAAGAAAAGTATGGAAACCTTTGATATAAAAGCTCGAGAATGGGACAACAATCCGGAGCATCATGAGCGTTCGAAAGCTATAGCTGAAAAAATATTAACTTCGATTCCAATAAATACATCTATGAAAGCAATGGAGCTTGGTGCAGGTACAGGCATATTAAGTTTTCTTCTTAAGGATAAATTTGAAAAGATCCTATTGATGGATAGTTCGCCCGAGATGGTACGAGTATGTCAGGAAAAAATTGTACAGGCCACAGTTACCAACCTTTTTCCAGTGCTTTGTGACCTTGAAAAGGAAAACTTTTATACCGAAGCTTTTGATGTGATTTTCTCGCAGATGGTTTTTCACCATATTAGAGATATTCGTAGCATAGTAAAAAAATTATATCTCATGCTCAAAGAGGGGGGATATATAGCTATTGCAGATTTATACAAGGAAGATGGCACCTTTCATGAGGGTAGTTTCAACGGACACCAAGGATTTGAACCAGAAGAATTGAAAAAAGTCTTCGAATCGGTAGGTTTCAAGTCATTAAGCTATGAACCTTGCTATTCAATTCAAAAAACAATAGGCACAGTTAGGAAAAGTTATCCCATATTTTTGCTCATAGGGTCGAAATAATCACTGAAGAACAAATCGGTAAGTAATAGTTCCCTTTTGAATAGTACTTCGAGGGTTGGGACTAAATTTTGAGGCCATAGCAGCCTCTTTAGCAATTTGAAGCAAGTATTCGTCGAGCGTTGTCGAACCTTTAACCCCAGGAACTGCACTGATGACATTTCCATTGGCATCGACAGTTATTTCCACCACAACTTTTCCCGAAGTCTGGAAATTACCATTCGGTTTAATTAACGATACAGGCGAGCGTCCTTCGAGGCTAAAAGAAATACCATCGCCAATGCCTGCTCCAATACCTTTTCCTTTACCGGTTCCTTCGCCATCCCCTACGCCTGAACCTTGCTGGCCAGATGTTCCAAAAGTTCCAGCATTTTCGGCATTATCTGTAGAAGTACGTTTTTTAAAAAGAGCTTTCTCGTTAATTTCGGGTACCGACTCCTTCTGTGTGTTATCGGTTATACCTTTAGTTTGTTTGATTTTTGAAGTTTTCTTTGCCTCGGGAATCGGATCGGCCTCTTCATAATCTTGGGTTAGAATTTCCTCCTGTTTATTCTGCACAGCCTCTGGTTCGGACTGGGGAGGATTTTGTTCGGCAATACCGTACCCTAGGCTAATCTCTAAACCAAGGCCCTGTCCACCTTCTTCGGGATAAGGAGGTATTGGGGTTCGGAAATGCACCCAGAGTAATATCAAAAGTATGGTTACAACTACAACAATTGTAGCTGTGGCAGCCTTAATTTTATGTTCTACTCCTAGGTACATACTTTTAGGCATTTGGTGCTTTGGTGGCAAGTATCATTTTAATTTTCAACTTATTGCCGATTTGCAACACATCGATGAGGTTTTGCACAGGGACATCTTTATCGCATCGGATGACCACTGTAACCTTTTCGGGGTCGGGTACCAGTCGCATGAGCTCAGGTTCGATTTTTTCGAACTCGACAGGCTGATTATTGATGTAATATTGATGCGAACTTGTTATTGAAATAGAAACTTCGGTTTTTCGGACAGTTTGGTGATATTTTGCACTAGGTAAAGTGAGCTTGATAACACTAGGACTTATCATAGTACTGGTAATGAGAAAAAAAAGCATAAGAAAAAACATGATATCGTTCAGAGAAGAGGTGCTTACTTCAGCCCTGAATTTATTTTTGCTTCTCAGGTTCATGGTATTCAATTATTTAACTGGCTCCTGTAAAAGGTCTATAAAGTTCATAGCATTAAGTTCGAGTTTGTGAACCACTTTCTCAATTTTCATATTGAGCCAGTGGTAAAAGACATAGGCAATGATGCCCACAAGGAGACCTGCTGCACTGGTAACCATTTTTTCGTACAAACCTCCGGCAATTAGTCCAATGCTGATATTATCGGCCAACGAAATATTATAAAAAATACGAATAATACCCGAAATTGTTCCTATAAAACCAAACATAGGCGCAACACCAGCTATGACTCCCAAAATAACCATATTTTTTTCGAGGTTATATACCTCAAATTTACCAACAATTTCGATTGAGTCTTCAATTTCATTAATAGGTCGTCCTAATCTTTTAATTCCTTTTTCAATCATTCGGGCTACTGGCCTATCGGTTGAAGCACAGAGGTTCAGAGCAGCTTCTATTTTACCTTCATGTATGTAATCTTTAATACGGTCGATAAAGTTTTCCTCAAACTGAGCTGCTTTACGTATTGCAAGGTATCGCTCGAAGAAAATATAAACAGCTACAACAGCCAATAAAGCAATAGGTAACATCAACCATCCCCCTTTTATAGCTAGTTCCCAAAGAGACATTGATGATTCCGTAGGAACCTGCGTCTGTTGTACCTGTCCACCAACTACAGTAACCTGAAGAAGAATACCAACTATATTCATGAATTTAACATTTAATGGTTTGCAAACAAAAATAAACGGATTAATTTAACTTTTCATTATTTTGATAAATTTTCAGCTCAAAAAATTTAGTGCAAAAATATAGTATCGTTTGTTTTCTGCTTTTGTTTAAAATATCTTCGTGTAAGCTCCTTAAACGAAGTAAAGTCTTCCCGATATATAATTCCGAATCCACGGGTATAGATTTCGTCTTGAAAATAAAGGATATCGTTTGATCTATTAAATGCTTTTAGACTAAGTCTATCGGTAAGTTTGTACTCGACATTAACATCGCCTACTAAAGCAGCAGACTGGCGAGTAGTAGTATTATTTGACGACTGGCCGATAATATCGATATTGCTATTGATCGACATACGGTTATTTAACAGCTGAGTTGAAATGGCTATTTCAAGGTCTTCGTTGGTATAAACCTGATCGCCTGGTCGATAACTAATGCCTATATCAAGATCTTTGTTAAGGTTAGATATCCAACTACTTAGTTGACTTGACAGCAATTCCAGTGATGTAGTGGTTGCCACCCCAGTACCGAGATTAGTTTCCTGCAATTTATTTTGTAGATTACCGCCTGAAGTTGGAATAAAATTGTTTAACAACAAAAGTGCGAGAAATTGCTGACTCATTTCTTGCTCGGTATTGATAACACTACGCACTCGGCTTTTGGTTTCTTCGCTAGCATTTGGCAGGTCGATGCTGAGGCGAATATTGGGTTCGAGTAGGTTACCATTAAGCGAAAGCTGACAATCGACCGGAATGCGTTTACGAAAATCGAGGCTCGATTCGGAAAGTAGATTGTATAACGCAGCACGGGTGTGATATACTGCTGCAATGTCGATGGTTGCTTCTGTTGGACGACCATTAAAAAAGATTGTACTACTGTTAAGAATTTCAAATTTCTTATTCATTAAATTATTCATCGTAAAGTTATATATACCCTCGCTAAAGGTATACTGTCCCCTTATAAAAAAATTGCCAGCTTTATCAATTTCGAATTTCACACTTCCGCTACCTCTTCCACGCAGCATATCGCCACGTTGTGGGCTAAAAAGAAGTTGTAGTTCGGCCTGTGGAGTAATATCCAGATCCATGTTCAATAACAGCCTGCTTCTTTTATTTTCTTCTAAAGGTTTTCCGAACTTTTTTGTCGATTCAATCAAGTTCGATTTGGGTTGAACAAATTGAATAAAATCGGACGAACTGGCGTAATATGTCTGACCTAATGCAATGTATATCAACGAATTTTCTTCCGTTTTGGCCTGAGTCACATCAACTGTAATGTAATCATTGTTACTATAAATGCGAACTTTACCCGATGCAAAAGCACGTCCGTAAAAGGGCAGATCATCGGGGGCGGGTTTATTAAATACCAGATTATTCTCGGCAGTCAAAGAAAAGTCGATGGAAAAATTTTTAAGATATGTATTGCGTAGATAGCCATTAAGACGAACTGGACGTTGATTTTCATCAAAAAGAGTAAAATCTTTAAACCAAAAGAGATTATTATCGACAAGTAAGGTATTGGAAAACCTGTATGAAGTATGAAGATCAGTTAATAAAAGTTTTGCGTCATTTATCTCAATTTTACCATTAAGTAACGGTTTTGAGGCCACGTCGGTGAGCTGAAGTTCGCCAGAAAAGGCTCCCTCTTGAACTAGAAAAGTTGGTTCGATAAGCGGCTCAATAAATTTCAAAGAAATATTACTCAACGAGAAATTTAACCGATAGCTTCGTCGTAAAGGCAGTATATAACCTTCGGCAATAATTTTGGGCATTTTGTCGGACGAATTTATCGAAATATTGATAGCTTCTTGCTCATCGTTCCAACGGGCTAGAATCTGTAAATCTCCAAGAGAGGTCTGATTTATTTCAAATGAGTTGCTGTATAGTTTTCCTGTAATATTCTTATTTTTATAAATATCGCTAATAGAGATTATTCCATCGAGTTTACCTGAAAAATGAAAATTTTGTGTTTGCAAGAGGTAATTAAGTAGGTTTAGGTCGATATCATTAAAAGTAATAAAAAGCGAGTCGAGCGGGTTTTTAGAAATTTTACCGTTAACACTTAAAAACATTTGATCTCTCCCTATTTGAAAATGGCTTAACTCAAATGCAGTAGTATCGACGATCAGCTGCGCAGCATTAATTTGCCAAGGTTCGCCACGGACATAAATAGTTGAAGGTTCGAGAGTCATCCTCACCTCAAAATTTTGGGGCACAAGGTTAAAGCTATCGGCTTTCAATCGAATCTCATTTAAATGGGCAAGCGAGTCGTACCACGAAATATTCAATTGAGCGATATTGTCAGACAAATTCAAAGTACTTTTTAACTTTGTAAAAGGTATTTGTTCGCCTGCATAGACATATCGCGAATCAAAACTCACAACTAAGGACGAATCGACTGTTTGAACTGTTATTTTTGAATTGTCGAGATAGAGCGATTTGTACTGAAAATATGCAAAATTACCTTCGATAAAAATGGATCTGGAGTTGGGGTTAAACAATCCCTTTAAAGAGGAACTATCGGAAATACGAACCTCGGGGAAGAAAAAACTACAAAGAGGTTGAGGTTGTTTTAGGAGTAAGTTGAATGAAAAATGATTATCATTAGAAGTCTTAGGATCGGCTTTTATGGATGGAATGTGATTTCTGACTATTAGTTTCAAATTTTCCAGCAGGCTATTCATGTTGTATTCGCCCCTGATTAGCATCTCAAACAAGTCGCTTGAGACGACAGTTGCCTTAGTTTGCTGATTGTTAAAGGCTTGTATTCCAATATTTTTGATATTCAGAGTACTATATTTATTCTTAAGCAATATGTCTTTAATTTGAATATTTCCGTCAAACTCATTTATGTTGTTACCCTGAAAATTTGCTTCGAGATTTGCATGAAAATAATATATGCTATCATTAGGCAAAACATGAAGTGAAAAGAGATTTATTTTTTTTATCTGTGCCGAAAAATTGAAAAAAGGAAAACTATCAGAAAAACTATAAAGACCAGATGTCTCAATCTGAAGGTTAGGATCGTTAACCTGAGCTTTGCCTTGAAAAATTTTTTTTTCGACATTTCCCTTTGCAAAAATATTTTGCAAGGGATAACCATTAATTGAGGTGTTATTAACTTCGAGGTTAAGTGTTCCGTTAACATCTTTTCCTTTAACTATATTGCCCTGAGCTGTAAGTTTAAGGCTTGTTGGTCCAATTAAATTAGGTTCACCAATTAGCTCACCGATATGGAATTGGAACATTTCGAGCGTACCATTATACGCAATATTTAATTTGTTGCCAGGTTTCAAAGAAGCGTCGAGCCAAATAGTACCAATGGATGTAGTAAGCGTTCCAAAAGCGACAAAATCGGAAGGAAATCCGGTAAAATTACCCTTAAAATAAAAGCTTTTCAAGCGATATATGAAACCGGGCATTTCGACTGTATCTTTTAAAAGACCGATGGATAGAATTTTCAAAATTTGGCTTGTTGTTATGCGAGAATCTTTAACATCGACAAATAGGTAAGGTTCGGAAATTTCGGGTAAAAGGGTATAATGAATATTTCCCTTAAAAAAGTTATCCTCATCGGTAAATAAAGCCAGATTTTTTACTCGTAAGTCGCTGAGTGTACCTTTTGCCTCCCCTTTAACTCTGAAAATAACTTTTCTATTGCTCAACTCGGGATATAGTAAACTCAATTCAGCAACGCTAATTTTCGACATATTCAAAGCAACAGATAATTGTAGGTGTTTTAATGGGAGATTTTCGGTAAGATCTAATGAAAGTAATTTCAGGTCGATATCCGATTCGGGTGTAACCAGATTAAAATTACGAATATTTAATGCTTTAGCCCTTTTGTACGAAAAATTTGTACTTAAATTCAGTAAAGAAAAGTTCGAATTGTAAATAAATCCAAAACGGTTGATTCGACCTTCAAAGCCATCTTTGTCAACTGTAAGATTTTTAATACGAAGAACCAAATTAGACAAAATAGTTTTATTCCAAGCAGATAATGAGGGAGATAAAGTATCAAAATAAACTTTGGCTTTCTCAATAGCAATGTTTCGAAATTTGAACATCCAATTCTTTTTTCTCTCGCTTATCGAGGAATCGGGTCTTGAGAAAGCTTGAAAAAAATTATACCAGTTTATTTTACCATTGTTTTGCAAACTTATTTTTATATAAGGGTTATTAAATGAAATTTGATTCAGAACAATCTGGTGGCGATTAAAATAAACGGCTTTCAAATCGACTATTACTTCCGGAGCAATAAGTAATGTATCGTGGTGTAGATTGGAGATAGAAAGATTGTATAGATGTAATTTGTGAAAAAGGGTATAGCGGACATTCCGGAACTCGATTTTCATTCCAGTTTGTTTAGAGAGGGCTTCGGTAATTTTACGGGTGAGAATTTGCTGCACATAATCGGTTTGGATAAGAAAAAGAGAGATGAAAGGGATGAAGATAAGGAATGCAAAAAAGTATACCACCACGGTTCGTGAGTGTCGAAAACGAACATTGTTGGTTTCTTCGACTGTCATTGCAACACACTGCTATATTAGAATAAAACGTAGCGGTTGCTAATTTAGTTTGTATATTTTATATTTTTCTAATTATGTTTGCAAAAACTAAAGCATTAAATATCGAAACCCGAAAATTGCCAAATCGACAATGGGTATAGTGATTTTAGGTATAGAATCTTCGTGCGACGACACATCGGCTGCGATTGTGAAAGATGGTTTTTTACTTTCGAATGTAATTGCCAATCAGCAAGTTCATCAGTCGTACGGGGGAGTTGTTCCGGAATTAGCCTCAAGGGTACATCAGCAAAATATTGTACCAGTTGTCGATACAGCTATTAAACAAGCTGGTGTAGCTTTGAAAGACATTTCGGCCGTTGCTTTCACAAGGGGTCCGGGATTATTAGGATCGTTATTGGTGGGGACCTCTTTTGCCAAGGGATTCTCCATCGGATTAAATATTCCTCTTATAGATGTAAATCATTTACAGGGGCACGTATTAGCACATTTTATAAAGGAAAAAGGGAAAGAGCTCGACCAACCTTCTTTTCCCTTTCTTTCACTGTTAGTTTCGGGTGGGCATACCCAACTGATAGTAGTTAAAAGCTACCTTGAAATGGAAATCATAGGCCAATCGATCGATGATGCTGCTGGAGAAGCATTTGACAAGTGTGCTAAAGTTATGGGTCTCCCCTATCCTGGCGGTCCAATTATCGACAAATTTGCCCAGCAAGGTAATCCCTACGCCTTTAAATTTGGATTACCTCAAGTATCAGATCTTGACTTTAGTTTTTCAGGGCTTAAGACCTCTTTTCTTTACTTCTTACGCGACAAAATTAAAGAAGACTCTGACTTTATTACAAAGAATTTGCCTGATCTTTGCGCATCCTTGCAAAATTCTATTGTGCAGATTTTACTTGATAAATTAGTTAAAGCTGCAAAACTAACAGGTTTAGCCCAAATTGCGTTAGCGGGTGGCGTAGCAGCAAACTCGGCTTTGCGTAATGCGGTAATGCAGGCTGCAAATGAATATAAATGGCAAGTATTTTTACCCCAATTATCCTATACTACCGATAATGCTGCGATGATAGCAATAACTGGATACTATAAGTATTTGGCTGGTCATTTTGCTACACATAATATCTCACCCATCTCACGAATCAAAGAGATATAAAAAAGAAAGGGATTGCTCATTGCAAATCCCTTTCTTTTCTTTCACAACTTGCATGTAAGTGCAAGCATATAGCTAAAAAATTTATTCCAACTCAATCATGGGATGATTTTTAGGAATACTTTCGCCTTCCTTGATATTTATTTTTTTAATAACACCATCGGATTGAGCTCTTACCCGGTTCATCATCTTCATCGACTCAAGAATCAGGAGAGCGTCCCCTCTTTTAACCGATTGGCCTTCGGTAACCATAATTTTTTGAACCGTACCTGGCATAAACGACAAAATTATTTTTTCGTTCTGAGGCACATAAGGCTTTCTGTTCAAAAACTTTTTGGTTAGCATGGTTGGATAATCGGCATCCCATAGCCGAATTATGCCACGTTCTTTATTATTTCCTGAATTATTCATCTTTCCTTTCAATTAAAATGGAGGAATTCCATGTTTTTTTCTTGGAAGACCGGCATCTTTATTAACTGAAACCTCAATTGCATGAGCAATATACTTACGGGTTTCGAATGGAGCAATAACCGAGTCGATATACCCTTTTGAAGCGGCGACAAATGGATTAGCAAATTTTTCGGTATATTCCTTAACCTTTTCTCTACGCATCGCTTCGGGATCCGGCGCTTCGGAAATTTCTTTCTTAAATATGATGTTTGCAGCGCCCTCGGGACCCATCACAGCAATTTCTGCAGTTGGCCATGCAAATACGAAATCGGAGCGCAGATGGCGTGAACCCATAGCAATATAACCACCCCCATAAGCCTTGCGAAGGATGATAGTAATTTTGGGTACCGTGGCCTCGCTATAACTATAAAGAATTTTTGCTCCATGACGAATTACTCCCATGTGTTCCTGATCGATACCTGGTAAATAACCGGGCAAGTCGACAAGGGTAACGATAGGAATGTTAAAAGCATCGCAGTAACGAATAAATCGGGCTATTTTATCTGACGAATCAACATCGAGTACGCCTGCAAGAACAAGAGGTTGGTTAGCGACAAACCCCACGGTTTCTCCGTTAATACGACCAAAACCAATAACTGCATTAGCTGCCCACAATTCCTGTACTTCGAAAAAGTCGGAATCATCAACAATAGCTTTGATTACATCCCTAACATCGTAAGGTTCTTTTGGGTCGACAGGCACAATTTTTTCGATATCATACTCAGCTTTGGGAGGTTTAGGAACAGCACGCGGAGCTTTTTCCTCGTTGTTCCAAGGTATTAAAGACAAAAGTTTTTTGATTTGCTCAAAACATTCCTGTTCCGAATGAGCAAAAAAGTGAGCATTACCAGTAATTTCGGCATGAACTCGTGCACCTCCAAGCTCTTCCTGGCTTATTTCTTCACCCAGCACACTTTTTATGACCTCAGGCCCAGTAATAAACATCTTGGAAATTTTATCGACTACAAAAACCCAGTCGGTAAGAGCTGGTGAATAAACAGCCCCCCCTGCGCAAGGACCAAGAATGACTGAAATCTGAGGAATAACCCCCGAAGCAAGCGTGTTACGGAAGAAAATTTCACCATATCCTGCCAGCGAATTAACTCCTTCTTGGATACGAGCTCCCCCAGAGTCGTTAATACCAATTAAGGGCATTCTCATCTTAAGTGCGTGATCCATTATTTTGGTTATTTTACCGGCATGCATACGACCGAGAGAACCACCCACAACCGTAAAATCTTGAGCAAAGATACTGATGGGACGACCATTAATTGTTCCCGTACCCACAATTACACCATCGCCATGGAGTTCTTTTTTGTCCATGCCAAAATCTTTGGCATCGTGCTGAACAAACAAGTCATACTCGTGAAATGAGTCGGGGTCGAGTAGAGCATTGATACGATCACGTGCAGTGAGCTTACCCATCGATAGTTGCTTTTCGATAGCCTTGTCGCCTCCTCCTTTAGCAGCTATCTCTCTGCGACGTTGTAATTCAAGAATCTTGTCTTTTAAATCCATATCCGAAAATTTAATTTTACAAAAATATATTTCAGTCCTTCAAGGAACTGCATTTTCATTACTTAGGTGCAAGCCGATATAGATAATAGGCTATTCCAGCATATAAAATATTTGGAATCCAAACTGCTAGCAAGGGGTTTAGATTTCCGCTTATGGCAAACTGCGAGGAGAATTGCATAAAAACAATGTAAGAAAAGCAAAATCCCATCCCGATACCAATATGAAGCCCTGTTCCACCCCTTGATTTTCGAGACGACACGCACACTCCTATAATGGTGAGAATATAGGTAGAAAAAGGCTGAGCAACCCTTTTATATTTTTCAATGAGGTAAGCTTCGAGATTTTCGCCACCCTGTTGTTGTTGCTCTTTGATAAAATTGTCGAGTTCTCTTTTGTTCATCGATTCGACCACATTGACCCTGCGACGAAAGTCGGCCGGGGTTATGTTGAGATTAGTATCCAAACTCGATCCTTTGATAATTGTTTCTTTCAAACCATCGATATTGCGGATATAGTAGTTGCTAACTGTCCACTTACTTTTTACCGAATCCCAAACCATGTAATCGGCCATCAACTTCGATACCAGCTTTCCATCTTCGAATTTTTCGATAGAAAATTTGTATGCAGTATTGGTCAGATTGCTGTATGTCTCCATGTAAATAACAATCCCAGGATACACCTGTTTGTGAATATTCCTATAATTGTAACTAACTGGTCGGTTGTGCACATAATGTTCTTCAAAGTCGAGACGAACTTTGTTAGCATTAGGCACAACATAGTTTAAAAAAGCATAGCTAAAAAGTGCAATTAAAGTAGCCCCAATCATATATGGCCAGAGCATACGTCGGTAGCTAATTCCACTACTGAGAATTGCTACAATCTCTGTTCTATAAGCCAGTTTGGAGGTAAAAAAAACTACAGCGATAAATGTGAAAAGATTACTATAAAGAATAGCAAAATAGGGTATAAAATTTAAATAATAATCGAAAACTATTGCTCTAAGCGGTGCCCGAGACTCTACAAAATCATCTATTTTTTCAGCTACATCAAAAACTACAGCAATTGCAATGATTAATAAGATAGCATAAACAAATGTTCCAATAAACTTACGGATAATATACCAATCGATAAGCCTTAAATGTAGTTTTTTCAGCCATGCGCGAGTAAGATTATTGTACATAATAGACCTTAGCATTTGATGCTTTTTTAACGACGGAAATTTTTCATGGCTCCAAGCATCTTCATGGGGTTGTTACCGGAGAACATTTTCATTACTTTTTTTGCATCTTCAAATTGTTTAATCAAACGGTTAACTTCCTGAATGGAAGTACCACTCCCCATGGCAATTCGTTTGCGACGACTCCCATTAAGAATTTCGGGACGTTCACGCTCTTCGGGTGTCATGCTTCGGATTATTGCTTCGATCGATTTAAAAGCATCGTCGCCTACATCGATATCTTTCATCACTTTACCCATACCCGGAATCATCGAAGCCAGTTCTTTAATGTTTCCCATTTTTTTGATTTGCTGTATCTGATCAAAGAAATCGTTAAAGTTGAACTGGTTCTTTGCAATTTTTTTCTGAAGTTTTCGGGCCTCCTCGGCATCAAATTGTTCCTGTGCTCTTTCAACCAAAGTAACAATATCTCCCATCCCAAGTATACGGTCGGCCATTCGGTCGGGATAAAAGACGTCGATAGCTTCCATTCTTTCGCCTGTGCTGACAAACTTGATGGGTTTATTTACTTCCGCTTTTATCGAAAGGGCTGCTCCACCGCGAGTATCGCCATCGAGCTTTGTTAGCACAATGCCGTTAAAATCGAGACGCTCGTTAAAAGCCTTAGCAGTATTTACAGCATCCTGACCAGTCATTGAATCGACGACGAACAAGATTTCGTGAGGTGAGATAACTTTTTTAATTGCCGAAATTTCGTTCATCATCTGCTCGTCGATAGCTAATCGACCTGCTGTATCGACAATTACAACATTATATCCACGGGCTTTGGCCTCTTGAATAGACTGCTGAGCAATTTTAACAGGATCGTTCTGTTTTTCGTCGACATATACAGGCACCGCAATTTGACTCCCAAGAACCTTTAGCTGTTCGATAGCAGCTGGCCGATATACGTCGCAAGCAACCAGCATAGGATTTTTCCCTTTTTTAGTCTTGAGATAGTTGGCCAGTTTACCAGAGAAAGTGGTTTTTCCCGAACCCTGAAGTCCAGCAATTAGGATTACTGTCGGATTTCCTTTAAGATTAATCTCCTGCGATTGCCCACCCATCAACTCTATCAGCTCGTCGTGGACAATCTTGATGAGCATCTGCCCAGGCTTTATCGATGTCAGTACATTTTGTCCTAAAGCCTTTTGCTTGACAGTATCGGTAAATTGTTTGGCAATTTTATAGTTTACGTCGGCGTCGATGAGTGCCCTACGAACATCCTTCAGGGTCTCTGCAATATTAATCTCGGTTATTCGCCCTTCTCCCTTTATAAGCTTGAATGAGCGCTCGAGCCGCTCGGTTAAATTTTCGAACATAAAGCTTTTTTTTGAACCTGCAAAGTTAGCAAAATTGATATTTAACCCAAGTCACTATTTTTAAAATCAATAATCTATTTTATT
>JAOAFU010000212.1 GCA_026416115.1 Bacteroidales bacterium | reverse complement strand
ACAACAATGCTTTTTCGTTCGATTCGTGAGGTCAATGCCTTTATTCCTCTCTCTCACGAAAGCTTAAAAAACGACAAGGATTATCTAATGCTTTTCGATTGATTTTTATTGTTTTAGTACCCTTTGTTTTTTTGTTAAATGAATACAAGAAGATTTAAGTAACAATTTGCATAGCAAAGGGTATAAGGTAATAACCGAGCAATATCCCATTGCACAGCACAAGCTCAGTGAGGTTTGCCTTATTTTTTTGAATTAAGACCCACTAGATACCATCAATACACGGATGAGAGAGCTAAAGCATCGTAATCAATGGCTTAAGTTATACTGAATTATGGAGAATCGGAGAATAATTTTGTGATAGGAGCTGGTTCAATGAGAGTATATTGTACGAATCGGATGTTAATGGGCACATGCTAGTAGAACTTAAATTCGTAGGCGATAAAGGGGACCAAGGGAAAGATACCAATTCCTTCAAGTGTAGGGTTTTGTATTAATCTGCCTTCTCTGTCTGTAGTTTTATAACGAATCAGAAAGGGGTTATTCCGAGCATAAGCATTGTATATGCCCAAGTTCCAAGTTCTGATTCCTCTTTTTGTGTTTTTGCTTGTTTGGTATGAAATGTCGAGATGATGAAAGGATGGTAGGCGATAATTGTTTTTTTGACTTAGATCCATTACGGGCCTTTTAAATACAAAGTAGGTTTGAACCGGAATGGTTGTTAGTGCACCTGAAGAGAAGGTCCAACTTACATTTAGAATCTTGTTGGGTTTAAAATAGTAGTTAATAAGAAGATGGGTGTTATGAGGACGGTCGTATTGAAAATTATACCATTTTCCTTGGTTAATTTCATCGTATTTTCTATAGCTACGGCAGAATGTATAAGAGAATATTGAGTGTACAACCCCGATATTGTGATTTATTGTAATATCAAAACCATAGGCAAATCCCTTTCCTTTAGTTAGAATTTCGTCCCATAAAAGATGCTCATTATAAAAAGTGTAACCTTCTTTTACATCAATTGTATTGTTAAGTGTTTTATAGAAAATATCCCAGGAAATATTAAAAGGATTACGAATATGTTTGAGGCCAATAGTGTATTGTTGCGTTTCAAGGGGTGGAAATTTCTTTGAAATGGGTAACCAGAGTTCTGTAGGTAGTCCAATGGTGGAGTTAGCGGTAAGATGCATATATTGATTCATTTTATGATAGGAAGTGTTGATAAAAAATCTTGGATTCACTGAGTAAGTTATCGAAATCCGAGGTTGTAGAAGTTTGTAGTTGGTTCTACTAATATTGAAAATCGAAAAACGAAGCCCAGCTTCTAACTGCAGCCTATTCCAGTTGAAATCATCATCCACATATACATTCCATTCATTACCAACAAGATCTAAACCTGTTGTTCGATCAACGATTTTAATATTTGCTTCGGAATATTGTTTTTTTTCAATACCAGGGACGAAGGTATGGTGGTACCATTCAACTCCAAAATTTATTTTATGATGTGCGAATCGATAGTATCGACCATCCCACTTTACTATGTAGTCGTAAATACCACTTCTAAATTCACTCTTGTGAAAGATTTGCTCTGTGATTCCTTTTTCCCATAAAGAGTTGTTGTAGTGAAAACGGGTAAAAGCCAAGGTTATATTTGTAAAGGTATTGCGAATTGATGAGTTATTCCAGCGTACCGAAGTAGTATAGTTTTGCCATCCATTGTTATATTTCGAACGGAAATTAGGTGTATTTTCATGTAAATAAGAATTATCTTTTCCTGCATATAGGCTTAAGTAAACTTTATTGTTTGGATTAAGGCTATAATTGGTTTTAGCAGTTATGTCGAAAAAAAAATAACCCATTAGTGATTTATTATTAAGATAGGTTATAGGGGCAACAAAAAGGTCGTAGAATGATCTTCTTATGGCTACTAAAAAAGATGCAGTATCTTTTTTAATAGGTCCCTCTAACAAAATTTTTGACGATAGAACTCCCAATGAATAATTTCCTGTCAATTTTTTCATATTGCCCTCTTTAACTATTACATCGGTTACTGATGCGTTTCGTCCCCCAAAACGCGCAGGTATTCCATTTTTATAAAAATTGGCAACATTTATTGCATCGGTGTTAAATATTGAGACAAATCCATATAAATGGTTAATGTTGTAGACGGGTATACCATCGATAAGAAAAAGATTTTCGCCAGCATTACTTCCTCTGAAACTAAAGTTTGTAGTTCCTTCGGCATTTTGTATTACTCCCGATTGAGTTTGGATAGATTTTAGTAAGTCTTTTTCGCCTAATATCACAGGCAATGTATTGAAATTTTTCGAGGTTAATTGGATAAAGCCTTTATTGGTGAGGTTATTTTCTGATGATATGTTTACCTCACTAATGTGTATTGTATCAGGTTCCATTTCGATAGTTTGGGTAGTGGTCGATGCATGTAGTTCGAGAATTTGACTTTTATAACCAACGAATTGAACAGTTACTATTATTTGAGGCAACGTATGATTAATGGCAAAAAAACCATAATTATTGCTATGTAAGATTTGTTGCGTGTTGCTTATGATTACATTTGCTCCAACAAGTGCTTCGCCGCTTCTTTTGTCTTTAATGATTCCCTGATACAAAAATTGTGCTTGGAGAGGAAAATAGGAGATTATCGATACTATTAATATAACAAAATATTTTATTGACATATCTCAAAGTTTTTTACTGTTACGAAAAGGAATAACACTAATATTACAACTTCCCACAAAACCCAAACCGCCTTTAACGTTTGATATAATTTGATTGGGCGATGAAAAAAGATTGTTCAGATTACTTTTTTGGAGACTATTTTGTGTGGCAATAGAACGTAAGGCATAGTAAAGTTCAGATGACAAAGTTATAAAATGCAAATATGTGCTTGGGCCAAAATAAGTTTCGAAAGTTAATGGGTATGAATTACCTATAAAGGTTTTATTTGAATAAAAAACAACCGATGGACGACCAAAATCTTTTTCAGGGTTTCGAAAATATAAACCATACATGCTACTATCGAGTAACTCAAAAAATATCTTTCGTGTTTTTTTAGAAATTTTTTCGGCATAGTCGGCAAATTCAACTTCTTTCGGAGCATCAATAAATGGAAACCTATTGTATTTAATAATTATGGTGTCTTCATACATCAGTTTAAAAGAATCTTTATCTAAGAAGAAACATCCCATATAGCATAGAGTATCAATTTTAGGATGATAAATGATAACTTTTTTGTCAAAGTTGTCAATATTGTCAATATAGTCAGTAGATACGTCAACGTTAATGGCTTGTGGTGTATAAGTTGAGGCAGTGATAACTTGTTGGTCGGTTGTTATTACTCGAATAGTGTAGTGTCGACGCTGTTGAATTACAATACGACCAAAATAATTGCATGATATTGAATCATACTCTAATATTTCTAGTAACTGCTCGTTTTCAATTAGCTCAACGGATTTTACTTTTACCGGTTTTTCTTTCATCGGATTTCCAATTGGTATTGCATAGCTTACTTCAACTTTTATGGGGTGTCCAACAATAAGGATGCTTTTCACTACTATGTCGCTCTTTGCCCCTTTTGGAGTATTTAATTCTTTTTGGCAGGAGCTGAATACAGTACAACTAGTTAATAATAAAATAAATTTTCTCATCATTTTTTTAATATTTTATACATGAGGGGCACATTTTTAGCTCGTTCCCCGTATTTTATTCATATTTTGATCTAGTTGTCGAAACTATGAAAAAATTCTATTCCTTTTACATTGAAGCTAGCTTGCTGGGGTGACCACCAAACTACATCGTATTCGCCGATATACTCATCGTTAAAATCGTATCGAAAAATTGATTTTCCTACAACCTCGGCCAGATCAACATAGGCGGGGTCGACACCAAAATATACTAATGTGAGTTTCAGCATTAGCTTTGCAAGTTCATAAGTCTTTTCATCATCATTTTGATCATCCTCATACCAAAATATTCGGTATATTCCATTGTACTCATCATAATAATTGTATCTGTTCCAGTAAAATAGAGGAAATTCGTTAGAGTTATATATTTTTGTGGTATTTTGGTTCCCCCAAATGTTTAACTCGGTATAAATCGTTTTAATACCCTCGGGGTATTTTATGTTATCTCTTCCTATTGTAAAACCATATCCTAGTTCTATCTCATCAACGTACCATCCTTCAAGCTCTCTTATTTTTGAAGCAGGGATATATATTTTGCTAATGTACTCTGTTGTGCCATCTCTTCTTCCTGAGGTAATCTTTCGAACAAAATTTGAAGTAGCTATTATTTGATTATTATTCTCGGCTTCAACCCAAATGTCGTACATAGAAGCATATGGGAACGTACATACTGCACTAGTGCTTTGAGTTGTTGCAATTAATTTTTTTTCATATAGCTTTCGTATACCCAAAATTGGTTCTTTGAAATATCCACTAGCATATATTTTATACTTTAAGTTGTTGTTGTTAATTGGTTTGTTCCATGTTAGTGCAACTGATAATGGTTGGTTCGGAAAACCTTTTAAAACGAAATTTGGATTAGAATTTATAAAATAAGATGATTTTTTTCTTTTGAACAATTGTTGTAATTCTTCTTGTTGCTTCTTGGAGTATGAAGCTAATTTGGCAATTGAGTCATCAGGTAAGATTTTTATCAGAGGTTCTATTTTCTGGGCGGCTTTAAGTGTGTGGCGTTTTTCGGCCAGGGCAATAGCTTGGGAGAAGTGGATACGGGATTCGGGGTTAAGTACAATACCTCTTTGGTCGGTAATTAAATTTCCGTTTCTGTCGATTCGTTCTGCCTCGCTGATAACCAGTACTGGGTGGGAGGGGGCTTCTGTAGCGCTAATTGATGATACTGTTCCATCGGGCCAATATGTTTCGAGCGATTGGAGCGTTTCTTCATCCCAACCGGCAGGTAATACGCAAACAGGTATGGGATTTTTGGGGTTCCATTTATCGAGGTGTACCGGGACAGAAAATTGTAGATAATGTAAGCTATGAATAGCAGCTTCGATATTTTTTTCCGGAGCCAACTGTTGGGAGAACTGTTTCAGATATTCGTTAACAGTGTTTTTGCCAATAGA
>JAOAFU010000142.1 GCA_026416115.1 Bacteroidales bacterium | reverse complement strand
CATTTAACAAAAAAACAAAGGGTACTAAAACAATAAAAATCAATCGAAAAGCATTAGATAATCCTTGTCGTTTTTTAAGCTTTCGTGAGAGAGAGGAATAAAGGCATTGACCTCACGAATCGAACGAAAAAGCATTGTTGTCCGATGTATTTCGTGAGAAGAAAGAGAACCCATTATGGCAAATATATAATCGAAACGTGGTTGAGAGGAAAAAAGCGAAAATCCCTTCGTTCTGTTAAGAAAAAGAATATATCGAATTGGGAGTTCATAATTTTCATTCACGTAAGTAAAAGTTATAAAACCCTCAGCTGGTATGTTTGTCTTGCTCATTATTTTAATGCTTTTACGAAGACTTATGTGTAATTGCCTGTTAATAAGCATAACCATTTTTAATTCCGAAACGGCCGAGGCAATACCCCAAACATGTACATTCTCGAACGATTCAGAAATCCTGATTTTTTTCACCATATAAAATTTACTTTAAAAAGGACTATAATAAGCTGTCTAAATAGATATATCGCAATAAAACAAAAAACGACCATTAAATTTTTCGACAAAAATACCAGCATCGGATTCTTTCAATTTATTTAAATTAAAAAATATTGTTTATTTTTAGTTGCTTAAAATTCGAGAAATTCAGGATATGTTTCAAAATAGATACAAATATACAATATGGGGTTTGATTGCAGGTGTTATAATATGCATTTCGGCCTGGATCATTGGAGTTATATACAACAATTTAACCCTTTCGTTTGCCGCCTATATCCATTTGCACCGCTTATATCCCATTATGTGGCTAATTGATGTTCTGCCATTGCTTCTATCGTTATTTGGTTTTTATTTCGAACAAAAAAATTATCGAATCGAGAATATGCTCAACGAAAAGTTATATTCCGAAACAGAAAAAACTCAGAAAATACAGCAATTTATCCATAACCTTATACAAGATAACTTCGACGCTACATACGAGTATGCTGAAGACGATAAGTTGGGGCAAACCTTGATACATCTGCGAGATAATCTTAAAAAAAGCCGTGAAGATGCAGTTCGACGTAAAAAAGAAGACGATCAACGTAACTGGATTTCAGAAGGATTAGCCCAGTTTGGTGAGCTTCTGCGTCGTAATAACAACGACCTAAGTCGAATGTCGTACGATATTATCACCCATTTGGTCAAATATCTTCAGATCAATCAGGGGGGAATTTTTCTGGTACAGGAAGACGAAAACCGTCAGCCCTATTTTCAGCAAATGGCTGCTTATGCATACGATCGAAAAAAGTTTGCCAATAAAAAAGTCATGTGGGGCGAAGGTCTCATTGGCACCTGTGCTCTCGAACGAAAAACCATTTATCTTACCGAAGTTCCCGATAGCTACCTCACCATTACCTCAGGCCTCGGCAAGGCAAATCCACGGTGCATACTAATAACTCCTTTAATTTACAACGACGAAGTACATGGAATTATTGAACTTGCTTCATTCACACCTTTAGAAAAGTACCAAATAGAGTTTGTAGAGCGCATTGGAGAAAGCATTGCATCGACTGTAGCCAGTGTAAAAATTAACCTAC
This sequence comes from Bacteroidales bacterium, assembly GCA_026416115.1. Classification (GTDB taxonomy): domain Bacteria; phylum Bacteroidota; class Bacteroidia; order Bacteroidales; family DTGW01; genus JAKPGM01. The sequence continues at coordinate 46,303 of JAOAFU010000142.1, read as the reverse complement.
AAACCGCCCAACTGCTTAAAGAGTCGCGCGAGCAGGCTAAAATCTTGGCCGAACAAGAGGAACAGATGCGGCAGAATATGGAAGAACTCAAAGCAACTCAAGAAGAAGCCGCTCGACAGTCGGAAAAATTCATTAGTTTTACTAATGCAGTAAACCACACACTTATCCGCGCCGAATATCTTACCGATGGTACCCTGATATATGCCAATACAAAATTTCTTAACAAGCTCGGATATTCGAGCAATAGCGAAGTAGAAGGCAAACACATTTCAATGTTTATTAATAAAAAGGACAGGGAATGGTTTGACCCCTTGTGGGATGAATTGGCTCAGGGAGGCAAACACTTCGAAGGATACATGAAACATGTAACCAAGCAAGGACAAGATCTCTGGACCATGGCTACATACACTTGCATACGTCGCGAGGATGGCACGGTGGAAAAAATACTATTTCTTGCTATCGACACCACTGAACAGAAAAAACAAAGTCTCGACTACGAAGGACAAATTGTTGCCCTTAACCGTTCCTCTATAAAGGCCGAGTTGCATCCCGAAGGAAGAATTGCCAGCGTAAACCAACTACTGCTCGAAGCACTCGAATACGAAGAAAAAGATCTGGTAAACAAAAAAATGATAGATTTTATCTATCGCGAAGACCTCGACAACTTTAAGGCTATATGGAAAAATGTACTTGCCGATATGCCATACATGGGGCAAATACGTATCGTTGCCAAAAACAATGAAGTGAAATGGTTCCGCGGTACTTTCACTGCAGTCATGGACATGTATGGCGACGTATCGAAAGTCATTTTTATAGCCAACGATATTACCAACGAAAAGAAAATGGAGTTTGAAGCTGCACGTCAAAACGAACAGCTAAGAATTCAAGAAGAAAAACTAAGACTCGCGGGCGAAGAACTCACTCGCAAACTTGAAGAAGCACGCCAAGAAATGAAGATGCAGTTCCGCGAAATAGAACAAATTAAAATACGAAACGAACTTACTCTCGAGGGAGCTCTCGATGCTATTATAACAATTAACGAAGGAGGTTTCATCGAATTTTTTAACAAAGCTGCCGAAGAACTCTGGGGTATCCCCAAAAAAGATGCAATTGGAAAGAATGTAAGAATGCTCTTCTCTGAAGAAACTATCCAAAACGATGAATTTGTAGCTCGCTATGTCGAACCTGGTACTAACAAAATTGTGGGTGTGCGAAAAGAGGTAACAATTCTTGCCAAAGGTGGTGTCGAAAAACCTGTTCTCATGCTACTTTCTGAGGCAAATGTGGATAACAGCTACTCCTATACCGCTTTTATACAAAATATAGAAGTCGAACTGTTTTAACCAACACAAAATGAACCAAATCGAACAAAACTCCCCTTCAGATTTGAATAAAAAAAGCTCTTCGAATGATATAATATCCCAAAATACACCTAATATCTTATCTTTTTTCAACTATCCACAGAACACCGACAGTAACAGTTTATTGTTCGAATTCCTTAAAATGTCCGATAGCCCAGTATTAATTTACCTTTTCGATGGAAACACTATTATTTTCAATCACGCTTTTGAAGATTTGTGCTCGAAATTAACCAACGAAAATAATGTCAACCCAATTCATCATACAATCCTAAAACTCTGGGAAACTGAAAATATGCCAGCGGTTTTTAACGATATGCTCAATAGCAATTCAGGTGGTATACTTAAAAAAACAAATCGCTCTGCTAAATTCACAAAACAGCTCAAAGTAAATTACGATTTATTTGTATGCGAAATAAGCAAAAGCGAATATTTGGCTTGGCTTGTTTTCGAAAAAATATTCGACGAAACCGATAAGGCCGATGATAAGATCGAATCAGCTACTCAAACCATTGAAGTATTTTTCAACAATCTTTCACACGAAATACGAACCCCACTAAATGCAATTCTTGGCTTTGCCGAGTTATTAAACATTAAAGATTTATCTGACGACCAGAAAGTTAATTATCTTAACATAATTAAAAATAAAGGACGATTACTAATTAACTACCTCGAAGATGTTATGGAGCTTACAAAGCTCGAGAATCAGAGTATTCAACTTGCTGTAACTGAGGTATCTCTACCCCAACTATTTAACGATATCCATAAGGAATATATTAAAGAATTAAAAGAGAAAGAAAAAACATTGGAGTTATTTCTTAAAATAGCACCAGCCGACGAAATTTCGACCTGTTATGTAGATAAAGGCAGATTGTATCAGGTTATTAAGAACATGCTCGATACAGCTGTTATACTTACTGAGAAAGGCTATATTCAGTGGGGGTATGAAATAAAAGATCAAAGATGGATAAATTATTATGTTAAATACACGGGCAAAGCACTTACGGCTCAACAACAGAAAATTCTCTTAGAACCTTTACGAATAAAAGAGGATGTTATCGACCCTTTCATCCAGAAGATTGGTCTTAAATTGGCTTTAGTAAAGTTAATAGCCCGAAACATGGAGGGTAAGTTTAGCATAGAACAAGGGGAGCTTACCAATACCTTCAATGTTGCCTTACCTTTTAAACGCAAAGAACGCTCCACCTCTACTGCTTCTAGTACTCAACTTCAAAAACCAAACTGGAAAAACAAGGTTATTCTTATTGCCGAAGACGACGATGTAAACTATCAGTTCCTTGAGGCCCTGCTTGCCGATACGCACGCTCAAGTTATTCATGTACAAAACGGAAAGCAGGCTATCGAACTTTGTCACTCACTTCCCAAAATCGATTTAATATTAATGGATATAAAAATGCCCGAGAAAAACGGTTTCGATGCAATTCGCGAAATACGTCAAACAAAAGGTAAAGAAATTGCCATCGTAGCACAAACTGCCTACTCGAGCAAAGACGATAAGGAAAAATGTTTTCGAATGGGATGCGACGCCTACCTTGTAAAACCATTAGATATCGAGATTTTTTTCAAAGTACTTAGCAAATTTTTAAACGATTAATAGTTTTAGACGAAAATAAATTTGTAATAAAATATTGAAAAAACATTTCATTTTATATTTTTGAATAGAAAAAATTAACTCAACGGCTAAAAATTTGTTTAATTAAGTATATCCATGAAGAAAGCAGCCGTTATTAATTTATCTCAATTATAAAAAGACAAAGGATAAATGAAACTAAAGACACAATACATAAGCTTCGTTCGATACATTATAATATTTTTCATTGTAGGTGTACTTATTTTTCTTTTTACAAAAAGGTGTCAAAAACAAGTTTCTTCGCCAATAGTTATGACAGATACCATTACTGAAACTTTTCCCATTCCTTTACCTTCAAAAGACATTGCCTATTATATACCAGCACCACAGATTACAAGTCTTTATCTTAAAAAATTGGGCATTTATCCTAATAAAAGTCTTGTAAACCTATATTCCAATATCGAGAAATATACTACCTCCGAAAGCCAAGCATTAATGCTTGGGGTTTATATAGTAGATCTAGGATATATAAACCTTTATCGTGAAGACGAAAATACCGAAAACTATATCAAATCGATAAGTACATTGGCCCGAAATATTGGATTAGGTTCTGTTTTTACTGCCGACTTATATCGTAAGCTAATCCAGTTGCGAAACAATCAGGATTCATTGCAGAACTATTTAGCTTATATTTTTTTATCATCAAACGAATACCTAAAAACTAACACCCAGCAACGATTAGCTAACCTGATTATGACTGGTGCTTGGATTGAAAGTTTTTATCTTCTTTGCCAAACATACAAAGAAGAACCTTCGTCCGAGTTACTGACGTTTCTATACCAACAAAAATTTATTCTCGACAATCTTATTCAGGCAGTCAAAATTTATTACAAAACTTCTTCCACCTACGATTATATTATTGAATCGCTGATCGAAATGGCCTACAATTTCGATGTCCTCGATTTTAAATATACCTACAAAAACCCAGCTGTGACAAAAGAAAACAACATTTATGTTGTGCACAATTCATGCGAAATAACAGGTTCGGCAAGTGCTCTAGAAAAGATTCTTGGCTTAGCCGAAGATTTAAGATACAAAATTGTGCAATAAAATTCGAAAGGTATGAGAAACCTATTCAAATATAAAAAGACAATTTTACTGAGTACGATTTTACTAATGACTACCAACATGGGGATTGGGCAAACCTCCATTTCATGTTCCTCCCCAAATCTTGGCGATTATACCATCGACGGACAATCCTATTCCTTAACCTTCGACGAAAAACCTAAGGTTTCGATATATTTAGTCTTTTTCAAAGGTTTCGACTATAGGCTTAATTTCTGTAGCCCACAACTAAATAATTACCGCATAACTCTTTACGATATCGAGAAAAAAATTTTATTTTCAGAACTATGTGAGCAAAATGAGAAAAGCCTCGATTTTCGTTTCGAATCCAATCTGGCTGCAATTGTTGAAATTAGTCAGAGAGTAGAAAACGAAGCGCAATTTTTACCAGGTGAGATAAGGCTAACGGTTGGATTTAAAGAAAATAAACAGGTACAGTTCAAATGAGCGAACAGATTCTAAAAGCACTCATGCAGTTATTTGCAATCATTGCCCGGCCTGAAGCCAAACAGTCCGACCGTCGGATTATTGTCGAATCTTTCCTACGCCGACAACTTAACGAAGAACTTGTTCAGGAGTACCTAAACATTTTCGATGAATATTATAAGGCTCAACAGGACAAGACACGAGACTCCGACAGGCATCGTAGTGTTATCTCAGCCAGTTCGGTTAAGGTTTTAAAAATAACAAACAAAATCAACGAAGAACTTACTCAAGTTCAGAAGTTTATTGTTCTTTTCCAACTATTCGACTTTGTACGTATCGACAGCGATGAAATATCGAAACAAGAACTCGAGTTTATTGATACCATCGCCGAACAATTTCGTATCAGCAACGAAGAATACACCGAAATCAAGGAATTTGTCCAGTTCGATTACGATCGAATACCCGATAGCGAGAATATACTGATTATAGATAGTCGTCATGATTTCTATCACCCTCGAATTAAACATCTTTTAGCAGAGTCGTTAGTAGGTCAAATACGCGTTCTACATATCAACTCCAGCAATCTCTTTTTTATCCGTTACTTTGGCCAAAGCGAACTGTATCTCAATGGTCAGATTGTGTTGCCCGAACGTGTGTACATGTTTACATACGGATCGTCGCTTCGCAATCAGCAAATCAAACCTATCTATTATAGCGATGTTGTAGGACGTTATACCGACGATAAAATCAAAACAAAAATTTATTTCGAGGCTAAAAACATTGAATATCGGTTTAAGAACGGAAAAATTGGACTTCACAATATTTCTTTTGGCGAAGAATCGGGACGTCTGGTAGGAATTATGGGCGCAAGCGGTGCAGGTAAATCTACCCTTTTGAATGTACTTAATGGCTCAACTCCTCCTACAAAAGGCGAAGTCCTCATAAATGGATATAATATTTACACCCAAAAAGACAAGGTAAAAGGAATAATAGGATTTGTTTCGCAAGACGACCTTCTTATTGAAGACCTAACAGTTTACCAAAATCTATACTATAACGCTAAACTCTGTTTCGACAACCTTCCAGACGAAGAAATCAGAAAACTGGTTGATCAAACATTAATAAATCTGGGTTTGTTCGAAATTAAAGATATACAGGTAGGAACACCCCTGAATAAGAAAATAAGCGGTGGACAACGAAAAAGACTAAATATTGCCCTTGAACTTATTCGCGAACCCGCAGTTCTTTTCCTCGACGAACCAACTTCAGGTCTATCCTCGCGCGACTCAGAAAATATTCTCGACCTGCTTAAAGAACTAACTCTTAAAGGAAAACTGGTTTTCGTAGTTATTCACCAGCCCTCTTCCGACATTTTTAAAATGTTCGACCGACTTCTAATAATGGATAACGGTGGGTTCCTTATATATAATGGCGACCCTATCGAAAGCATTATGTACTTTAAATCGAAAATACATCATGCCAATTGGAATGAAAGCGAATGCAAAGTATGCGGTAATGTAAATCCTGAACAAATTTTCAATATTGTCGAAACTCGGGTACTTAACGAATATGGACAAGAAACACTGGCCCGCAAAATTTCTCCTCGCGAATGGGCAAAATTTTACGAAGAGTCGTTCAAACAAAACCATAAACCCCGTCTATATAGTCCCGAACTTCCGCCAATAAATTTCAGGATTCCTAGCAAAATTAAGCAACTAATAATATTTGCAACCCGCGATATTTTATCTAAGCTTTCGAACACTCAGTACCTCATTGTAACCTTTCTCGAAGCTCCAATACTTGCTTTTATCCTTGCCTTTATTATCAAATATTTCGACGTCGACGCCACAAACCAGATTGGTTATTTCCTTTACAAAAACAGTAACCTTCCCGTATATATATTCATGTCGGTTATCGTGGCAATTTTTATGGGACTTACCACTAGTGCCGAAGAAATTATTAAAGACCGTAAAATTCTCAAACGAGAGGCATTTCTTAACCTCAGCTGGAGTAGCTATTTATTTTCTAAAGCACTTACACTTGTTATTATTTCTGCAATCCAGGCATTGACTTTCGTATGGATTGGAAATTCTATTATTGAAATTAAAGAAATGTACTTTCAATATTGGCTTGTGCTGTTTAGTGCCTGGGTTTCTTCAAATATAATGGGATTAGTTATTTCCGACAGTTTTAAAACTGTTGTAACTATTTATATGCTTATTCCTTTTTTGGTAATACCCCAAATAATACTAAGCGGTGTTTTAGTTAAATATGAAAAGCTAAATCCTAAAATCTCATCGCCTAACAATATTCCCATATACGGCGAACTTATTACAGCCCGTTGGGCTTACGAAGCACTCGCCGTTGAACAATTTATGAACAATCGCTACAATGCTATTTTCTACCCTTATCAAAAGGCTATGAGTATTGCAAACTACAAAAAAGATTATTGGGCAGTAGCTCTTCGAAATAAACTCGACATTGTTAAACACTACTACCGAAAACCCGAATACAAAAAAGAAGTTGAAGATGCGCTTACTTTACTTCGCAATGAAATAGGCCTAGAATTATCGCTAAATCCAAAAGTTAAATTTATTCAACTGAACAATCTTTACCTCGATAAAATAGATGAAAGCGTGATAGACGATACCGAAACATACTTGGAGCAAATTAATAGATACTATGTGAAACTATACAATAAGGCAAATGCCAAGAAAGACGAGTTAATTAACAGTATGCAACAAACCCCCGAAGGTAGAGAAAAATTTCTTGAACTTAAACGCCGATATGCCAACGAATCGCTCGAAGAATTTGTCACAAATTCAAACGAAGTAACTCGAATTATAGAGTATAAAGGTAGGCTTATTCAAAAAATTGATCCAATATATCTCGATCCGCTCTCACCAATGGTTAAAGCACACTTTTATGCCCCCCAAAAAATGGTTTTCGGGGTATATTACCCCACTTTTTGGGTCAATGTAGCCATTATTTGGCTTATGACTGCAATGTTGTTTATAGTATTGCGCTACCGACTTTTGCTACATTTACTAAATTCTCTCGAGACCCTCTTGAGTAGACTTTTTAGGAAAGAAGAATAAAAATTTCAATGCATTATCCTGAATAGTAACTCCTTTAATAATTCGCCATCATCTGCTAATGAACCAATACCTTTGCTTTTCATATCATACTCTCTAAGTAACGATATCGTTCGTACCACTTTACCTAACGGATAGTTTTTTATCGCTAAAAGATATTCATTGGCAATAATAGGATTTATACCAAGAGCTGAAGCTATGCTCTCTTTTGTTTTGGGGTTAACTGTGTGGCAAATCAATAAACGTGAAAAATAATTAAACAACGATCCAATGGTAACCACTAAAGGATGATTTTTAGGATTGCTAGCAAAATATTTGGCAATCATATTGACCCTTACCACATTTTTTTGCCCTATTGCTTTCTCAAGTTCATAAATATTAAAATCTTTACTTATCCCAATATTTTTCTCAATATGCTCGCGTGTTATCTTTTTTACATCAGCAGGCAATAAAAGAAATAGCTTCTCAAGTTCATGAACTATTTGCGATAAATTATTTCCAATACAATCGGCCAACAATTCTGCCCCATCGGGCGTAATCTGATATTGTTTCTCCTCTAAAAACTGGGTAATCCATGCAGCTAACTGATAATCTTTAATTTTAGGGAACTCTTTTAAAACAAATTGTGTTAAAGCCTTATAAAGCTTAGTATTTGAAGCAATTTTCCCGTACTTATAATTAACTACCAATATAGTAGATGACAATGGCTTCTCGAGATAATAAATTAACTTCGAAATATCTTTCAACTCCTGTGCTTCTTTTACTATAATTACCTGGTAGTTCGACGACATGGGGTACCTTCGTGCAGCATTAATAATATTTACCACATCGCTGTCTTTCCCATAAAAAACCTGCTGATTAAAGACCTTCTCCGCTTCGGTTAATACATTTTGTTCGATATAAGAAGTAAGTAAATCCATGTAAAATGGCTCATCGCCCATAAAAAAATAAACCGGACGATATATTTTATTTTTTAGTTCCTGAAGAACTTCATTGTATTCTTTCATTCCATTAAAAACAGGCATATGATTTTATTTTAACTTTGAAGCAAAGTTATCAAAAAAGTGACAGTAGCATGCAACTTCTTCCTCTTAACCTACCCTCTTTCCCCTATAAGCTTAAGCAAATAAATGAGAAAGAGTATATTTTTGATCATCTTCGAAAACAATTTGTTCGGCTGACACCCGAAGAATGGGTAAGACAGCATTTTGCCTGGTTTCTAATTAATTACAAAAATTATCCACCTGGGTTAATGGCTATTGAATATAGTTTTGAGCTAAACAACCAAAACATGCGTGCCGACATTGTGGTATTTAATAACGAGGGTAAAATATTGCTAGTTGTCGAGTGTAAAGCTTACAACGAAACCATTAATCAGCAAGTTTTTGATCAGGCTTTTGTGTATAACCTTCATTTAAAAGCTCCATACCTTATTATCACTAACGGTCTACATCACTATTGCTGTAAGTTCGATTTTTCAAATGTTAAAGAGCCTTTTTTCCTTAATGAGATACCCTCGTTTACTTCCATTAAATAAAAGCAGGATTTAGTAATTGCAAAAGATACTCGTCGTGGTATTCGGTTCCTCTCCTTGTCCACCTTTTTTTTAGGCCTACAATCTCAAAACCCGAATGAGTAAATAGTTTAATGCTTTGCTCATTTTGCGGGTCAATATTACAATATAGCTGATTCAAACCAAGAACTTTAAAACAGTAGTCGATAAGCAGCTGGAGCGACTGGGTTGCATAACCTTTTCGTCGTTCGGTTTTATCGGCTATCAATATCCCTACTCCCGCTCTATTATTGTACGAATCGAAGTCAAAAAGATCGATTGTTCCAATTGGAACACCAGGCCTTTTGTTAAGTTCAATCATTAACCTCATCTGATGAGTTTCGAATATATCGAGATGCGCATTTTCGAGGTACTTAGAAAGAATATATCGCGAGAAAGGTACCAAGGTTGTTCCCGATATCCAAACTTCTGGATCATTCTCCCATTTATATAGCCAATCTATGTCTTCGGGTTCTGGTGCTCGAAGTAAAATATGCTCATTTTTAAGCACTTGCATCACTTGCTATTTGGAGATTGGTTTCCAGATGTTCGTATTATTTCCATCGTTTGTACCAACCGCTGGTTTCAAACTCACCTTTACCAGCATAGTATCGGGGATGGCCACTGAAGGAACCAGCAAATTTATAGCTTTAGATTCTAGCCCTTCACCCTTAAACTCAATTGTATATAAACCTGGAAATACTGGTACACTGCTGTATTTCACTCCTGGTTCAATTACAGACGAACGAGTATCCTGCGGATCAATCAAGTTGCGTACAACAATACGCTTTGTGCCCAAATATTTAGCATTCTCATTAATAACAGCAATTTCGGTTTTCAAATATAATTCGTAGCTTACTTTTTTTCTTTGTACCATAAAATCCTGATAAAGAAAAGCTCGTGCAAGTTCGTCGAGAGGAACATACGAAAAATCATCATCAGAAGTATTAAACGGATAACCCAGCTCCTTTGGTTCGGACCATATAAAATCGGCTATATACTGGGCGTACATCAAATCATGTTTGTTAGCACCTTTTGAAAAACCTTGCGAAGCATAAATAAGCGTACGACCATTGTTAACCAACAGCGGATAATCATCATCGAGTGCAGTATTTATCCTATTACCAGCATTTGTGGCCTTTTTCCAGTCACCATCGACTTTTATTGAGTAATATATATCCATTCCTCCATAACCATCGGGGCGATTACTAGCAAAGTATAATATCATTCCATCGGGACTCTCACAAGCATGCGCATCCCAGTAGGTCGAATTGATATTGCTGTTGAGTTTTTTCATCAACGACCACTTAACACCATCGTAAGTGCTTACATAAATTTCGCTATCAAAACCATCATATTTGGTTAAATATAATCGCTTTCCATCCTTGCTGATAAAAGAAGGAAAGCAGTCGCCCATTGAACCTACCTGCGAAGTAATATTTTCGGCATTAGTCCACTGTTTTCCAACTCGTTGTAAAAAATATATCTGATTCTTCGAACTGGTTGTATTGACAAATACAAGGTAACGGCTGTCTTCTGAAATACATATGTTGTCGAATGCATCCTTTGTATCGAATCGATATGGCTTAACGTTTTTGCGCTTTTGAGTTATTAACATGTTACTATCGGCATTCAGATAAGACATGTACCCTTTGTAAACGTACGTATTTATTAGCTCAGATGGAAGTGGAAAACGGAGCGCCTCGCAGAATAACTTTATCTCTTGCTCTTTTGATTGTGGCAAATAGCTATAACATTGAGCTATACGAAATTTGAGATAACGATTTGCTGTGTCCAACTTATAAAGTTGCTGATAAAGCTTTAGAGCATCAGCAAAGCTTTCGTTAAAAAAGAATATGTCGGCACGCTGTAGTTTTTGATGACTGTTAGGTTCAAAACTAAGATCCTGTGCCATGGCTAATGAAAAAATACCCACAGTAATAACTGCCATCAGGTATCTTTTAAAACTTATGGTTTTGAACTTATAAAACTTCATAAGCATATTTAAGGGTTTTAGAAATCTGGTTATTCAACTAAATAGTTAGAGGTATTTTGTGTTCGGGTTTGAGGCAAAACAAAAATGTAACCAATAATATCTTTAGAAAAACGATCGCGAACTACCATTCGACGGATCGAATCTTGTCGTAAAGTTGAATTAGAAACTGCATACTTAATAATAGGGTTCGAAATTTTATATATATCGAACAATCCTAATCCATCATTACGATTGAGAAAAGTATATGCTTTGACCGCTGATCCAACTGGATAGTAATGCATATCGTTTCCAGTCGAATTAACAGGATAACCAATATTTACAGGACTAGACCATGTTTGACCTGCTATTTGGCTAATAAATATATCGTATCCCCCCATATTGAGATGTCCTTCGGATGCAAAAATTAAGATTTTATCTCCATCACTCAAATATGGATTTGTTTCGTTTTTTTCGGTATTGATAGTCTTACCTAAATTAACAGCAGATCCCCAATCCCCATCTTTGGTACGTTCCGACTTGTAAATATCAAGTCCTCCATAGCCCCCTCTTCTGTCAGAACTAAAGTACAATACCTTTCCATCGGATGATAAACAAGCCGACGTTTCGTTTCTTGAGCTATTTATATTTTTATTAAGTGGTTTCATAAGCGACCACTTCTCACCATCGAAAGTCGAAACATACAGGTCGGCATTATTTTTCACTTTTCTCACTAAATATAGTTCTTTTCCATCGGCAGAAAGAAAAGTAGGCTCACAATCGCCATCACTACCTATCTGAGGAGTAATGTTTACCGGCTCTGTCCACTTCCCCTCAACTTTTTTTGAAACCATCACTGCTTCATAAAATTTTAAAGATGTCATAAAAACCATAACAGTTTCATCGGAGTTGAGTACAGGCCGATAATTATTGACCGATGTATTAATAGGAGTGCCGACATTCTCGAATGTTACAGGAAGTGGGTTAGAAAAGATTATTTTAGCTCGCTCACATAACTCTATCTGTTCATCTACCATTCGTGCATTGTATCGATTCTCAAAAGCTGGATGATTTCGAAAACGATTATACATTTCGAGCGCTTTATCGGGTTGATTATTCAAACGATATGCCTCGCCTAAATAGTAATAAGCGTAAAGCGGTGCCCGTGTTTCTTCGAACGAATTCTTATCATAGTCAACTGTTGCTTTTTTTACAGCCTTTTCGAAATAGGGTATGGCTTTGGATTCTTCGCCAGGAATATTTAAATAACACATCCCAATTTGATAATTGATATTTGCATTTTCAGGCGACGCATCCCAGATCTTTAAAAAATTGAAAAGTGCCTCACGATAATCGCCCATATCATAAAAATATTGAGCATCATCGAAGTATTCTTTCAAAGTAGCATTATCTAATCCCGTACTCTTACGTTTTTGAGCCGAAATTTCGGATACACAAAAAAGTAAAACTATTGCTATTGTTAGATAAAAATTTATGTTTTTTCTAAGGTACATAATATTCATTGTTGTATTTTCATTGTTGGATCAAAAAACTCATATATTAAGCTCAAAATTTGCAAAGCGTTCAAATTTAGAGATTTTAATTCTAATTGGGGACAATTGGAATAAAAATTTTTTATAAGATGCTAAAATTATCTAACTTCCTATCTGTAATTTTCTCACATCAACGTTTAGATGTAATATTTAATCAGATCTCACATAATCTATGAATATAGCCGAAGATTCATTATATACAATTTCATTCGCAGATTTAGAAATTAAAATTTTGCAGTATTGTTAATCACAAGTCTCAACTCTGAAATTGAAACCCATAAATTACCACGAACATGGTAAGTGAAATTAAAATCGAGTTCAGCTTCTAAAATTAATTAAGCAAAACATTATCATTTAAAATTTGAAAAGGTGTTATAAAACAGCTTAACATACATTTTGTCGATCATAAATTCATTTTACCTTTGCGACTTTAAAAAAAAGAATTGTAAATCTTTTTATAATATAACTTTTGTATGAAAACATTTAGGTTTTTACTAATTAGTTTAATTATGATGGGTATGACAAATTACAACAATATAATTGCCGGATCGCGAAACCCTTTATTGTTTGAAATAAATGAAGTAGTAAGATTTAACGAGCTTAAACCCGAACATGTTAAGGAGGCAACTGAAGAGATTATTCGACAAACAAAAGAATCGATTGCTAAAATAAGCGAAATAAAAGCTTCGGAACGAAACTTCGACAATACGATGCGAGCTTTTGATCTAGCTTACCACAAGTTCTCCAATGTTTCAAACACGCTATATTTAATGGCCTATACCCACCCCGATTCTGCAGTAAGAGATCAATGCTTAGCCTCAGTTGATATGCTGAGTCGGTTCGACAATGAGATAACACTCAATGAAGACCTTTATAGAGCTACACACGAATATTCTCAGACTTCAGAAGCAAAAAAGCTTACTGGTTTTAAAAAGAAATATCTCGATGATCGGATGCGTTTTTATGCACTTAATGGTTTTAACTTATCCAAAGAGAAACGAGAAGAACTTAAAAAAATATTCGATAAAATAACATCGCTCGGATTGGAATTTTCAGCCAATATCGCCTCTGTTAAAGATGTACTGGAGCTCGATGAAACTGAAATGGATGGACTGCCTAAAGAATATAAGGATCAGCATCGTACCGAATCGGGTAAATATGTAATCGACCTCTCCTACCCCTCAATAGTTCCATTCTTTCAAATGGCTACGAACGAAAATGCTCGTAAAAAGCTATTTATGCTTTACCTTAATCGTGCGGCTGATAAAAATCTCGATCTACTCAACCGTTTGCTACTTGAAAGAAAAAAAGCGGCAAATTTACTCGGTTTTAGCACCGCAGCCGAATATATTATTGCAGATAACATGGCCAAAACCCCACAAAAGGTTTGGGAATTCGAAAACTCACTGCTCGAAAAAGTTAAACCAAAAGTAAATATCGATTATGCCGAACTTATTGAAGTGAAAAGAAAATATACCAATGATCCAAATGCAAACACAATTAACGAGTGGGAATACCGCTTTTATTTAAATAAGCTACTCAAAGAAAAGTACGAAGTCGATAACCAGAAACTTCGCGAATATTTCGAGGTGAACAATGTTATTAATGGAATCCTTGAGATTTGTAAGCAGCTATATGGGGTTTCTTTTGTTGAAAAAACCGAAGCCCCGGTATGGCATAGCGATGTTAAAATGTTCGAAATGATAAGTAATAGCAAAGTAATAGCCCGAATATATCTCGATCTGTATCCAAGAAACGACAAGTATAAACATTTCGCCTGCTTTGGATTAATTAACGGAGTAAAAATTGGGAAAAACTACCAAATACCAACAGCTGCCCTTGTTTGCAATTTTCCACGTCCCACCGAAAATATGCCTGGTCTTTTAACCCACGACGATGTGGTTACTTTTTTTCACGAATTCGGACACATGATGCATTTTGTCTTCAGCCAAGCCGAATTGGCTGGTCAATCGGGTATCTCCAATGTTCACGAATTTGTCGAGGTACCCTCTCAATTTTTCGAAAACTGGGCATGGAATTACGAAGCTCTAACGCTGTTTGCACGGCATTATAAAACCGGCGAAGTTTTACCTAAAGAACTTTTCGAAAAAATGTATGCCGCTCGTAATGTCTGTTCGGGAATCGACGCCAACAAACAAATATTTTATGGGATGCTCGATATGACCTACCACGATAAATTTGATCCCGAAAGTAATATTTCAACTACTGAAATTTTAGCAGATCTGCAAAATCGGATAGGGGTATTTAAATATACCGAAGGCACACATATGCAAGCCTCTTTTGATCATCTTGTAGGTTATGCGGCTGGATATTATGGATACATGTGGTCGAAAGTATATGCCGAAGATTTATTCTCTGTTTTCGAAAAAGAAGGTGTGATGAATAAGAAAACAGGTCTTCGTTTTAAAAAAGAAATCCTTAGTAAGGGATCAACCGAAGATGAAAACTTAATTATTAGAAACTTCTTGCGTCGCGAACCTAATCAGGATGCTTTCCTTAGATCACTCGGGATAGATCCTCAAAACTAAACTTTGATATTTACTTTGGCAAGTTGTTTCCTACTAATAAATGGATCCCATCACTTGCCAAAATTTTTTTATTGGATGACTTTGACCCAACCCATCCATCCTTCTTGAAGTCCTTAACATTAAATTAAATATTAATTTTTTCATAATCAATAAATTAAAATAAAAAACGCAGAAACTATTTCTTCATTTTTCCACTTAAAAAATTAAAAATTACACTTTTTATCAACTTCAAAACCGTACCTTTGCGCGTCAGAAAAACTTAAACTACAAATGGACACAAGAATGACAAATGATGTAACTACAAGAGCAGCAAACAACATTCGGATCCTGTCGGCTGCAATGGTTGAGAAAGCAAAATCAGGGCATCCAGGTGGAGCAATGGGCGGTGCCGATTTTATCCATGTGCTTTATACCGAATTTTTAAGATACGACCCATCGGATATGAACTGGCACATGCGCGATCGCTTTTTCTTAGATCCGGGTCATATGTCGCCCATGCTATACAGCGTTTTAACCTTAATGGGCCATTATTCAATAGACGATATTAAAAATTTTCGCCAATGGGGAAGCCCAACACCCGGACATCCCGAACGCGATGTGATGCGTGGTGTTGAAAATACCTCAGGGCCACTCGGACAAGGGCATGTTATGGCTGTAGGTGCTGCTATTGCCGAACGCTTTTTATGTGCACGTTTTGGCGAATGGATGTCGCATAAAACATACGCCTACATCTCCGATGGCGGAATACAAGAAGAGGTTTCGCAAGGGGCCGGACGCATTGCAGGTTTTCTTGGACTAAGTAATCTTATTATGTTTTACGACTCTAACGATATTCAGCTTTCGACCGAAACCAGTGCCGTTACTTCCGAGGATACTGCAATGAAATATCGCGCCTGGGGATGGGATGTGATTGAGATCGATGGTAACGACGTAACTCAGATCAGAGAAGCTTTAAAAAAAGCAAATGCCCAAACCGAAAAACCCACACTCATCATTGGTAAAACTATCATGGGTAAAGGTGCTGTCAAAGCCGATGGTAGTAGTTTCGAACGTCAGTGTGCTACACACGGTATGCCACTTGGAGAAGCAGGTGCTTCGTTCGAAAAAACAATTGAGAATCTTGGTGGAGATCCACAAAATCCTTTTGCTATTTTTCCCGAAGTAGAAGCATACTATAAACAAATTCGCGAAAAAAAGATTAAAGAAGCTGCCGAAAGAAAAGCTCTACAAGCCAAATGGGCTAAAGAAAACCCACAATTAGCAGAAAAACTCGAACAGTTCCTTTCAGGTAAATTACCCGAACTTAATTTTGCCGAAATAACTCAAAAGGAAAATATTGCTACACGTGCAGCTTCATCGACAGTATTAAGCTATTTGGCTCAGAAAGTTGAAAACATGATAGTATCGTCGGCCGACTTGGCAAATAGCGACAAAACCGACGGATTTCTTAAACAAACAACAGCCTTTACAAAAGGAAACTTTAAAGGTGCTTTCCTCCAGGCTGGTGTTAGCGAACTAACAATGGCTGCAATTTGTAATGGCATTGCCCTTCATGGTGGGGTTTGGGCTGCCTGTGGCACCTTCTTTGTTTTCAGCGACTTTATGAAACCTGCTGTCCGTCTTGCAGCTCTCCAGGAATTACCCGTAAAATATATCTGGACACACGATGCATTCCGTGTGGGAGAAGATGGGCCTACACATCAACCTATTGAACAAGAAGCTCAGATACGTTTGCTCGAACACTTAAAAAACCACAGCGGAAATAATAGCATGCTGGTTCTTCGACCTGCCGATGCTTACGAAACAAATGTAGCCTGGAAGATGGCCATGGAAAATACCAAAACCCCTACAGCACTTATCCTCTCACGGCAGAATATAAAAGATATCCCAGCAAAACCTGGATCAACCCGCTACCAAGATGCTTTAGAAGCTCAAAAAGGGGCTTATGTTGTGCTCGACTGCGAGGGTACCCCAGATGTAATACTTATAGGAAGTGGTTCAGAAGTATCGACACTTTACGAAGGTGCACAAAAACTTATTGCCGAAAGAAATCTTAAAGTACGGGTTGTGTCGGTAATATCCGAAGGGCTATTTCGAAATCAACCAATCGAATACCAAAAATCTGTAATCCCCGATAATATCCCTATCTTTGGGCTTACAGCTGGACTTCCTATAACACTTGCTGGTCTTGTAGGACCCAAAGGGCGGATTTGGGGGCTCGACCATTTTGGATATTCTGCTCCGGCAAAAGTTCTCGACGAAAAATTTGGATTTACTCCCGAAAACGTCTATCAACAAGTAATTAAATACTTGAGCGAATATAAATAATTACTTTTTTCCCACTCATTATATAACGCTTTGTTTCAGCAACCTGATACAAAGCGTTTTTTTTATTTGTACACTAACGTTAAAATAAAATCCCTACTTTTATGTAATGAAATTATAATCAAACCATGGACCAACCCCATCTCACTCGGCTTATCAAACTAATGTTATTACTGGTAGGTAACAGACTTACAACTTCCGCTTTAGCCAAAAAACTCGACTGCTCAGTTAGAACAGTTCAACGTTCGATCGAAACCCTTAAAATGGCTGGAATAGTTGTTGAATATTATCAGAAAGGCGTACCATACCTGAGCACAAACAAAGGCCCCATAAAGCAGATTAGCGACCTTGTACATTTCTCAGTCGAAGAAGCATACATTCTCAACAAGGCTATCGATAGTATTGACGCAAATAACAAGCTAAAAACAAACTTAAAGGAGAAGCTTTATAATATTTACCATCATTACCCATGGATGGCCGACTTAGTAGTTAAGCCCGAATTGGGAAATAATGTCGAAAAAATTACTCAAGCCATTCAAAACGAAAAATGCGTCGAATTTTTGCGGTATCGTTCTTCAAATAGCAACCAAGTATCTAATCGAAAAGTTGAACCTTACGAGTTTACTACAAATTTCGAACAGGTTTGGTGCTACGAACACGATTCAAATACCTGCAAACTCTTTAATATTTCACGAATTGGTCAGGTTAAGGTTACCAACGAACCATGGCTATATAAGGAAAAACATCAGCATCGGATTATAGATATCTTTCGAAATTCGGAAACACAATATCAGGGAAACGTAGAGCTTGAGCTTAATGTAAGAGCATATAATCTGCTGGTAGAAGAATACCCACTAAGCGAAAATTACCTCGAACAAACATCTGACAACACCTGGAGATTAAGTGCCCCCGTATGTAATTACGAAGGACCTGCACGATTTGTCCTTGGTTTATCCGACAATATCCTTATTTTGGGCGATCAGCACTTTATCCATTTTGTTGAAGAAAAAATTTTTTCACTCCAAAATTCTCTGCGACACAACCTGTCGCTTTGATAATATAATTTTGACAGAAAATATGAATTATTCTTAATATCGGGGTTTATCTATAAACATTTAAATGCTATGAATCTTGGAATACCCTGTGACTGTGAGCGGATGAATAAGAATTTCTTTACATTCCCTTACCAGAAATTTCTCATAAAAAGGGATGGCTACACTGTTGGCCTCGCTTTGCCCGAAAACATTAAGAAACAAGAATCATGCTATCGTCTAATTCTTGAAAATTATAGCGACTGGTATTTTTGTAGCTGTCCACATTACGGACATTATATCGACTACACCGCAATTACTCATGATACATTGTTATTGAGCAGAATTATTTTTTTAGGAGATCGGCTCCAACTACCGTATTTATACGCTTTGTTTTACGATCATCTTTTCAATTCAAATCTTTACGAAAGAATTTTTTATATCCCATATTCAAAATTATCCCTACTTGAATACGAAATCGAGTACTGCATTAAAAAAATGGAGGAATTAAAAATTCCAGCCTTATGTAAAATGGAACCATTCGAAATTATTACCTCCTATGAAATTGATCACTCAAAACATCAAAGGTTTTTTATGATGCCGGACACAATATATATTTTCTTTCTGGGAGAAAAAATTATGATTACACCTAAAGATACGATATTATATCCGGAAGAATTATTGTTAGATTCTATTAACATTTTTGCAGAAAACTTACCTTTCAAATACAATGGAGAAAAAGTATTTTTTACCGACCATTTTTATACCTTTATACATAAAAAATACCCCCAATGGACACGGGTAGTAGATATATCAACAGGCAGATTTATTGATATACCTACAGAGGATAATCCTCTTTTTGTTCCCGAATATACTGAATTTAAAATAATACCTTTTCCATTTAAATCAAAAGATTCTTTCTTACCAATATTCAACAAATTACTCCGTTTAATTGCGAAAGCACGAAAATTGCATAAACCTTTGATAGGATCAGACTATCAGTGCACAAACTCATCATTCGAAGACTTTATAGATAAAGATTATTTCTAAAAATTTTGCCGTACTTACACTCGCTATAGACAAAATGTCACACATTTAGTTATTTAAAATCAATATATTATATCATTTTTTTGTCATTTTGTCACCAAAATTAATATGGACAAAATTTTGAATAAGTTTTTATATAAAAAGAAAAACAATATGAATCTCAATAATTTTACACTAAAAGCACAAGAAGTGATTCAGCAAGCAGGAATAATTGCTGAAAACAAAACACATCAGGCTATCGAACCTGTACATATAATGAAAGGTTTACAGGAAAAAGCTGATGATGTTACCAATTTTATTCTTAAAAAATGTGGTGTAAACACCCACCATTTTTTCCTGGCGCTCGATCGTGAGCTCGAATCGCTGCCTAAAGTAAGCGGCGGTGAGCAATATTTATCTTCCGAAGCTTCGCGAGCGTTACAAAAGGCGCTCGAACACAGCAAACAGCTGGGAGATCAATTTATTGCAGTGGAGTCTATTTTATATGGTTTAGCAACAAGTCAGAACAAAGTTGCAACCATGTTGCGCGATGCTGGACTGACTGAGAAAGATCTAAAAGCTGCAATAGCCGAAATGCGAAAAGGAAGCAGAGTTACCTCTC
Source organism: Bacteroidales bacterium (assembly GCA_026416115.1). Lineage (GTDB taxonomy): Bacteria > Bacteroidota > Bacteroidia > Bacteroidales > DTGW01 > JAKPGM01. The sequence goes on along the minus strand of JAOAFU010000142.1, from coordinate 26,078 downwards.
ATACCTCCGACGACACTTACGATGCCCTTAACAAATATGCGATTAATCTCAACGAACGTGCTCGTCAGGGAAAGCTCGACCCCGTTATCGGACGTGACGAAGAAATAAGGCGTGTAATACAAATTCTACTTCGTCGTACAAAGAACAATCCTATTCTCATTGGCGAACCTGGCGTTGGTAAAACAGCTATTGCCGAAGGCCTTGCTCACCGTATTGTAAATGGCGATGTTCCCGAAAATTTGAAAACCAAACAAATTTTCTCACTCGATATGGGGGCACTTATTGCAGGAGCAAGCTACAAAGGGCAATTCGAGGAACGTCTTAAAAGCGTTGTAAACGAGGTAATTTCGTCGGATGGTGAGATTATTTTATTTATCGACGAAATTCACACCTTGGTAGGTGCTGGAAAGTCCGAAGGTGCTATGGATGCCGCCAACATCCTTAAACCTGCTTTGGCAAGAGGCGAACTTCGGGCAATAGGAGCCACTACATTCAACGAATATCAGAAATATTTCGAAAAAGACAAAGCTCTCGAACGTCGATTCCAAACAGTCATTGTCGACGAACCCGATAAGCTTAGTGCAATTTCCATACTTCGAGGATTACGCGAACGATATGAGAATCACCATAAAGTTCGTATCAAAGATGAAGCTATCATTGCTGCAGTAGAACTTTCGCATCGATACATTACCAATCGTTATTTGCCCGATAAAGCCATCGATCTTATCGATGAAGCAGCATCGCGTTTAAAACTCGAAATGAATTCTGTACCCCAGGAAATTGACGACCTGGAAAGAAAAATAAAGCAGCTCGAAATCGAACGCGAAGCTTTAAAACGTGAGGGTGATGATGAAAAAGTAAAGCAGATCGTCGCCGAAATTGCTAATCTCGAAGAACAACGCAAACACCTTCGTTCGAAATGGCAGCAGGAGAAAAATATTGTCGAGGCTATACAACAAAACAAACAGGCTATAGAAGAGTATAAGTTTGAAGCTGAACAGGCCGAACGTCAAGGCGACTACGGACGTGTGGCCGAATTGCGTTACGGTAAGATACAGGAGGCTCAAAGAAATATTGAGCAGTTACAAAATGAGCTTAATAAATTGCAAGGAGACAAACCGCTCATCAAGGAAGAAGTAACTGCTGAAGACATTGCCGAAATTGTGGCCAAATGGACGGGGATACCTGTAACTCGCATGGTTCAGAGCGAAAGAGAAAAATTGTTAAATCTCGAAGCCGAACTACACAAACGTGTAGTAGGGCAAGATGAAGCCATTGCTGCCGTTGCCGACGCCGTACGACGAAGTCGTGCAGGCCTCCAGGATAGCAAACGTCCAATAGGCTCGTTTATCTTCCTTGGAACAACAGGAGTTGGTAAAACCGAGCTGGCTAAAGCGCTTGCCGAATTCCTTTTCGACGACGAAAATATGATGACACGCATCGACATGAGCGAATATCAAGAACGTCACTCCGTGTCCCGACTTGTCGGTGCTCCTCCTGGATACGTGGGATACGAAGAAGGTGGACAGCTTACAGAAGCCGTACGCCACAAACCTTATTCCGTGGTTTTACTCGACGAAATAGAAAAAGCACATCCCGATGTGTTTAATATACTCCTTCAGGTACTCGACGATGGTCGGTTAACCGATAATAAGGGGCGAGTGGTAAATTTCAAAAATACGATTATCATTATGACCTCTAACATCGGATCACATATTATTCAGGAAGGAATAAGCGAAATGAACGATAGTAATCGCAACCATATACTCGAACGTATCCGCATCGATGTGATGAACCTGTTGCGTCAAACTATTCGACCCGAGTTCTTAAACCGTGTCGACGAAATTATCATGTTCAATCCGCTATCGATTCACGATGTTAGAAATATCGTTCGCATGCAGTTTGAACTTATCAAAAAACAAATGGCCGAACAGTCCATTACACTCGACATCTCCGACGCTGCTGTCGACTGGCTGGCCGAAAATGGTTACGATCCACACTACGGTGCTCGTCCAATTAAACGACTCATACAGAAACACTTGCTCAACGAATTGTCGCGACAGATTATTGCCGATAAAATTGGAAAAAATGATTACGTGCTCGTCGATAGCTTTGGCGAAGGTTTAGTCCTTAGAAAAATGAATGCACCCGTTTCCTCGTAAAACTTCATTTAAAAAAAATAAGGGGGTATCACGAAAGCCCCCTTAATTTTTTATTGAATATGTAAAGTTATAAAATTTTATACTCTTACTTAACTTTCTAACTCAAAATCAAAAAATATCAAGGCAAGGTTACACGCTTTAATAAATGCTCTGAATTTAACAAAAGATCGATATATTGTGCACGATGATAAACAAAAGGATCGTGAATATTCTTGTTCGAAAGCTTACCTTTAAAATCATTAATCGAAGCAAATCCATTTGAGTCCATCCACTGGTTTAACTCAGTTATCATTCGGTTTATCTGTTCAAATTTATTTTGGTATATAGTGCTTACCACCTGTACAGCATCGGCACCTGCCAAAATCATTTTAACCACATCGGTACCACTATGTATCCCCCCGTTTGCACAAATTGAGGCAGCAATATGACCATATAATAAACCCGTAAAGCGTAAAGCTAATTTGTTCTCAGAAGGCGTACTTAATTGGTGTGAAGATACATGTTTTATTTGTTGAACGTCAATATCGGGTTGATAAAAACGATTAAATATCACCACTCCATCGACACCGGTTTTATCGAGTTTTTGTATAAAATTGAGCGGATTGGTATAGAAGCAGCTCAGTTTAACGCTAACAGGTATTTCAACTGCTCCTTTTACCGATTTTAAAATTTCAATTTGTTGATTTTCAATTTCTTCAGCCGATACATCCATGCGCTTAGGAACAGCATAAAAATTTAATTCTAACGCATCAATTCCTGTTTCTGCCAATTGTCGTGCATATTCTACCCACGACTCATGAAGTATTGCATTAAGGCTTCCAATTAAGGGAATCGAGAGAGATTTTCGAGCTTTCTCAAGTTTTGTAAGGTGTTCTTTGGCACCAGCATGTTCAAGACGTGGAAATAATGTAGTCATTTCGGCATGTCGATAGTTGTATTCTTCTAATGCTTCTTCAAACTCCAACTGTTCCAATTGAATCTGTTCCTCAAAGAGCGACTTGAATACAACAGCCGATGCACCATTATCCTCTATACGTTTGAGATTGTCGGGATTGTCAACCAGATTACTCGCTCCAACTATAATAGGGTTTTGAAGCGAAATTCCTAAATAATTTGTTTGTAAGTTTGCCATAACTTTTTAGATTTAGTGGTCTGTTTATTTGAACAATTCGTACCTAACAAAAGTTTAAGAAAATACAAACTAAATTTAATAAAAATAATGGAAACTCCCCAGAAATTCAATGATCTTCTGCAATTTATCCGCCAATATCCAAAAGTTGTTGTGGCTTATTCAGGAGGCGTAGATAGTACTTTCTTGTTAGCTGCCTCGAAGGAAGCCATAGGCTCAGAAAATGTAGTTGGAATAACTATGGACGCACCCTCATTTCCCCGATATGAATTAGAAGAAGCCAAGAATATTGCCAAAAGTTTAGGTGTCGAACATATTGTTCTGCTTAACGACGAGATTGAAGAAAATATCCGTTTTAATCCCATCGATCGATGCTATCATTGCAAAAAGATGGAATTTGGTAGTATAATAAACCTTGCCCGAAAAATGGGAATACCGGTTGTTTTCGATGGTAGCAATGCTGATGACAAGAGCGATTATCGTCCTGGACAAAAAGCTCTGAAGGAACTTGAAGTGGTTAGTCCATTGCTCGAACTAAATTTTAACAAAGCCGAGATTCGTGAATATTCAAAAATGCTCAACCTTCCAACCTGGAATAAACCAGCTTATGCATGCCTTTATTCACGATTTCCGTATAATACTGAGATAAAAAAAGAAGATTTAATTAAAGTAGAAGCTGCAGAAAAATTTTTAATCGAAAAAGGATTCCGAACTATTCGCGTTCGGTGCCATGGCGATCTGGCAAGAATTGAAATTCTACCTGCACAATTACCACAAATAGTAACCCCACCCCTTTCGGAGGAGATTCACAATGCTTTTATCACCTTTGGCTTCAAGTACGTTACTGTAGATATCTTGGGTTATAGAATGGGGAGTTTCAACAAGGTATTTGGAATAAAACCTGTAGAAAGTTAACGATTTAGTTCGCGAACTTTCTGAAGAGCTTCCTCAACATGTCGTTTTACATCGCTCTGCGAATTAAAAATATATACTACTTTGCCTTCCCTGTCGACAACATAGGTTACCCTTCCTGGAATTAAACCATCCCCAGCACCATAAAGCTTACGAACTTTACCATCTTCATCGGCAAGCAGGGTAAAAGGTAAGTTGTACTTTTGAGCAAAAGCCTTATGACTTTGAACATCCTGACTACTAATACCAACTACTATGGCACCTGCTTCCGTAAATGCCTCATACTGGTCGCGAAAATAACATGCTTGCTTTGTACACCCAGGAGTGTCATCCTTCGGATAGAAATAAATTACCAATACCTTCTTGCCAATGTATTCTTTTAACCTAAATGGATTGCCATTTTGATCTTTTAAGGTAAAATCAGGTGCTTTATCTCCCAAACCAATGGGTGCTGCATTTGTGAACAAATGCAACCAAAAGAATAAAATAATGAATATTAATTTTCTCATATTGCATGTTTTATATATAAACAACCTGAATTGAAATATGTTTTCTTCGCCTTTATTAAATAGGCCATAAATAATTAATCGATTTTTCAAGCAAGTTCATTACGATTTGCATGTTTTAACTTTGGAGCTAATTTTCATTTACCCTACTTTTCGTTTACAAGTTTCTCCCTCCTGTTACATATGTTTCATTCTACCTTACATTTTTCATCTTTTTCAAATGCAATTCAAAACTAACTTTGAACAAACCAACTTAAAATTCAGATCTATGAAAAAACTCTATTTACTCCTGTCAGCATGTGCCTTGTTAGTGGGTACAACTATAGCACAGAATCGTGCTGTTTCGGTAAAAAAAACTGCCACTCCAATTACCATTGACGGTGAAGAAGATGCAGCTTGGGCAATAGCCGACACCATGAACATTTGGTATTGGGGTAAAGGAAAGTCGGCTCCTAATGAGCTGGATTTCAAAGCCTACTTCAGATTGTTATGGGACGATAATTATTTGTATTTTATTGGTTATATCGACGACGACGATCTGATGACTCAAGAAAGGGCTGCCGAGTTGCAACTTGCCGACTGGGAAGTTGACTGCTGGGAAATTTACTGGTCACCAGGCAATTCGACAAAAGCCGACATGACTGAGATGACTCAAGTTCGCTTGGCTTATGCAAACAAATCGAGTGCCGACCCAACTGCCACAACCAAAGGAGGTTGGAGTGAAGGTGGCTTTATGAATGGTACCGAATTTATTACCGCTGCTATGTACGATTTGGGTAGTGGATACATTATCGAAGCTGCTATTGACCTTGCAGTCAGCGCCGAAGCTGCAGCCCTCGATAAAATAGGCGATAATAGCGTGGTTGGCTTTAATGTTATTGCAAACGACATTGACGGCACTTCTACCTCGCGCGAAAATATTGGCGGACCAATTGAAGGAGCTCAGTGGAACCAAGCCGATACCCTTATGAGATTAACACTTTTGCCTGGTTCGGCTATCAAAAATACCAGCAACACGGCTTGGAAGGTTTACCCCAATCCCGTTGTTAATGAGCTGAGATTTACCTCAAATATAGCACTTGAAAGTATTGAAGTATTCAACACCGAAGGTAAATTGGTTCTTAAAGCGTCGAAACCAAATGGTAGTGTAAATGTCTCTTTACTACCTGCAGGTTTGTACGCTGTTAAAGCAACAGCTGAAAACGGCAAAACTTTCACACAAAAAATTATTAAAAAGTAAACTAACCTGAAAAAAAATATGATGAGAACCTGGCCATCTTGCCAGGTTCTCATTTTTTATAACATTATAAGAACTACGAAAAAAACTGAAAAGGCTAATATTAAATAGTCATGACTTCCACAAAATGAGACAAAATGTGAAACTTGAATCGATATAAAGAAATTACAACAAATTAAGTATTTAGTTAAATGCCAAAGAAAATTTAAAAAATATATACCCGTCAGAATTATTTTTTTCAAATTTTCACGCAATACTCAACCATCAATGATAAAAGGTAAAGAAATTGTATCTTTGGCACAAATTACCGTCACAACGCATGTTTATCGACGAATCGGTATTTCGAAACAAAAGCTACGGCGCTTATGTGCTACGAAAAAAATACTATCAGTACACTATTATTGCCCTGCTTATTAGCATAGTAATTTTTATAACAATTTTTACATTACCCTTGCTTATTCAGTTAAACAAGCACATAAAAATTGAACATGTAAAATTAAAACCAACCCAAATACCCATGGAACTGCTCGATATTCCAATCGACGAACTCTTAAAACAAAATGAACAATTGCCAGAACAAAAGTCACAAAAGCTAATAGAGCAACTTCCTGAACAAGAACAATACCCTGAACCAACCGTAATTATCAGCGATAGTACAAAAAAATCAACACCCGATTCGTCGTTAGCTAATAGTAAAAATGAAATTTACAAACAGGAAGAAGAGGGTATTTTTGAATGTGGGAGCAATATGTTAAATTTTAGAATGTGGTTTTCGCAGAATTTTAAATATCCGATAAACGAAAAAATAAGAAAATCAGAAGGAAGAGCTATAGCAGTTTTTTTAGTAAACGAAGAAGGTTATGTCGACTCAGTAAATATTGTCTCGGGAATTGATCCACTTATAGATTCAGCAATAAAAGAAACGTTACTTACTTCTCCCCGATGGAAACCTTGTATTGTAAACGGTAAAAGAGTAAAGCAACTTTATCATTTTCCAATCTATCTAGTTCGAAAAATTTAAAATATAGTATGATTAACAGAGAATCTACCATATGCGCTATTGCTACACCTGCAGGAACGGGAGCCATTGCGGTAATTCGAGTAAGTGGACCAGATACTTTTTCCATTTGCGACAAAATTGTCGAATTACCCAAAAAAATTAGTGAATATAAATCGCATACCATACACCTTTGCAAGATAAAAGATCAGGATGGAATTATAGATGAGGTCTTAATCTCAATTTTCAAGGCCCCACGTTCGTACACAGGCGAGGATACGGTAGAGATTAGTTGCCACGGTTCGTATTATATTCAACAAAAAATTATTGAACTACTGCTAAGAAGTGGAGCATATATGGCACAACCGGGAGAATTCACTCTCAGAGCATTTTTAAACGGCAAAATGGATCTATCTCAGGCCGAAGCAGTAGCCGACCTTATTCAATCGACCTCTAAAGCAAGCCACAGAATTGCCATAAGTCAAATGCGGGGCGAATTCTCAAAACAAATTAGCCAGATACGCGAGCAATTAATCCATTTTGCTTCTTTAATCGAACTCGAACTCGACTTCTCGGAAGAAGATGTTGAGTTTGCCGATAGAAAAGCTTTAAGGCAGATATTAGTAAAACTTATCGACCAAATTAAATTATTAACCGATTCGTTCCAATATGGTAATGTGATTAAGAAAGGAGTACCTGTAGCAATTATAGGAAGGCCCAATGTTGGAAAATCCACCTTACTCAATACGTTGCTCAACGAAGATAAAGCTCTTGTCTCAGATATTCCGGGTACTACACGAGATTCAATTGAAGATACTATAAACATTGAAGGAGTTTTATTTCGATTTATCGATACAGCAGGAATACGACATACAACCGATACCATTGAATCTATGGGTATCGAACGTACTATAAGCAATGTACAAAAAGCTACTATCATACTATACCTTATCGACCCAAACGAGAGTTCGAAAACAATTGAAGAGATGATCTCTGGACTTCCATTACAGGAGAATCAGTTTTTAGCCATTGTAGTTAACAAAACCGATCGTGTTCAACAACAAGATATTCATAAATCTGTAGAAAATCTTAAATATCACTTTTCTTTTCCAATTATTGCTATTTCTGCAAAAAATAAAATCAACATTGATCAATTACATGCTTATCTGCTTCAATGTGTAGGTTCGATGAGGCAAGAAGAAAATGATATTGTGATCACAAATGCCCGACATTACGAAGCTCTCATGCATGCACGTGAGGCAGCAATGAGAATGTTAGAAGGTTTCGACACGGGTCTCCCAATTGATCTTATTGCCGAAGATTTAAGACAAATACTTTATTATTTAGGGTCTATATCAGGAACCATAACCAATGACGAGATCTTAGGAAACATATTCAAAAACTTTTGCATCGGAAAATAGGTACCATAATTGACAGATAGAAAATGTTTGTCGAACAAGATGCGTTATAATACATTTTTATTAATTTTCGCAAAAATTACTCGATAAATGTTGTGGCGTTATTTTCTTTGGAAGATAAAATACTTTATACTCATCATAGTAATTGGACTTAGTAGCGTTATTGAAAGTGGCTGCACATCGAAAAAACATATTTCAAAAGCTCGTACCTCATCTATTTCGTATAAGAAGAAAAAGAAAGCAATAAAAAAGAAGAAAAAAGCGAGAAAAAAGAAAAAGAAAAAAGCAAAGAGTAAAAAACGTACAACTAGCTCGTCGCGAAAAAAGATATTTTATCCTTTTAAGTAGAGCCTAACCTTGAGTTTGAACCTGACTGACGAACTTAATCACATGTGCAGCAATTTGATCGAGCGGAAGAATCTTTTCGGCAGCGCCTAATTTAATTGCTTCGTTGGGCATACCAAAAACAACACAACTTTTTTCATCCTGAGCAATAGTATAGGCACCTGCTTCTTTCATCTCAAGTAAACCACGAGCGCCATCGTCACCCATACCTGTCATAATAATCCCTACAGCATTGCGCCCTGCATAACGTGCTGTTGAACGAAATAACACATCGACCGAGGGACGGTGACGGTTAACTAAAGGGCCTTCTTTCACCTCAACATAGTATTTGGCGCCACTTCGTTTAAGTAACATGTGATAATTTCCTGGTGCAATCAAAGCCTGTCCCCTCAAAACTGAGTCGCCGTTTTCGGCCTCTTTTACATTAATTTGACAAATGTCGTTAAGCCGATTGGCAAATGAACGAGTGAAATGCTCGGGCATATGCTGGACAATGACTATACCCGGACAATCTACAGGCATAGCCTGAAGAAACTGTTGTATTGCATCGGTTCCACCGGTCGAAGCCCCCACTGCAATAACCATTTCGGTTGTTTTAATCATCGCCCTATTGGTTATTGGGGCATCGGGAATAATAACGTCGGCCGAGAGCTTAGGTTGTACTACAAGATTATTTACCTGTTTTCTTTTAATTCGGGCAATAGCAGCAGCCTTCACAGCATCGCATATCCGAATACGCGATTCTTCTAAAAACTGCTTAGTATTCATCTGGGGTTTAGTAATTATTTCAACAGCGCCATATTCGAGCGCTTTCATTCCAGTTTCAGTTCCTTCGGCAGTTAAACTCGAAATAACAACCACCGGAATGGGATGTTGCGACATGATTTTTTTCAAAAAGGTCAACCCATCCATACGAGGCATTTCTATGTCGAGCGTTATTACATCGGGTACCTCGTTTTGGATTTTTTTGGCTGCAAAAAAAGGATCCGAAGCAGTCCCCATTACCTCAATCTGGGGATCGCTTTCAAGTATACTCGCCAAAGTTTGTCTAACAACAGCCGAATCATCAACTATCAGTACTCGTATTTTTTTCATCCCACCCGTTTTCTTTCGCTTATTAATGTACTATATCTGGTTACCGGTAATCGTTTTCTGTATAATTTTTTGCTTAACCTCAAAAGTTTCGGTATTATACAAAATTTTTCTTCCAAACTTGCCTCCAACACTTTGTCCAACAATGGGTATTTTGTATTCCTCGAGCAGATCGAAAGCTATCCTGATATTTCGTGCACCAATGTTAAACTGCGAGACATTTGACTGAATAACCTCACCCCCACCAAAAACTTTGGCCTGCAAACGTCCGGCATCACAACCCAAGGATACCATTTTTTCGATAAGCTTTTCGATTGCAATGTTACCATATTTTGGAGACGCAAGTCCCTGACCATTCCACAAAGGAAGCATAAAATGATTGATTCCGCCTATTCGAAGGGTTGGATCGTATAAGCATACCGCCACACATGACCCTAAAATAGTTGTAACCAAATGAGGCGTTTTGCTAGCAAAGATGGCTGCCGGATATAAAAAATGTACATTCTCTTCCATAAAGGCCCTACTCAAAAGATTTCATCTGTGTCAAACAGAAATTCGTTACCATCGGCAGAGAATCCGGCGATGTTTGTCTTGGCTTCGGGTATTGAAATAGTAAAGGTTGCTCCTTTATTGATTTCGCTTTTTATACTTATTTTACCCTGTAAAAGATCGATCACAGCTTTATTTATTGAGAGACCTAAACCATGCCCCCGGTTCAACGAATTAATCCCAGAATCGAGCCGTTTAAATCGATCAAAAATAATTTTTTGATTAGCCTCCGATATCCCAGTCCCAAAATCTTGTACCGAAATATGAACCATTTCGTCATCTTTCCATACTCGTATGATGATTTTTCCGTTCTCGTAACTGAACTTAATTGCATTGCTAATTAAATTAGCAATGGCTAATTTAACTTTTTCAGGGTCTGTTTTAAAGTAGAATACATCCCCTTTTTCAGGGACAATCTCGAAATTAAACTCGAACGAAAGATTCTTCTTTTTTGCTTCTATCCTAAATGAATCAATTACGCTTTTAACCAAATTTTTAAGATCAACATTCAAAATTTCGGGATATATTTCACCAGCTTCAATTTTGGCAGCAAGGAAAATATTTCGTAACTGAAAATCGAGATTAAAAGCCTCCGAGTGAATTAAAGCTACCATCGAAATAACTTTTTTCCAGTTCTCTTTTTTAACCGACAGGATACTTCTCGAAAGTCCTAAAATAGAAGTAAAGGGATTGATTATTTCGTTGGTAATGTTGGATATGAAATGACTTTTCAGAGCCTCCGATTCTTCAAGTTTTTTATTTACAATTTTCAATTCTTCAGTTAACTCTTTTAGTTCCTGAATCGTTTTCCGGTTCTCTTCGAATCTTCTCTGCAATTCATCAATCAGTTCCTGGTCGCTTAATCTGCTCATATTTACAAGTTTTATATTACTCTACTTTTACAAATATAGTAGGTTTTATTTGTCTTAAAGGCACAGTCATCCCAGTAATAGACTCGGAATGGCCCAAAAAGAAGTGCCCTCCCTGTTTGAGGTGCATACACAATTTATTAATTACTTTTTCCTGAGTAGGGCGATCGAAATATATTAATACATTTCTGCAAAAAATTACATCGAACATATCGGGTATTGGATATGAAGGCTCCATAAGATTAAGGCGCATGTAATTAACTTTTTTTCTTATTTCGGGTATTAGCCTTACGGTAGGATTCGATCGATCTTTACTTCGTAAAAAGTATTTCTTAAGTATATGAAGAGGTATCCCTTCTATTCTATTTTCTTTATAAATTGCATCAATTGCTGTTTGAAGTATACGGGTAGAAATATCGGTACCCAGTATGGTAAAATCGAGAGCCGGATACTTTTCTTTTGCTTCCATCAATACTATTGCAATGGTGTAGGGCTCTTCCCCACTCGAACAGCCTGCACTCCATATTTTAAGGGGATATCGAAAATCGGTTGTATTTCCAAAATGAGGAACCACTTCTTGAGTTAGATATTCGAAATGAATGGGCTCTCTAAAAAAATCAGTTTTATTGGTACTCACAACGTCAATCATGTGGATAATTTCATTATCCTGCCCTTCCTTGCTAAAAACATAATCGACATAATCCTTAAAAGAGATAATATCGAGTTCTCGCAGACGTTTTTGTAATCTTCCTTGAAGCATAACTTTCTTCGCCGGTGGCATCTTTATTCCATACTCTCTATATATAAAATCACTTAATCGCTTGAAATCCTCGTCCGAAAGTTTTGCCCTGAATATTTCATTCAACCTCTCCAATTCCATATGTGCACACTTTTTACAAAATTAGCTATTTAGAAACAATTTTCGGATGAACAACATCAACTTCTTTTCCATTAACTTTAATTTTTCGACCAGAAGAAAAGGTTACTGCTGTTGAAGTAACCTCACCTTTATGTGAACCTACTTTTGCCTTTTGCTCCATTTTACTTTCTGCATTACCTGATACGTTTTTAGGGATAAAATGGTTAACCACATATGTTATTTTTTCTAATTTCGAAGTCAGAATATCTATTCGAGTGGAAAGTTTTGCAAATATGGATTTCTGACTCTGGGTTAACTGATTGAATTTACCAAGGTTTTCAAAGGCAATTTCTGAATAACTTTCCAGGTTGTTTTTAGTCTGGAGTATCTTGCTAACACTTATAACAGCTTTATCTATCTCTGAGGAGATTAAAGTAAGTTTTTGTACAATATTACCAATTTGTTCTGTTCCACTAAATGAAAGTTCATCTATTTCAGAAGCCACCATTTTACTTATTTCAGCTAATCGACGCACTTCGGCGGCAACCACAGAAAAACCCTTTCCATGTTCTCCTGCTCGAGCAGCCTCGATGGCTGCATTCAATGCTAAAATATTTGTCTGATTAGCTATGTCATGAATTGTTTTAATGCGATCAGCTATCCTCTCCATACGATTGGAGGCGTCGTGGATAGAATTTACACTCTGTTGCGCAACCTCCTTAAGTTTTAACGTCGAACGATAAATGCTATCTGTCTCATCAATATAATTTTGTATGCTTTGAGTGAATTCTATCATCAGTTCATTTGATTTGGAAGAATTAGACAAATAACCTTTCGATTGACTAATCATTTCGTTGAGTTCGATGGATATGTCTTTACTTTCTCTTGCGAGTTCTTCAAGATCTGTAATAATCTCTTTCGATAAAACCAGCATTTTTTGATTCATCTCATTAAGCATTCCTCCTAAGAGCCTAAGGTCTGAATCTGTTAAAGTTAATGAATTCCGTATTTCATGCTGTTCACCTTGGACAATATTTTTAGCATATAAAACCAGTTGCTTGAATGACCTTTTCCATTTGCCTACAACAAAGTATAAAAAGTATATCAAGCTAATCGCGAATAAAGCAATAAAAATTATCAGAACTTTTATTGCAACAGAAGATTCGAACTCATTTTGGTTAAGCCTATTGTTTATATCCGATAAAGTAATATTGTTAATTGCAGTCGATTGTTCGGTCAATCTTTGTTTAAGATTCAGAATTTGCTTGTTTGATTGTACACAGAACTGAAATAGTTCAATATTTTGAGTTGTTAATTGTTTTCCTAACTGGATATTACGTTTTAAATCGTAAAGCAGGTTTCGCTGAAGCCATTGAACTCTTAATATCAATTCCTCGAGCAATTGTTCAGCTTGAGTAAAACTTTCAAGAGCAAAAATAAGTGTCTCATCATTGGTAGGTAATTGACATAGATGCTGATAGCCCAAACTCGAAATATTATATAGCTGGTTCCAAAGAAAAATATTTTGGTGGGTGTAATTTAAACTGGCTTTTTCAATATTAGACGCTCCGAGTATTCGCTTGTTCGATAACCAGAAGATTTGGTTAAAACTTTGCAGGCTGTCGTTCAATTTTTTCGCTATTGAACAATTTTGGGTTATCTTTTCATATTCTGTTTTATACCGCAAAATTTCTTGCTTAAACGTTTCGGCAGTATTATCAATTTCACTAAGATACAAACTTACGCTACTATTGGCCTTGTTTTCGCTCTGATGCAAATATATTTTCAAAGAATCGAGATATACAATAGCATAATTCAAATCGGAAGGATTATTATAAGTAGCAAAAAGCTGAAAATTGTTTACTACTTGTGATACAAAATAAAAAATTCGAAAATTGTCATTAACGATAGGAATTTGTTCAGTCTTAACAAATCGGATTCTCTGTTGTTGTTTGATATAATGATAAATTCCTGTTGCAACAACCAAGGCTACTGCAAATGTTAACAGATAGAAATATATACTTAACTTATATCTAAATGGAAGCTGCATGGAAGCATGTTAACTTTCTTAATGTTAAGACATTGCTTTAAAGTTAACATGTTTTTTTATATCGACAACAAATTTTGGTCAGAATTTGATAAAGAGTCCCTTTTCTTTGACAAAATATGAAAAGAAAAGTTAAGTAAAAAAATAACAATTAGTAGCGATTCAACCATCGGTAACGGCGAGCATTTTCGCCAAATTTAACAAAAAACATAAATTCGTGAGTACCAAAGGTATGCGACATTACAGGAGAAAAAGTCCAGTCAAAAGCATAACCAAAGTAATATTGACGAACTCGAAGACCCGCTAAAACAATCAAAGTACCGCCTCCAGCGCCAGTACGGTAAGATAAACCTCCCCAATAATCTTCTTTATAAAATGCTCTTGCACTTAGGTCCATTTGAAAAGTGCCCTGTTCGGTAAACTTAATAAGTGTAGTAGGTTCGACCAATACTTGCCGGTTAACCTCAATTTTATAGGAACCATTAATACAGTAGTGACGTAGTATGTGATATCCAACTTTTGAACCTCCTCCAAAAGCTATATTGGATTGAAATAGATTGTCGACTGCAAGACCAACCTGCCATAGTGGAGTTGTATAAAGTGCGCCGAAATTACCATCTATTACATAACGTGGACGGATACTGTTGATAACCTCGTCGCCTTCTTCATAATTTCGAAGTTGACTACGAATAATATTGAACTGATATGGCTGCAAAGCCAATCCAAAAGACAATTGATTACGTCTGATAGGTATATGGTAACCATACACTAGTTGCATGCCGGTACGTACAATTGGCCCACTGATATCGTTAAACAGATGAGCCCCAACTCCAACATTTCCGCTGGCCGACCGGCGGCTAAATTTTTTTCGAAGATTTAAAGCTTTTGCAATAAAGCTATTTTTCAAAACACGAGTTTGTGCACTAATAGAGTGGGTACGAGGTGTTCCTTCCCAACCTAACCATTGCTCACGACCTGTAAAATTAATTGAAGTAGAACCATCGCTTCCGGCAACGGCAGGATTTATCAAAAAAAGATTAAACATGTACTGGCTATAAACCGATTCTTGCTGTGCTATAAGTTTAGTAAAACTTATAACACATAAACCAGATACACCGATGATAATTCTTAATAAGCGCACGAGACCGAAATTTTCTTATTCACGGGTAAAAATATAACAAAATAATATTTATTGCATCAACCCGAAATAATTTTTCCACGAATAGTCAATTTTTATTGACGAACAAACTAAATCCTTACACAAAAGTTATCGGATAATCGTAACTGTTCCCTTAATTTCTTTACTACCCATTCCTTTTATCAGGTAAAAGTAGCTACCCATAGGTACTTCTTTTCCTTCGGATTTACCATCCCATGGCTTGTACTGTCGACTGGTTGAACGGTACACTATACGATTCCAACGATCGTATACTTCGACTGTAGCACTTGGATAATAATCAAATGTAGGTATTCGCCATATGTCGTTTTTCCCATCGCCATTGGGGGTAAATACATTTGGAATACCGATATTTTTATCTATTACACATCGACGCAAGAGGACTGAATCTTCGGCTGTACAACCATAAATATTTTCGACAAGAACAGCATATAATCTAACTGAATCGCTCATAGTTGGATCTATTGCTGGAACAGTAATCGAATTGGTTATTTCGCCAGTATTCCATGTATAGAATGTACCATCTATTCCTGCATCGAATGTTATGCTAGTGTAACCACATAGCATGGTGTCACTTACGGCTTTTCCGCTAGCCATATCGACAATGTTTACATGTGGTCTGGGACGAACAATAACAACTGCTGAGTCGTATGTTTTGCAATTTATATCGTTAACAGCAACTACACGAATTGTGTCGGTTTGCTTGGCAACACCCCGGAAAATGCTGCCGGTAGCCGTATCATTCCATAAATAGGATGCTAAATCGCTACCGGCATCGAAGGCGAATGAATCGTTTTCGCAAACTTCTTTATCCGGACCAATATCGAGTAAAACTCCCTGAACCATAATGGAATTCCATACTGTATCGCCAGTACAACCAAACTCTGAAACTTCAGCAATACCAATGGAATAACGTCCAGGGCGATTTGACCATAAAATATCAACCGAATCGCCATTGCCATATATTCTGTATTCTTTTACCCCCGAAGCATCGAATATCCACGAAAAATGGGATTGTGTACCCATCATCATGGGATCGGGGTTGGCTGCATACCGAACCCAACTTTGCGTACAGGCAGGTGGAAGCTGAGCCTGCATTATAGTCGGGAGAGCTACAACCAAAAAAATACTTAATAATATGGCAACTAATTTTTTCAAAGCACTAATATATAGTACAATAAAATATTGAACTATCTAAATAAAACACATTAAGTTATAATGGTAGGGCTCTAAACTTACTACTTTATAAAGAGGTGTTCAACAGCTTTAATCAGTAGATTGTTGCTATTAAACACCTCCTGTTATTCATTTCAGCAAGTATTATATTCCTACCACGAGAACTAATTTATGCTAACTCATTACCAGCCAATATTCTGAATGTGTTTGATGGGCTGAGTATTGGGTGTAGGTAGTGCATAAATTTTTAGCGTTCTCTGGGCAACTACAGGTAACCCTTGGGTATCGTAGCCAGGAACAGCATCTAAAGTTTTACGCGATACTTCATCGGTAACAGCTTCGAGAGTTACAGTATAGGTACCAAAATTGCCATTAGAAATGTTAAATGGTATTACAATATTGGTAGGACCATTGTTTACACTAAACTGTGCCCATCCCGTTGTAATTTCATCGCCATCGTTAACTGTTGTTGTAGGCACTTCAGGAGTTGTTACACCAGCAAGGTTGGTATAATCGATTTTGTAGGTAATACGAAGACCACCACCAGAAGCAGGTGCGCTAAAGTAACCATTACCAGAAACAGTAAGAGGGATGTCATTATTAGGTGCAGCGTCGGCACCGCAACCACCCATTATACGGTCGGCATCGTTGAAAGCAACTGTAGGAGCATTAACTACCTGTACCGAAAGATGCTCGATATCGCCTTCGCAACCGGTAATACCCGAAATATTAGAAACCGTACGTTCGGTTACCCACAAATCGAGCGTTCCTACATTCTGAAAATCAATAGAAATAGCTGAGTCTTTTACAAAACCTAAACCCGTTAAATCTTCAACACCTAAATCGTTTGTGGCCGGTGTGAGCGCGCTAACACCATCGGCTGCATAAAATGTGGTTCCACCGGGGCCATTGGTAATTTGCCATTTCCAAACCGACTGTGAAGCCAATACACCCTGAGCCTGCAACTGCCAAATAGGAGTTGAGCTTTCGGTTGCAAAAGGAATACGTGCACCAACTGTTACTACGGTTGGTTTTTCACCAGCAGTAGTAGTGTCTGTTGAATTTGCAACATGGGTTGTAGTTAATTGAGCAAATGCGCTGGTACTAAGAGCCAGCATTAACAAACCGGAAAATAAATTTTTTGTTCTCATGGTATTAAAATTTAATGTTCAAAAATTTGATTTATTTTTAATTAATAATGAATTACTTGTTAGGAATGTGATAGATAGGACCTGTATTGGGAGCAGCGGTTACTACGAAAGTAGTGCTAGTACCATCGGCTATTGCAGTAAGCCCCGACTTGGTAGCAATACGGTCGGTTACAGTGTTGATAGTTAGCGTGTAAGTACCCGGATGAGTTAGTGTCACAGCCGATAGATTAAGTGTTGTACTATTGCCCAAATTGGCTGTTTGATTAAGTATAGGTGTGAAGCCCGACGGACCTGTTAAGCTCCAGTTAACTACAACACCTTTGTTACCATTAACAGCACTGCTAATAGTTAAGGTAGCATTCGGACAGGTTAAGGAATATGGTATTGTACCCGAATAACAGGTTGAGTTGGGTACGGATACAGCAGTCACATCGGGAGCTGCAATAACCTGAACGTTTATTGAAGTTGTACTACCGGTACAACCACCTTGTGAAGCATGTGCTACCTCAGTAACCTGAATGGTACCACTACCAGTAGCCGACCATGTAATCTGTTTGTAATGAGGTGCAGTGGCATAGCCGGTAATATTCTGAACACCTCCCGAAGCAATTGCAGGGGTGACATTCCAGTTAAAAGTAGAGATGACGTTTGCAAACAGATCGGTAGTATAGTTAAACCCTGGGTTAACAATAGCGTCGGGGAGTACATAGTACTTAGTAGTACCTCCAACAGTTACCGAGTCGACGTTTTCTTGAGGATCTACGCCACCTGAGTTACGACCATGCTGATAAAGAACACTTGATTCGGGAGTCACAGAGTTAGGCTGTGCAAATGTACTATTTTGGTATAGTATTGTTCCTGCTATCACAGCCATACCACAAAGGATTATTTTCTTTTTCATAAATTAAGTTTTTTATTTTCAATATTTTACATCTGCCTTTTCTATCATTTCAGATAATTCCGAATTGTCAGCAAATTTTATCTACATATACAGGATTTACAATAAAAAGTTTCAGGAAAAAAGGTGTTTTTTATCACCCAAAATGGAGAATATTAAAAACAAAACATTAAACACTTGAATATCATTAAATTAATTCGCATCAGATAAGATAAATAAGTTAATTCGATTATGAAATTTAAATTAATATATTTCTATGAAAAAATACGAGCTTTGATGAAAAAAGTTTAGTTTGACATGAAAAGTTATTAAAAATAAATTTTATTAATTGTTAAACAAGATATTACTATTTAGATTAGTTGTTCTAATTAATAACATCCATTAGTACAAAAAGTTAATAAATTAATTCAAAGAAAATAATGTACTCGAAAAAACTGGATAATACTATTAGAGATTAATAATTATTCAGGCAAGTTAAAAGAAGTTATATGATTAACTTTTCAATTTCGATAGGATAGTAATAGTGTTCCAACTCATGAACTTTAGCAGCTACTTGTTCGGGAGAATCAGTAGGGTTTATCGAACAAGATACCTGAAGGATTATATCACCATGATCATATTTTTCGTCGACCCAATGAATTGTAATTCCTGTTTCTTTTTCCTTATTAGCTATTACAGCCTCGTGCACTCTCATACCATACATTCCTTTTCCTCCGTATTTGGGAAGCAAAGCGGGGTGAATATTAACAATCTTTCCACGATACTCCTCGAGCAAAGAAGCAGGAATTAACCATAGAAATCCAGCTAAAACAATAAAATCAATTTTTTTGGCCTTTAATACCTCAAGAACTGTAGGCTTATTGTATAAGTCCTCACGAGAAAATACAAAACTTTCAACACCCAGCTGCTTTGCCCTTTCCAAAACATAAGCATTGGGATTGTTCGAAAGTATAAGTTTTACAGGATCTTTCCCTTTTTTTCTGAAATATTCTATAATAGCCTGCGCATTACTGCCTGATCCTGAAGCAAAAATAGCAACATTCTTCATGAAATGAGTCACTTCAAATTAACTACATGTTTATATAATGAAGTGCAAATATACCTTCTTATTTTACAATCCAGAAGTAATTAAGAAAAAAGACTAAAGGACATTTTGACACTTTTATTGAAAATTCAATGAAATTATAAAAAAAATACTATCTTTGTAGAAAGAAAAAGTTTCGATTCATAGGTGGTGTTTAAGTTTTCACTTACGTGAAAAGGTAGGGGTTGCCTCGGCAACCCTTATTCATTTATACTCCAAGTGCAAAACGAATCCCTTTTTCAAGCCCTCTGAGTTCGGCAATGTTTTTCATGCGACCATACAGCGAATAACCTGGATAATACTTCCTTCCAATATCGTCAAGCATTAAATTTCCATGATCGGGGCGTAAGGGGATTTGCCAATCGGTACGGCCTTGTCTTTTACGTTTTTCTTCCTCCAAGACAAGAATTTTCATAACTGCAGGTATATCAACATCGCCATGAAAAAGCGAAACCTCTTGAAAATTTCCAACTGCATCGCGAACAACGTTTCGTAAATGAGCGAAATGGACATACGGAGCAAGTTCTTCAGCTATAGTAGCACAATTGTTATGGTAACCAGCACCGAGAGATCCAGTGCATAAAGTGATACCATTATTTAACGAGGGATAGGCATTAATAATATCGCGCAAATCGTTTATAGAACTTACCACACGCGGTAAACCAAAGACAGAACGTGGAGGATCGTCGGGGTGAATTGCGAGCCGAATTCCAGCTTCCTCAGCAACGGGAGCAATCTCTTGAATAAAAAGAAGTAAATTCTCTTTAAATTGTTGTACAGAGATATTTCGGTATTCCTCTATCGAGCTTGAGATAAATTCGAGAGTAAGTGGCTTATCTGTTCCAGGCAGACTAAGTAAAAGGGTTTGCATAAGCTTTTCGAGCTCGGTTGAAGGCAGATTCTCAAACCAATGTTTAGCCAAATTAATCTGGTCGGCATCGTAACACAGTTCAGCTTCTTTTCTTTTCAGCACAAACAAATCGAAAGCTGCTATTGCAGTCATTGAAAATTCACTAACGTATGTGCCATCGGGTAGAAGCTTTAACAAATTTGTACGTAACCAATCAAAAGCAGGCATAAAATTATAACATACAGTTGTGATTCCGCATTTGCCTATATTGACAAGAGTTTGCTTGTAATTTTCGATATAGCGTTTGTAGTTACCCGTACGTTTCTTTATATCCTCATGAACAGGAACACTTTCCACAACACACCAGGTAAAACCGGCATTCTCAATTATGTTTTTTCGAAGCATAATCTCATCGACCGTCCAGAGTTCGCCATACGGAATATGATGTAAGGAAGTAACAATACCTTGAACACCCACTGCTTTAATTTGCTCGAGACTAATAGGATCGTTGGGCCCAAACCAACGCCATGACTGAAGTAAAGGCATAATTAATAACTTTTAGATTTACACACCACTAAAAACTTCAAATCCTCCGTCGACGGGGAGTACAACCCCAGTAACAAACTTTGAAGCATTACTGCAAAGGTAGATTACGGCTCCAACTAGTTCATCAGGTTCGCCAAAACGACCCATAGGAGTTTGAGCAATCACTTTTTTACCTCTCTCGGTATAAGTACCATCTTCGTTTATAAGTAGCGCTCGGTTTTGATCACCAATAAAAAAACCTGGAGCAATAGCGTTTACCCGAATACCATCGCCAAATTTCATTGCCATTTCCATAGCCATCCAACGGGTAAAATTGCTGACAGCTGCTTTAGCTGCTGAATATCCTACCACCCGAGTAATAGCCCTAAACGCAGCCATTGAAGAGATGTTGATAATAACACCCGAGCGATTATCGGCCATTACCTTGCCAAAAACAAGAGATGGATACACAGTTCCATTTAAATTTAATGCCAATACTTTCTCAAAATCAGTTATATGAAGATCAAATACTGTTTGCTGCGGACTTATAGTTGCGCCAGGCATATTACCACCAGCAAGATTAATCAGACCATCGATTCGGCCATAATGTTGCAAAATAATATCCCTAGTTTCTTCTAAAACTTTAACATCTAGCACATTGGATTCGAGAGCCAATGCTTTTCCTCCCATGGCCAAAATTTTTTCTGCACGTTCCTGAGCATTGGAAAGTCGTATATCGAGCAAAACCAACTTGGCACCTGCTTTAGCCAAACCCTCTCCTATAGCACCTGCCAGTACTCCTCCACCTCCGGTTAAAACAAAAACACGGTTTCGGATATCGAACAATTCTTCTACGTAACTCATATTTTTATATTTTATTCGTTTCTCTTGATACAGTTTAAGTTTTTTAAAGTTCGCTATCTGTATAGTTTAAAAAATAGCTGCAGTTGGTTAAAATTCAGTATGGCTTACCTATCTGATTTCTAATTTTTTGTACCAGTTGAAATGTTTGTTCGAGTAAATTTTTTAATTCATTATACTTTTCTTCACGAATCAATTCGGAAGGAAATAGGTTTGAACCCATTCCAACACAAGCAGCACCGGCAGAAAACCATTGACGTAAGTTATCTTCTTCGGGTTCAACTCCCCCCGATGGCATAATGAGTGTCCATGGACACGGTCCAAGTATGCTCTTAATAAATGCAGGTCCTCCAAGTTGTTTTGCAGGAAATATTTTAACTATCTCTGCGCCAAGTTCCTCGGCTTTTGATATTTCGGAGAGTGTACCACATCCGGGGATCCATAAAACTTTTCTCCGATTACATACACGTGCAATTTCTTCATTCAACAAGGGCGAGACGATAAAATTAGCTCCAAGCTGCATATACAACGAAGCAGTAGGAGCATCGACAACAGAACCTACACCCAATACCATTTCTGGTAGATGATTGAGAGCATATTGATTGATCTGTGCGAAAACCTCATGCGCAAAATCGCCTCTATTGGTAAATTCGAAAACTCTGATTCCTGCCTTATATGCTACCTCGAGTACTTTTTTACACACTTCGGCCTGTTGATGATAATACAGGGGCATCATCCCACTCTCAAGAATGGTTTCTACCACACGAAAACGCTTGTATTTAGCCATAAAAAAATTATTTATTATCTCATTACTCTCCCAG
This sequence comes from Bacteroidales bacterium, assembly GCA_026416115.1. Taxonomy (GTDB): domain Bacteria; phylum Bacteroidota; class Bacteroidia; order Bacteroidales; family DTGW01; genus JAKPGM01. The sequence goes on along the minus strand of JAOAFU010000142.1, from coordinate 3,413 downwards.
AAGCATCACCAGACATCAATTTGTTGACCTCATCGACTGTTACAAGGTTAAAATCGCCATGAATAGTATGTTTCAAGGCAGAGGCTGCAACAGCAAAACGAAGAGCATAACTATCATCGCCAGGTTTTTTTCGTAAAGCATAAATTAAACCTGCCATAAATGAATCTCCCCCTCCTACTCTATCTACTATATGCGTTATTTGGTAAGTGGGAGCCTGTAGAAAATCGATCCCATTCCACAAAACACCCGACCATGTATTATGGTTGGCGCTTACCGACCCTCGAAGAGTAATTATTACCTTTTTAACTTTTGGAAAGAGATTCATAAGCTTTGCAGCAGTTTGTTGATATGCTAATGCATCTATCCGACCCTGATTGATTTCAACCCCTTCGGTTTTAATGCCAAAAACCATTTCTGCATCTTCTTCGTTCCCTAAAATGATATCGCAAAATTTAACCAGTTCGGGCATAATATCGGAAGCTTTTTTTCCGTATTTCCACAAATTTTTACGAAAATTAAGATCTACCGAAATGGTTAATCCTTTTTTTGCAGCAATTTCTACGGCCTCTTTGCATACTAAAGCTGCATTCTCGGATATAGCAGGCGTAATACCGGTCCAATGGAACCAGTCGGCATCTTCGAAAATAACCTCCCAAGGAATAGAACCAGGTTTTACCTGAGCAATGGAAGAACCAGCACGATCGTATATGACTTTCGAAGGACGCATAACAGCCCCTGTTTCGAGAAAGTAAATACCCATTCTATCGCCCGACCATTGTATATAATCCGTATTTACATTATATTTTTTAAGCTCCATGGCAGCAGCTTTTCCCCAGTCGTTGGGTGGCAAACAGGTAACATAGGAAACCTGCTCACCAAAATTGGCTAATGCTACAGCCACATTTGCCTCACCACCTCCAAAACTTACTTCGAGCGAACGAGCTTGTGCAAAACGTTGATAATTTGGGGTTGCCAATCGCAACATGATTTCTCCAAATGTTACTACTTTCGACATAGTATTTTTTTTATGCAAAATAAAACAATTTTTTCAAACAATGCAATCGATTGCATAATTTTTTTTATTTTTGCTATTATATTATTATTACACAGTTAGAGACGAGAATTTTTGATATGAAGAAAAAAATAACCATCCACGATCTGGCCAAGATGCTCAATATGACAGCTTCGACGATATCGAGAGCACTAAACGACCATCCCAAAATTAGTCAGGAAACAAAAGAACTGGTACGAAAAAAGGCCGAAGAAGTTGGATACAAACGCAACCTTATAGCCAGTAGTCTCAGAACAGGAAAAGGAACTACTTTGGGTATGGTAGTCCCCCGAATAAACAGAGACTTTATTTCGAATGTTATAGCAGGAGCAGAACGGATATGCAGAGAAAAAGGATATAGCCTTATAATCTGTCAAAGTGAGGAGGATTTAGAGCGAGAACGCGAAGCATTACGGACCCTGTTACACAGCCGTGTATCGGGAATCATGATCTCAATTTCTGCAAAAACCAATACTTCCGAGCATCTTGAAACGTTGATTAAGGAAGGTGTCCCACTAGTTCAATTTGACCGAATAAGGCCTGAGTTACCAACACATTGTGTTGTAAACGATAACTATCGAGCTGCTTATGAAGCTACTCAACACCTGATTGATCAAGGGTGTAGGTATTTAGTTCATCTTAGCGGTCCAAGATACATAAATATCTATGAAGAACGTTGTCGAGGATTTATCGATGCTGTTTCTCGAGTCCAAAACATTCGATACGAAATAGTCGAATCTGCAATTACTCGTGAGAAAGGTTACGAGGTCATAAAACAAATGTTTGAAATAAACCGTTACCCTGATGCAATATTAGCAGCAAGCGATTACTCGGCATTGGGAGCTATGCTAGTGGCTAAAGAAAAACGGCTCATGATTCCACATCAAATTGCGATAGTAGGATTTGCTAACGAGCCTTTTACTGCACTAATAAACCCAAGCATGACATCTATCGACCAAAAAGCTTATGAGATAGGCGAAAATGCGGCTAAATTACTGATTGATACAGTAGAGAATCCGAGTAAAATTAAAAAACCAACTAAAATAGTCTTGATTCCACAACTCATGATCCGGGAAAGCTCTACAATACAAAACGGTCTAAGTGATAAAAAGAATTAACCTGATCCCAGTTAACAACTTGCCAGAAAGCATCGAGGTATTCTTTACGTCGGTTTTGATATTTCAAGTAGTAAGCATGCTCCCACACATCTACCATAAGAACAGGTATACCGCGTTCCTTTTCGGTGTCCATCAAAGGATTATCTTGGTTGGCTGTCGAAGTAATTTTTAGTCCATAAGGTGTTTTGATAACCCATGCCCATCCTGATCCAAAAACACTCATAGCTTTTTCGATAAAAGCTGACTTGAAAGCATCGAAACTTCCAAATGTTTTTTCAATTGTGGTCATAAGTTCTCCCGAAGGTAACTTGGCACCACCAGGAGTAATAATCTTCCAAAAAAGATTATGATTTAAATAACCTCCACCATTATTACGAACGCTAACAGGAAATTGGGAAATATTTTCCATAATTTCGACGATACTCTTGAATGGCACTGAAACTTTCGACAACTGTTCATTCAAAACCCTTGTATAGGCAGCATGATGCCGTAAGTAGTGTATCTCCATAGTTTTTGCATCGATATAGGGTTCTAGTGCGTCGAAGGCGAATCCTAAAGGAGGTTGCTCAAAAAATTTCCCTGTTACACTTGCTTTATCATTGGTCAAAAAATTTTTTGATGCAAGTACTGATGGTAGCATCAAAGTGGCCCCCACTCCAAGTAGACCCGATTTGATAAATTCCCGCTTGTTCATAGTTAATCGAATTGGTAATCAATAAACAAGCGGGAAAAAATTTTGTTCTTAGTTTGCAACACTATGAGAGCTGATAATTTTAATCTTTTTAGCGCGAAACAACAAATTTTCTTACGATTACATGGTTACTTTGAACTATCCTACAATAATAGATTCCCACAGGCAGTTGACTAATATTAATGGATATGGTATTAGCATCATTACGCATTAACTTGTATGTTACAAACTGTAATTTTCCTTCAGCATTAAATATTTCCACTTTATTAAAGGAATTTACACTATTTGTTAAAAATAAATATTCCGATGCTGGATTGGGGTATAAAACAAAATCATTGGTAATCGGAGGACTCACTGAAACAGGTTCACGAACAAAAAGCTTCAGATCATAGCTAACACCATTTTCAGCCTGGCAGTTGACAATCACATTTCCAGTGCTGTCTGCTATAAAAACTACCTGATTGTTGGCAGGATTAATAAACCTTCCTTTACCCATTTTAACTGTCCAAGTAAGATTAAAGGTGGTGTCGTACATACGAACATTTTTCTGGTC
>JAOAFU010000092.1 GCA_026416115.1 Bacteroidales bacterium | reverse complement strand
AGATTCAGTGGTTTGAGCATTTAGTACAACACCACCTGCTAGCAATGCCAGCGACAAAACGAAAACACTTAACTTTCTCATGGCTTATTTTTTTTAGTTTAACACGTCAAAGGTAATATGCATTCACATCAAAAAGCCATTTTTTTAACCAAATAAAAGTTAAACCATAAGGTCTATTCTATAAAATAATATTAAAATTGTTAATTATTTACTCAAATGAAGTACGATAAAAACAGTGAAGTTAATGTAAATCTCTAGTTTTCAAGATCAATTACTTTATTTTTCAATGCCCACATTACAAGACTAGCGGAATTCTTGCATCCTGTCTTATGTAGAATGTTTGAGCGATGGGTGCGAATGGTAGCATCGCTCACATGAAGTTTATTTGCAATTTCTTCATTAGAGTATCCTAAGGCAATCCATTTTAAAACTTCTGTTTCGCGCGGAGTAAGTATTGGGTGCTCCGAATTTCCAACAGCGACATTCTGAATGAGTTTTACAAGCAGTTCATTAGAAAAATAATTATTTCCTTCTGCGACTATCTCAATAGCTTTCAAAAGTTCACTTATTCCGGATGATTTAAGAACAAAGCCTTTAATGCCTTTTTGAATCATTTGATAATAATATTTTTCTTCTCCGAACATAGTTAAAGCTAATATTTTAACATCAGGTTTTTTTTCACGTGCTATTGCTGTAGCCTCTATGCCATCTATTTCGGGCATTGCTATATCCATCAGGACAACATCAGGATTAATTTGTATGAATTTTTCAAGAAAATCCTTACCATTTACAGCTTCACCAACTACCTCGATACGATTTGTCGTTTGTAAAAGATTTTTTACTCCCTGACGAAACATGTCATGATCGTCGACAATAAACACTTTGATTTTTTCTTCTCCCATAACAGCTAATTAGGTTTGTTTTTTTTAAAAATAAATTATTTTTTCAAAAGATAGTGTTAAAAATCTATTCATTTATGGGCAATAATATTTCCACCGAAAAGCCAGCTCCTGGTGATGAAAACATTTTACATTGACCTTTTAATGCTTGTACCCTAACATGCATATTAAATAACCCCATCCCTTTTCCTTCATTCATCACCTTTTCTAGATCAAAACCTTTACCATTATCGGAATACTTTACGGATACTTCATTATTTAATATTTTAATTTCGATATTAATGTTGTCAGCATTGGCGTATTTGAGCGTATTGTTTATAGCTTCCAATAGAATTCTGTATATGGTTATTTCAATTGAAGAGGGTAGGCGATTTGATAGGTTATTGCTTAATTGATAATTAATGGCAGTAGCTTTTTTGGTTTGTTCGAGAAAATCGTAAAGGGTCTGAATGAGACCAAAACGCTCTAGTAGATGAGGACTCATCTGGTTTGCCAGGTTTTTAGTTTGACGAATGGTTTCATCTATAGTTTGGATCGCATATTGAAGCATTTGATCGGGGTTGGGGAGCTGTGGGTTGGTTAACCACTCAACATACATCTTGATTGTAGATAGCAAAGGCCCTATTCCATCGTGCAATTCGCGGGCATATCTACGTTGCTCGTTTTCCTGAGTTGTGGTTATTGCTTCTAAAATTCGATATTCGGCTTCTCGACGCTCAGTAATATCACGAATAATAGCTAAAATAGCCTTTTTTCCAAGAAAATCGATGCAGCTAGGTTGAACTTCTAAATAACGTTTTTTATTTTCAATGTTCACAATTTCGTATTCAAAGCTTTTACCTTCCGATACCTCTTCGGTTAGCTTTGATAAAAAACTGCTGTAATTCTTTTGTATGGTTTCTGTGCATGCCATAAGAATTCTTTCTTGCGCATGAATCGAAAAAATTCTTCTGAAAGCAGGATTGGCTTCTAGAACCTCTCCATTTCTTATTATTACAATTCCCTCATTGCTCTGATCGAAAATGGTAAATAGTTTAAGTTGTTGCTCCTTAATTTGGTTAAAGGCTTGCTGAAGAATGCTGTTATTCCTTTGTAGTTCCTTAAGAAGGCGTTTATTCTCCATTTTTAGATTGTACTCGTTTACGGCATGCTTAATAATTTCACGCATGTACTCGTAAGAGTATGGTTTGACTATATAGTGGAATATCCCACCTTGGTTTATTGCTTTTATTGCCGAATTTTCATCTACATATGCAGTGCATAATATTTTTATTATTTCTGGATAAGTTTGATTTACTTTGTCTAGAAAGACAAGACCTTCTTCTTCTGGCATTCTTTGATCTGAGACAATAACCTTTATAGGATATCGGTTTAAAGATTCCCATGCTTTCTGAGTTGAGTTTTCAATTACTACTTCGTAGGTGTCGGAGAGGTATTCGGCGAAAAGTCTTAAATTTACTTCATTATCATCGACATATAGTATATAATCTCTGTTGTTCATATAATTGTGTTGGTGCTTTTAGCTAAGTTAACAAAAAACATAGATATTTACACAAACATCTTTGAACATAGATGTGAGAAAGTGAAATAAAAAAAGCCGTCATGTAAATACTGACGGCTTTTTTATAGTAGCGGGGGCAGGACTTGAACCTACGACCTTCGGGTTATGAGCCCGACGAGCTACCAACTGCTCCACCCCGCAGTGTTTTGCGCTGCAAAAATATATATTGTTTTTTTATTTTACAAAATTTTTAATGATAAACGAGAGTACAAAGTTTATTAGGCTCAAAAATTTCATTGGCAACATCTATTATCATACTACTATTTACGGAATCCAATTTTTGAGCAATATCAATAAGGCTATCGAAATGATTATACACGAGCATGCTTTTACCCATTGCTAACATTAAGTTCTCATTATTCTCTACACTTATTGCAAGTTGTCCTAGCAACTGACGTTTAGCTACATGCAATTTTATATCGGAAAGCTTATTATTACGAAGTATTTCAAGCTCTTTGAGCACTATAGAAATGCATTTTTCTAATTTTTGATGATCACACCCGAAATACACCGAAAAGATTCCTGTGTCGGAATAACTTACAAAAGCCGATTCGATATTGTATGCATACCCACGTCGTTCTCTGAGCGCAACATTGAGTCGGGAGTTCATTCCTGGACCTCCTAGGAGATCGTTTAATAGTAGTAAGGCCAAGCGTTTGGGGTTTTCGTAACCATATGCTTGAGTTCCGATGATACAATGCGATTGACTAAGATCTTTAAGGATAACTTCATTAAAAGAAGAGGTATTATCGGGTTTTTGTCGCCTAAACGATCTAAAGTTTGAAGGAAAAACGCTAAAGTATTTCTCTGCCAGCCGTATAAGCTTTTCTGTTTTATAATCTCCCACTATACTTATGACCATCTCATCGGTATGATAAGTACGATCGATAAAATGAAATAAATCGTTGCGTTTGAATTGCTGAAGATTTTCTGGAGTACCTAAAATATTACGGCCTAGACTAGAATTTCTGAAAAGTCTTTGATCAAAATCGTCAAATATTAATTCAGCTGGATTATCTCTGAACGAATTTATTTCGTCGACTATAATCGACTTTTCTTTTTCAAGTTCATGTTCAGGAAAGCTTGCGTGAAAAATAATATCTGCGATAAGTTCCCATGAACGCTCGAGGTACTCATTAAAAAAAGCAGCATGTATACATGTTTCTTCTTTTGTAGTATATGCGTTTAGCTCACCTCCGACATTTTCTATTCTTCCAATAATATGATGGGCTTTACGTTTTGTGGTGCCTTTAAAAATGACATGTTCAATTAAATGAGCTAAACCATGCTCGTGCGCAAGTTCATCGCGCGAACCGGTATTAATAAATACTGCGGTATAAGTTATGGGCGATCGATTAGGAACATAAATCAAACGGATGCCATTCGAAAGGGTATGAACAAGATACTTAAAGTCGCCCGCAATGGATTTAAGATTTAATATTTGTATCCTGCTCATCTGTAGCTGGTTCTGCCTTTTCTGGTTCTTCGAAATTGGTTATTCCATTTCTTTGTAAAATATTGTACCAGTTAAGAACTTTTTTCATATCCGACACATGAACTTTTTCTTTGTCGTAATGGGGTACTATTTGTTCGAAATATGTTTTTAGTTGCTTTTCATCTATCTTGCCCCCCATGGCAGGTCCACCTTGCTCTTTTTCAAATATTTTCTTGAAAACCTCGCGCAATGGGACTTCTTCTTCTTCGGTGTAAATGGCAATATCGCCTAACGATACAACCCGATAATGGGCATAAGCAATCATTCTTTTTTTATCTTCGAGCCCTTCTACTATAATCCCGTTACGAGCTTGAGAAACATATCTAAATAGCCCACTATAACCAGAAATGCTCAAAATATCCTTCAACTCCATAATTTTAAGTTTAAATTGAATCCACAAAATTAAAATATATTTATTTTGCCGCATGAAAGTATTTCAAAATACTTAATACAATTTGCATTTAAAGCAATATAATTACTTATAATTTGGCTTTCTACTTGGTTAAATTAGATTATAAAGCTTTGTTATTGGTGAAATAAAGTGTTTATTAAATCAAAATTTGTGTGGAAAAAAGGAAGGCATTTAAGCGATTAAGTCAGAAGGTTGGCCAAACTATATATCGAGAAGGCTTACTAAAACCGAATGATAAGATTCTTATCGGATTGTCGGGAGGAAAAGATTCATTACTTCTTGTTGACTTGTTAAGCGAACGAAAAAAACATCTTCCTTTTCCAATCGAGTTAATGGCCATCCATGTAAGGATAAAAGAAATGGAATATTTAGTAGAGCGGAATTTTCTTCATACCTTTTGTGAACAACGTGGTGTTTCTTTTCAATTTGTTGAAGATAGCATAGGTAGCGAATTGTCTTCGGAGAAAGCACCTTGTTTTCTCTGTTCGTGGCATAGACGAAAAAATATATTTCAGTTTGCCCAATCAATGGGATTCAATAAGGTAGCGCTGGGTCACCATCGCGACGATGCACTTCAGACCTTGCTCATGAATATGATTTATCATGGTTCAGTAAGTTCGTTGCCCTATAAACTATCGATGTTCGATGGCCAGATAATGCTTATTCGGCCATTGCTAGATCTTTCAGAAAAGGAGATTAATGCATATACCCGATTAATCGAATTTCCGTCCGAAATAATTGCTTGTCCTTATAAAAATAAAAATAAGCGAGAGGAAATTAAAGTGCTTATACAACAAATTCGCAAACTCCATCCCCTTGCAGAAAAAAACATGTTTCGCTCGATGCAAAATATTTTTAATGAATATTTACCTTAATGATATTAGCTATGGTTTTGTATTTAAAAAATGTATTACATATTTGATTACTTTTACCA
>JAOAFU010000054.1 GCA_026416115.1 Bacteroidales bacterium | reverse complement strand
TGCCTGAGGTTCGGCATCTTGCCCGGTTATAATAACCTCTTGTGTTATACCTGCCTCATCGATGGCTTGACGTGCAGCATAGGCTAAACCATCGTAGGATGTTAAGACAACATCCGGTACATCATAGGATGAAAGTTGCAGATATTCTTTCATAATATGATAGGCGTTAATTGGTAACCATTCATCGACATATACGTCGAGTATAATTTTTACATTTCCTGCATTTACAGCATTTCTTAAGGCATCGAGCTGACCGGTTTTAACAAAAATAGCATTTCGGTCACTTTTGTCACCCCCTAAAAGGAGATACTTCCCGTTAGGTTTGTATTTTAGTGCATATTCAGCCATCAATTTGCCTACATTGTAATTGTTGTGGGATATGTAAAAATCAAGATCCGAATTAAAAATAAGTCGGTCGTATCCAATTACATAAGCCCCTTTATTATGGGCTTCTCGTACAATTTCAGCTGCTGTGTAGGCATTTACAGCCATTACCACAAGTACTTTTACTCCTTGATTAAGCAACTCTATTGCTTGTTGGCGTTGTAGAACTTCATCGTTTTTCGCATCGGCAATTATAGCTTCGCAGTTCAGTTCGGCTGCTTTTGCTTTGAAATACTTTTCTTCAAACTGCATTCGTGCCGATGTTGTGTATGGAAACATCAACGCAATTTTCATTTCTGCTTTTTTCTCACAAGCTGTTAAAAGTAATAGCAGAAATCCTGTGAAAATTAATGTATAACGCCTCATTTTATCTTTTTTTAGTTATATTCTCTAGTGAAGTTTACGACTATTTTCGAAAAATTCTATCAAAACTTTTACTTAATTTTCTAAACAAAAGTTTCATTTACAAAACTATTTAATTCTTTCACAACCTATGGGGAAAAATTGTGTAAAAATGGGGTATGGTTTTCGTTTCTCTAATTATTTTGAAACTTGTATATCTCTTATTTACTGTCTCAAATAATATATTCTTAAAAATGGGACTTTCTATTTTTCTAAGTATCTTAGTTAAAAAGTGGTGTATCTGTCTATCTATACATGCAAAGAGACGCTCTATGAAGCGTCTCTTTGCATGTATTTTACTGGTTGCTAACAAGTTATCGAATAACTATTCCTAATACCAAATCTTATCCTATTCCAAATAAAAATTGTCGCCAGTAAGGGTAATTGTTCCTGAAAGTATTTTTCCTTCTTTTATCAATTTTGGATTAGGTTGTTGACCTCCCACAAAAATATCAATATCTCCGGGTTTTACAAACCATCGATTCTGCTTGTCGAGAATGGCCAGATCTTTAGCCTCAAGTTCAAAGGTAACTGTTTTTTTGTCGCCAGCTTTGAGAAAAACTCTTTTAAAACCTTTTAGAGCATGGATAGGCACGGGTATATTTGCAGTGGGATGTTTAACGTAAAGTTGCACTACTTCGTCGCCTGCTCGTCCTCCCGCGTTTTGAACAGTTACCGTAACTTTAATTTTTTCTTTTGTATCGGAAGTCGATGGGATTTTCAAATCGGAATAGGTAAAGTTTGTGTAACTTAAACCATAGCCAAAAGGATATAACGGTTTGCCAGTAAAATACCTATAGGTACGATTTTTCATACTGTAGTTGTCGAAAGATGGTAATTGGTTGGTTGAAGCATAAAAGGTAACAGGTAATCGACCACCAGGATTATAATCGCCAAAAAGGACACTAGCGATTGCTGTACCTCCTTCCTGACCCGGATACCACGCCATGACGATGGCATCGAGGTTTTCGTTTTCCCAGTTAATCGATAATGCGCTTCCTGCCATAAGTACAAGAATTACAGGTTTGCCAGTTTTTTTCAGCCGTTTAAGCATTTGGGTTTGAATAGCAGGTAGTTCTATCTGAGTTCGGTCACCACCGTCGAACCCCGTTAAATTAACAGGCATTTCTTCTCCTTCCAATGTAGGGGAGAGCCCTCCAACATATACAATCACATCGCATTCACCAGCTTTTTTGATAGCTTCATCAATGTCTTTCTCCGAATATTGGTTCCATTTAAATTCGGCTACTGCTCCATGTAGCGATTGATAGTACTCTATCACAATGTCTTGCTTTCTATCTTTTTGTAATTTCAGTTGAAAAGTGCTGGTATAGGGTGCTTGATCTTTCCACTGTTCTGCAACAATTTTTCCGTCAACCCATATTCTATATCCATCGTCTCCAGTAAATGCAAAAGAATAGGTTCCATCGGCAGGCGGTACAATTTTTCCGGTCCAACGGACTGAAACATTGTTTGCTGGGACATTAGGATAGGGTGGAGTTGCATACCACGAATACATAATTGTGGTATCGACTCCACTATAAATAGGTTCACCTTTTAGCTGGGTATTGTTGAAAACATCTACTTTTAGTCCTTTTTTCCCATCAAACTCGAATAAACTGGAGGGTACGGGGAGATATTCGGGTTCTGAACTAACCCATCCGTTAAGTGGATGGTAATATACAGATGTTTTTTGAAAAACTGTTTTGGAAATGCCTTGATATGGTGTATAGCTATACGAGGGAAAACCATTATAGTTTCCGAACATAACCATGGGATTGTTGGCATTTGGACCAACAACTGCAATCTTTTTTATCAATTTTCGATTGAGAGGTAGGGTTTTATTATCATTTTTAAGTAAAACAATCGATTTTTGAGCCGCAAGGAGCGCCATTGCTCTGTTTTGTGTATTGTCAACACTTGCAAGAGTTAAGGTATCGTAAGGGCAGCTTCCTTTGGGATCGAACATTCCCAAGCGTAATCTTGCAATCATTAACCTTTTCACTGCTCTATTAATTTCTTCTTCAGTAATTAATTTTTGCTCAACTGCTTTTTTTAGATATTTGTATGTATCTCCACAATTAAGGTCACAACCATTTCGTACTCCGAGTGCAGCTGCCTCTTCGGGCGTTGCAACAATCTTGTGTGTCTGATATATGTCGGCAATTGCATCGCAGTCGGATACTACATAACCCTGAAACCCCCACTTTTTACGAAGTAAAGTGTTAAGTAAGGTATCGCTTGCACTACAGGATTTTCCTCTGAAACGATTATAAGCTCCCATTACTGAGAAGGCTTTGCCTTCTTCAACACAAGCTTTGAAAGCAGGTGTATAGGTATCGAGAAAATCGTATTCGCTAACATCCACATCGAAAACGTGTCGCAATTTTTCCGGTCCACTATGTACGACATAATGTTTAGGGGTAGCAATAGTTTTGAAATATTTTGGATGATCTCCCTGAAGCCCTTTTACAAACATTACCCCCATTCGACTAGTCAGGTATGGATCTTCGCCATAGGTTTCCTGGCCTCTTCCCCAACGTGGGTCACGAAAGATATTAATATTGGGCGACCAAACTGTTAGCCCGTAATAGCGAGCCCGATTACCTTTAGATATAGCATCGTTATATTTTGCTCTAAATTCGTTGGAAATTATGGTAGCAATTTTAAACATAAGCGAGTCGTCGAAAGTTGCGGCCAAACCAATGGCTTGTGGAAAAACAGTAGCAATTCCTGCTCTGGCTACACCATGTAATCCCTCATTCCACCAGTTATATGCAGGAATATCGAGTCGGGGAATTGCAGCAGCAACGTCTGTCATTTGCGATATTTTTTCATCTAGGGTCATCTGCTGTACTAAAATTTCTGCTCTTTCCTCAAAGGATAGAGAAGGATTCTTATAGTCGAGATTTTGTGAGAAAATGGATAAAAACGAAAAGATAAACATTGAACAGGTTAGAACAGTTTTCATACCATTAAGTTTTAGAGTTTTTTATTTCTCTTTTCGTATAGAGATATTTTGGGAAAAACTATTAGGAACTTATTAAGTTTTAAATTTTGCTAGTAGTTTTCTTAATTTTTCGGCTTGTTCTTCAATCTCTTCCGAGAAAACAGCCATGTTCTTAGCACTATCGTTGTTTGTTTTAGTAACATCGTTAAGCCTATCCATTGAAATATTAATTTCGTTAAGTTTCTCGTTTTGATTTCGGTGTTGCTCTATGATTTTTTGAATGAGTAGGGTATTTTTTTCGATTTGAGGAATAGTTTGGTCGAGCATGTTCCCAGCAGCTTCGGTATCGGATTGACTCTGGAGTAAAAGTTCTGTTATTTCGGTCGAGACTTGAGCACTGCGTTCGGCCAGGCGACGTACCTCGGCGGCAACAACTGCAAACCCTTTGCCATATTCTCCTGCACGAGCGGCCTCAACTGCAGCATTAAGTGCCAATATGTTTGTCTGCATCGAAATTTCGTTAATTGCTGCAATTTTATCGGTAATAAAATGCATACTTGCTGAGGCTTTGGACGACATTCGAACACTTTGTCTAATTTTCATAGCTGCTTCCTTAGCTACTTTTTCAGCTTCGCTCGAAGTAGCATTATTTTGTTGAATGAAAGCAATAATTTCACCGACGTGCTCGTTAACTTTTTTTGTAGTATCGAATTGCTGATAAGAGGCTGAGAGCATTGATTTTGAACTTAATGACAGGGATTTAGCTGTTTTCCCAAGTAACAAAGAACCCTCCTCCACTTCTTTTACCATTTCTTTTAAATTTTTAGCCATTTGTTTAAGTGCCATAGCCAGATGACCCAATTCGTCGTCTCGATCAAGCTCTATATTGGCCGTTAAATTTCCTTCACTAAGCTGCTTAGCAAAACGTATACTGGCATCCAGCGGTCGTGATAGAAAATCGGTAAACATATATACAAAATAGACCAGTACCGACAGTCCTAGTATACTAATAATAATTGCAAATATTGTAAAACGATTTGCTTCTCTATAAAGGTACGTGTGAGGGATAAGTATGACCATCGACCATATATTACTTTTATCATTGAGCCTTAATGGATAAATGAAACCATGCATTTTCCTTTTGTTTACTTTCGAGAAGATTTCTGTTAAACCCGATTGAGATTTGATACTGTCCCATGTTGAAGGGTTTTTCATTAAATCGGGACAAAGTGAAAAAAAATTAGTGCCTGTTTTCGATGAGTCGCTGTGAACAACTATTGTGCCATCATCAACAACAATCATTGTCTGACTTCCGGGAAGTTCTTGTTCTGAAGGCAGATATTGACTAAACTTTTCCATGCCAATATCGACGCCCACTAAACCCCATACACGACTTGTTGAATCGAAAAGGGGCACGCATATACTGGTCATTAAAATTTTATGTGTCGAATCATGTCCATAATAATCGAAATAGGGAGGGGAAAATTCGATGTAGCCTTTCTTACATATTTTATAATAGTCACCTGCATAGTTATGGTTTAAAGTGTCGAGTTTGTCTTGTTGAAAAGCTATGCTACCATCGGTACGATAGTATGTAAAGCGCAACCGACCGTAATCGGCTTTCCATTGTTTGTCGAGCGTGTATAATTGCACGTTCAGCCATGCAGCCAGCAGATTTGGAGAAGTGGATAAGGTTTGTCGTAATGTATTTTTATATATTTCCTTTTTAATATTACTTTCGATTAAGAGGTTTGATTCAAAAACCTTGGCCATGCCAATTGCCTGGTTTAAGTACGACGACATTTCGAAAGTAAGTTGCTTTGCATATTTGTCGCTTTTTAGTTTGACTTCTTTCTTCGCATTTTCATACATTTGCATTCTAACCTTCTGAATTATTACTATACCTATAGTTAGGTAAATAATAACGGTTATGGCTGTTATATAAAATATGAACTTAAATCGAAAGCTTTTTCCCTTAAGAAAGCGATTTCGCCACTTAAATGTAAAAATAAATTGAAGCAGATCGAAGCATTTGGTAAAAAAGATTTTAGATGACTCCAACAGAGCTTTTAGTGAATCAATCCTTAATTTCATGAGAAAAAAATTTGTATCGAAAATTTTGACTAAAATTACACAAAAATTTTATGTAAGGTATAACAAAAGGAGTTTTTTGCGTTTTGAACAAGTTTTATTTACTTTGCTTGTCAAAGTTTAACAACCCACATGAATAATGTATAACCCAAAGGTCGATGTGAAAATCCCTACTTTGTTATAAAGGGACGTGTGGGTACATCGAGCCTTTGAAAAAAAACAAATGACGAATGAAGTTACTGGAAGGAAAAGTTGCCATTATTACCGGAGGAGCTAGAGGAATTGGCAAAGCAATTGCGCTGAAATTTGCCTCTGAGGGTGCCCATGTGGCTATTACCGATTTAATTTATGATGACAATGTAAAAGCATTTGAGGCCGAACTCAATGCTATGGGAATAAAAGCCAAAGCTTATGCTTCAAATGCTGCACTTTTTGACGAAACACAAAAGACTGTTGACCAGATTGTTGCCGACTTCGGAGGGGTCGATATTCTGGTTAACAATGCTGGCATTACTCGCGACACTCTTTTGCTTAGAATGACAGAAGAACAGTGGGATACAGTAATTACGGTAAATTTAAAGTCGGCTTTTAATTTCACAAAAGCTGTACTCAATACCATGCTTCGAAGGAAAGGAGGTAGCATTATCAATATGAGTTCGGTCGTCGGCGTATCGGGAAATGCTGGCCAGGCCAATTATTCGGCATCTAAAGCTGGGTTAATTGGATTAACCAAGTCGGTAGCCAAGGAATTGGGTTCTCGTAATATACGTTGCAATGCTATCGCTCCCGGTTTTATTATTACCGATATGACTGCCAAATTACCTGAAGATCAGCGTAACGCATGGTTGCAAAATATTCCATTACGTCGTGGTGGTACTCCTGACGATGTTGCTAATGTTGCTCTTTTCTTGGCGTCCGATCTCTCTTCTTATGTAAGCGGTCAGGTAATTAATGTTTGTGGCGGAATGAACACATAATATTTTTTTCTTATCAATACTGCTGCTCATAGTTTTATTTGCTCTGAGCAGCAGCTTTTTAGCTAAAATGAAAAAAAACTACTCACTTTTCTTTCTTCTGATTTTGTTTTCCTTATCGGGTTGTGTGCTTATGGAACCGATAAGTATCCAGGTACTCAATCCACCTCAAATTAATTTACCTGCTCAGTTAAAGAAGATTGTGCTAATCAATCATGCTATAAGATTAAATTCCGATTCTTCTGGTATTCGTGCCGACGATAGCCTCCTTACAGCTAATTATTTTAGCGGTCTTTTGCAGAAAGTACATACTTCCCCTCAATTCGAGATGGTCTCCGATACACCTAAAATCGTCTATAAAACTCATTCCGATAGATTTTTGAGTCTCGATACCTCTGTTATTATTTCGATAGCAAAAAGCAGTATGGCCGAGGCAGCAATAGTTTTAGAAAACTATCAAGTTGTATATAACGAACCTATTGAAATTCATTTTTCTCCCGAATATGGGTATTATGGAACATTATCTGTCGAGAACATTTCGTTATGGAAGTTTTATGATGTTGAAAGGGCAAAATTCATAGACGATTATTTACAAAAAGATACTTTGTTCTGGGATGCTGCGGGTAATTCGGAAGATGAAATAATCGATCAGATGCCTCGTCTACATACAGCTGCTGTTCAATCGTGCTATTATGCCGGTATGAAATATGCCGATCGTATTGCCCCATTATGGTTGCTCGAACAACGATTTTTATTGGTTCCTAATAATTGGGACTTTTACACGGCTTGGGAGTTAGCTCAGCAAAATAAGTGGATCGAGGCTATCGAAATTTGGCGTAAATATGCTTATGGTAAAAACCAACGGCTTGCTGCTTTAGCTTGTTATAATATGGCAGTTGCCTCTGAAGTTTTCGACAATATTGATGCTGCACTCGATTGGGCTGCCAAATCTTTTTTGATAAAAAACAAAAAATATGTCGAAGAGTACATTCGTTTACTTGAAAAAAGAAAAAAAATAAAACAGCGGCTAGAAAAACCTTGACAATTACGATATAGGTCGTAAACTATAAAAAAATATCAATAAAGATGAATACTATTCTTTGGATCATATATTTCATACTGATATTCAATTTTTTATTCGATCGATATTTGTCGTGGCTAAATTCTAGTAAACGATTACAAGTATTGCCCGACGAGCTTAAAGATGTGTATGACGAAGCTGCCTTCGCAAGGTCGGTTGAATATAAACGTCATTACGAAAAGCTAGGTTCCATTACAGCTTTTATTTCATTAGCAACCATTTTGCTTATGTTATATTTTGAAGGATTTGCCTATGTCGATTCATTATGCAGGCGTATCACAGAAAATCCTGTGCTTATAGCATTATTATTTTTTGGGATTTTAAGTTTTGCAAGTGATCTTATTGGTATTCCTTTCGAAATTTATGCAAATTTTGTTATTGAAGAAAAGTTTGGTTTTAATCGCCTAACTCCTAGATTATTCGTTATCGATAAGTTAAAAGAGTATTTGTTGGGTGCCATAATAGGAGGATTTTTATTGGGAGCCTTTATATGGTTTTACTATAAGGTAGGTGAATGGTTTTGGTTGTATTTGTGGTTGCTGTATGCTGCTTTTTCAATTTTTATCAGCATGTTTTATTCACAATTAATTGTACCCTTATTTAATAAACAAACGCCTTTACCCGATGGTGAATTGCGAGATGCGATTAATCGCCTTGCAGAGAAGGCAGATTTTAAAATAAAAGACATATATGTTATAGATGGTTCGAAGCGTAGTGCTAAATCAAATGCCTATTTTACCGGTTTGGGTAATAAGAAAAGGATTGTTCTTTATGATACTTTAATTTCTCAGTTAACTACCGACGAAATTGTTGCTGTTATTGCTCATGAAATCGGCCACTATCGTCATCGACATAACTATATAGGATTAATACTTTCTTTATTACAGATGGGTGTTACCTTGTACATCCTTTCGTTATTTATTAATTATCCCAAGCTAAATGAAGCTTTAGGAGTGAAAACTCAGGCTGTTCACGTAAGTCTGTTAGTTTTTGGTATATTGTATAGTCCTATTAGTACTGTTTTAGGACTTTTGGGAAATATGTTATCGCGTCGCAACGAATACCAAGCCGACGGTTTTGTGCGGCTCTTTGGGATGGCCGATTCATTGATAAGTGCTTTAAAAAAATTATCAGAAAAGAACTTAAGTAATGTAAATCCACATCCGGTATATGTGTTTTTTCATTATTCCCACCCAACACTTTTGCAACGTATCAAAGCACTAAGAAATGCTGGGTAAAGGAAGTTTGGATATTTCGAGAAAAATAATAATTTTGCAAACCTGAAATTTTGCGATTGCCTCTTTAGCTCAGTTGGTTAGAGCAGCGGTTTCGTAAACCGCAGGTCGGGGGTTCAAGTCCCCTGAGAGGCTCAACCAAAGGCGGAAGTAGCTCAGTTGGTAGAGCATCAGCTTCCCAAGCTGAGGGTCGCGGGTTCGAGTCCCGTTTTCCGCTCTTTTTTACTTTATTGATTAGTTTATAATCTTTTGTTAACTATTTTCTTAAAATTCCTTCACAATAATTTTTTAAAAAAAACGTTATTTATAGTCTTCTGATTATCTGATTGTTGTGGATGAAAATTTTCTTAAAAAAATTCGAATTTTGAGTAAATTTTTTGTACATTCGACAAGAAAATTTCACATCAATTCAACATTAACTTAAAAATATACAGCCATGGCAATGACATTTAACGAGCTAAGGAGGATTAAAGATAGTCTTCCATCGGGCAGTATGCGCAGGATAGCTGAAAGGCTTAACTTGGACGAAGATACCGTTCGTAACTTTTTTGGAGGCACTCACTATCGCAATGGTGAGGGGAAAACAGTGGGCGTCCATATTGAGCAGGGACCTGATGGGGGAATTGTTACTTTTGACGACGACACCATATTAAAAGTTGCTTTAGAAATTCTTGAAGAAGAAAAACAAAAAGCTGAGTAAAAATGAAAGGCCGCCCGATGGCGGCTTTTTTATTTCGTACAGTTTTCCCATAACAGCTGAGAAGCCCTCACATTTCCGAGTTCGGATGACTTTTTCCAATCAAGGCATGCCTGTCGTTTCTCATTCAACTGAAAATATAACAATCCCCGTTCAACTAAGTATTCAGTTTGTAAAGGGTGATTCTTTAACAATAAATTATAATCCTTAAGTGACTGGGAAAACATTCCCGTTTTCTTATAAGTTTTTGCTCTTAAATGCAGGTAAGAGGTATCTTCAGGACTTTGATTTAATAGTTTATTCCCTACCTCAAGGGCATGAAGATAACGTTTACTGAGGTATGCGGCTTGCGAAAGTATATACAAACTTTGAATATTTTCGGGAAATAATTGTGTTAATGTCAACACCTCATGATATGCTAAATCGTATTTGCCTAAATTTAACAGAGCCTGAGTATGCTGTAAATAATAGGATAATTCTTCTGGACCGTAATTAATGGCTGTCGAAAAATCGTCAAGTGCTTTCGAGTAGTTTTTCATGCGCATATAGCAGTCGCCCCTACTGGCATAATAGCTGGCTTCTTTTTTCGATTTTAATATGGCTTTTGAAAAATTTGTGATGGCAGCTGAATAATTTTCTAATTGCATATACGACATGGCAACCATATAAAATGCTTGTGCACTAAGTTTTTTCGAATCTTTTCCAATATCGGCCATCATGTTAATTACTTCTGTCCAATTACCCGATTCGTATAAATAACGCATTTCTCCTTCATAGTATTCAAAGCGTGTATACCACTCTTTTTCCCATAATTTTTTCCACGAGTAGGTGTTTTTTATATAGTCAAAAGATTTATCCTTCCATATTTTGTTCTTATTTACTTTATATGAGGATTTAAGGTTTTTTTCGAGATAAAACATAGTATTTATAGAATCGCGCAACATGGCGTAA
The DNA here is from genome assembly GCA_026416115.1 of Bacteroidales bacterium. Classification (GTDB taxonomy): domain Bacteria; phylum Bacteroidota; class Bacteroidia; order Bacteroidales; family DTGW01; genus JAKPGM01. The sequence continues at coordinate 24,854 of JAOAFU010000054.1, read as the reverse complement.
GCTTTGGCTAGCTGGAATGATGCCATTGAGGGACGTTTTTTTTCTACTTGTACAAAATCTTTTATTGCTTCATTGTATAAGCCAATCTTTAAAAAATATTCACCTCTATACATTAACCATTTTTCAGAATTTTGTTTTGCTTCGATTAGTTGATTCAGAAGAAAGATCGCTGAATCGACTTTATTATCTGCTAGGTAGGCTTTTACTTTTAGCCCTGGATGAATTTCAAATTGCCCATAGCAGATTGACATAAAGGCTAAACTATAAATTAAAAGTAATAACTTAAACTTTGACATTGATAAAGGCATTAAATTAATAAACGCTTTGCACCTTCTCGATGCAAAGCGTTCCGATCTAAGAAAAGTTAAAAGTTTATTCTTCTTTTTCTGCTTCTTCGTATGCTTTAAGCAGTTCTGCTTGAATTTCGGCAGGAACCTGAGCATATTCAGCGAAGCGCATGGTAAATGTTCCGCGGCCTTGTGTCAATGAGTTTAAGGTGGTCGAATATTTATCCATTTCGGCCAGTGGTACTTTAGCAGTTATTTTTTCAAAACCTTTTTCACTACTCATACCTAATACCATAGCCCGTCGGGTTTGCAGATCGCTCATTACATCTCCCATTCGGTCGGATGGAACATATATTTCTACTTCATATATAGGTTCCATAATTTTGGGTCCGGCATTTTTAAAGGCTTCTTTAAAAGCGTTACGACCAGCGAGGCGGAACGAAATATCATTTGAGTCGACCGGGTGCATTTTGCCATCGTAAACGGCTACCCGTATATCGCGGGCATACGAACCTGTTAAAGGTCCTTCTTCCATTTTTTCCATAATACCTTTAAGGATTGATGGCATAAATCGTGCGTCGATGGCCCCTCCAACAATACAGTTGTAAAATACCAGTTTTCCACCCCATGCAAGGTCTATAACCTGCTTATCTCGAATGTTTAACTTTATTTCTTTACCTGGTAACTTAAAGCCACTTGGATCGGGTGCACCCTCTACATAGGGCTCAATGACTAGATGTACCTCTCCAAATTGTCCTGCACCGCCCGACTGCTTTTTGTGTCGATAATCAGCAGCAGCAACTTTGGTAATGGTTTCGCGATATGGGATCCGGGGGGAGAAAAGCTCTGTCTCAATTTTATATACATGATCCAGATGCCACTTGAGAATATTAACTTGATATTCGCCCTGTGCCGAGATAATAGTTTGTTTGAGTTCTTTCGAATGTTCTACTATAAGCGTAGGATCTTCTTGGTGGGCTTTATTTAAAGCATCGCCGAGTTTTTCTTCATCGGCTTCGTTTTTTGGTTTAATGGCTACTCGGTAACGTGGTTCGGGATAATTTATGGGTTTGAAGGTATAATTAACCGATGAAAGAGCTAAGGTATGGTTGGTTTTGGTGTTTTTCAGCTTGACGGTTGATCCAATATCGCCGGCTATCATCTCGCTAACTTTTACCCTATTTTTACCGGCCGATACAAACAATTGGTTTATTCGTTCCTTTACCTGGTTGTTGTTGTTGGTAAGTTCCATCCCTTCGGTAACTTTACCAGTCATAACTTTAAAAAAACTAATTTCGCCAATGTGGGGTTCGAGGGTAGTTTTAAAAACAAATAGCGAGGTTGGAGCATTAGCATCAACTTTAATTTCCTCATCTTGTGTTGTTTGCATACCTGAAACCTCGACAGGATTGGGGGCTACGCTGCAGATAAATTCCATAACCCTGTTGACACCAATATTTTTCTTGGCTGAACATACAAAAACAGGAAAAAGATTTCGATGTACAATACCTGCTTTTATTCCATCACGCATTTCGTCGAGCGTTAGCGTACCTTTTTCGAAGAAAAGCTCCATAAGTGCTTCATCATTTTCAGCAGCTTTTTCAACTAATGCATTATGCAAAGCATTGGCTTTTTCCATTTCCGATGCCGGAATATCCATTATCTCTGGCTTTCCTCCATCTTTAGGGTATTTTAACATTTTCATTAACAATACATCGATAATGGCATCAAAGTTTGCACCTTCGGCAAGGGGGTATTGAACAAGGGTTACATTTTTGCCTAATCGTTCGGTAGCCATTTCAAGGGTTCGTTCAAAGTTAGACTTGTCATGATCGACCTGATTGACTAAAAGTATGAGTGGTTTCTTTAGCCGTTCGCAATGGCGAGCCTGAATTTCGGTTCCAACTTCAACTCCATTTTGAGCATTTAACAGCATCAAAGCTGTATCGGCTACATGTAGCGAAGTGATTGTGGCTCCGACAAAATCGTCCATCCCCGGATTATCGAGTATGTTGATTTTAACATCATTGCATTCGGTATAAAGCACCGATGAAAAAATCGATAGTTTATTTTGATGTTCGATCTCGTTATAGTCCGAAACGGTATTTCCCTGTTCTACAGAACCGCGCCGTTCTATAACGCCACCCTCGAAAAGCATAGCTTCTGCAAGGGTGGTTTTCCCCGATCCGGAATTGCCAACCAGTGCAATATTCCTGATTTGACTTGTAGTGTAGTTCTTCATAGTTTATCGTTTTATATTGTTTGTAAAAAGTAGTGAGTGTGCGTATTTACAATGGTTGGGATAGAAAAACTAAGGTACCATTGCAAAAGTAACATTTTATTTGAATTATGCAATTTTTTGTATAAGTTTTAGGCCATTTCCCTTTCGAATTCTGTTAAGTGTCTGATTTTGTTTTTGTTAATTTAATATTTCAGCTAATACTTTACCAAAAAAATTATAGGAATTTTTTAACCGATATTATTATCAGATCTATTGAAATTATTAGGGAATTATCTAAAGTACGGATAAATTATCAAACTATTCATTGGTTTCAATAATATGCTTATGAAGACATAAGTACCTAAATCATAAGATTCGTAAAAAGTTATTTCGGGTTAAAAAGAAATTGGCTATTTTCGTGCAAATTTTTTACTATGTTGGCCAAGCGCATAATACCTTGTTTAGATGTTCGTGATGGGAAGGTTGTTAAAGGGGTCAATTTTGTTAATATTCGTGAGGTGGGCGACCCAGTAGAAATGGGAGCACAATATAGCCGCGAAGGAGCCGACGAACTGGTTTATCTTGATATTACAGCCTCGCACGAAGGTAGAAAACTTTTTGCCGACCTTGTCGAACGGATTGCCCGCCATATCAATATTCCTTTTACAGTAGGTGGAGGAATTAACGAACTGGCCGATGCCGAAAGGCTTTTAAGTGCTGGAGCCGATAAAATATCTATCAATTCGGCAGCTGTGCGAAATCCTGAACTGATTGACCAGATGGCTCGATCTTTTGGAAGTCAATTTGTGGTGGTGGCTATTGATGCCCGACTCGAAAACGATCGGTGGAACGTTTACTTAAATGGGGGTCGCATTAAAACCGAAAGAGAACTATTTTCATGGGCAAAAGAAGCACAGGATAGAGGTTGCGGCGAAATTCTTTTTACCTCTATGAATCACGATGGAGTTAAACAAGGATTTGCTTGCGAAGCACTTGCTCATTTAAGTCAAATGCTTTCTATACCCGTCATTGCATCCGGCGGTGCAGGCGCTAAAGAACATTTTGTCGATGTTTTCCATAAAGGACTGGCCGATGCTGCTCTTGCAGCGAGCATTTTTCACTTTCGCGAAATAACCATACCCGACTTAAAAGATTTCTTGCGCCAGCACAGAGTCCCCGTAAGATAATTTTTCAATTTTTGTCACATGAGACAAATCTTTGTTTTTATATTGTTTTTTTTGAATAGTATAACGAGTTTTACTCAAAAGGTGAGTTTTTCCGACAGCCTCGATTTTTCTATACTTACCATTTCTCCAGGTAAAGAACTATATTCGGTTTTTGGTCACACTGCTATTCGTCTGATCGATTATAAAAACGGTCATGATTTTGTTTTTAATTACGGTACATTCGACTTCCAAACAAAAGGGTTTTATTTTAAATTTGCTTTAGGACGGCTCGATTATCAGCTTTCGGTCGAAAGGTTTGAGGATTTATTTCAGATGTGTAGTTTCGAAAATAGAACGTTGATTGAACAAAAATTAAACCTTTCGACAGAACAAAAAATGGGACTCCTTTTCGCTTTAATTGAAAACTATAGACCCGAAAATAGATACTATCGTTACAAATTCTTTACCGACAATTGTGCAACTCGTGTACGAGACATTTTAACTCAAAATATTTCTGGTTTTCATTGGAATAATCTTTCGAAAGTAGATTCGAGCAAAACATTTAGACAACTTTATCGACCATATCTAAATTCAATGCCCTGGATTTTGAATGGTATAGAGCTTCTATTAGGTCCTATGGCCGATAAAATAGCAGGGTACGATGTCATGTTTTTACCCGACAAACTCAAGGTAGCTCTCGAGTATGCTTCCATTTCAAATGTTCCGGTCGTAATTGGAGAAAAAAAACTTTATGCTGCTATACCTTCTTCTGTAAATAACCCTTTTTTTACACCTGTTTTGTTTGCATTTTTTCTGTTAGTAGTTGCAATTGGCATCGAATGGATGCCGAAATTTAGATCCTTTTTCGACAACATATTTTTTACTTTAGTAGGTTTCTTAGGTTTTTTTATATTGATATTAAGCTCGATTTCGGCGCACTCTGAACTCCATTCAAATCTAGTAGCTGGACTCTTTTCACCTCTATTACTCTTGTGGATATGGTTTAACGAATATAAGAAGAAGTTATTGGTTTTGTACAGCTCTTTATTTTTAATTAGCGGATTTATAATACTTTCCCTTTTTCTAACGCAGGATATTAATAGTTTTACCTACATTACGATTTTTGTCGTTTTAATCAGAATAGCTTCTAATATTGTTTCCATAAAATTTAACAAAAACATTTGGTTCTTAATTTTTAACAAAATAGGATTAAAATGAAACTCGATTTTGATAAAAACAATGGCCTTATACCTGCAATCATTCAGGATGCACGCACGCATGCAGTGTTAATGCTTGGTTTTATGAATAAGGATGCTTATCAGAAAACTATCGATGAGCGTCTTGTTACATTTTATAGCCGAACACGTCAGCGGCTATGGACTAAGGGGGAAGAAAGTGGAAATTTTCTCGATGTTATCGATATTAAAGAGGATTGCGATAATGATACGATATTGATTAAAGCTATTCCAAGAGGCCCAGTGTGTCATACGGGTGCCGACACTTGTTTCAACGAAACCAATGTTGCTACATCCGATTTTTTAGTTTTTCTTCAGGATCTTATCGAAGGGCGAAAAAAAGATTTACCCGAAGGATCGTACACGACAAAACTTTTTAAAGCGGGCATAAATAAAATTGCTCAGAAAGTCGGCGAAGAGGCTGTTGAACTTGTTATCGAGGCTAAAGATAACGATGATACGCTTTTTCTAAATGAAGCTGCCGATTTGCTTTTTCACTTGCTAGTTCTTCTATCGGCTAAGAACTACCGTTTAGAAGACGTTGTTAAAATTCTCGAAAAAAGACATAAAAAATAGATCAGTTGATTATTCTTTATTTTAAAAATCATGATTTTACACGAGCGATTAAAAAAATACCGCATTCTTCTAGCCACTCAATCGCCTCGTCGTCACCAACTCATGAAAGCGGCCGGCTTTCACTTCGAAATTATCCCTGCGGGGCATAACGACGAACACTATCCTACCAACATGCCTTTGGAAGAAGTGGCTGTTTATCTTGCTAAGAAAAAGGCTGATCATGTCGAGCTCCATCATGAAGACGAAATTGCTATCACGGCCGATACCATTGTCATTTTAAATAATTCTATTTTAAACAAACCTGAAAATTCTCATGAGGCTTTTACAATGCTAAAAAAGCTTAGCGGTTGTTCACATAGGGTAGTTACAGGTGTATGTTTTAAAACTTTCGATCGTGTTCATTCTTTTAGCGATTATACCGATGTAAGTTTTCGTGAATTATCAGACGAAGAAATTCAATATTATATTACCCATTACAATCCTTACGACAAAGCTGGTGCTTATGGTGCGCAAGATTGGATTGGATTGGTTGGAATAAAATCAATATGCGGTTCGTATTTTAATGTGATGGGACTGCCAGTTGAAAAATTATATACCGAGCTTGAGCGTTTTATAAGCTCATAACAGGTATGGTTTTTTGGTTTAATACGAATATTACCCAATGGAAAAAATGCCTGTAATAATAAGGGCAAAATGATTTTTTATTAGTGAAAATAAGGAGGTGTAACTATTTTATAATAGGTTGTGCATAAGTCATAACATCTTTTGCAGTTATTTCGTTGTCGCAAAAAATTATAAGTCTTTCTATTACATTTCTGAATTCCCTAATATTACCTGTCCAATTTATTTGCTGAAGTTGTGCAATTGCATCGGGATGTATTTTTTTTAAAGGTTTACCATATTCGCTACAGAACAACTCAATAAAGTGTTGGGCCAATAAGGGAATATCTTCTTTTCTATCGTTAAGCGAGGGTACATTAATAATTACTACACTTAATCGATGAAAAAGATCTTCGCGAAAACGGTTTGCTTTAATTTCTTCCTGCATATTTTTATTTGTGGCAGCTATAACACGAACATCAACTTTAATTTCTTTTTCGCTACCCACTCTGGTAATCTTATTTTCCTGAAGTGCACGTAATACTTTTGCCTGTGCATCGAGGCTCATATCGCCAATTTCGTCGAGGAAAAGAGTTCCCCCGTTGGCAAGTTCAAATTTGCCTTTTCGATCTTTAATTGCGGAGGTAAACGACCCTTTTTCGTGTCCAAAAAGTTCGCTTTCAATAAGTTCGGAAGGTATAGCGGCACAATTAACCTCAACAAATGGAGCATTTGAACGTTTGCTATGATCATGGATACGACGGGCTATTAACTCCTTGCCGCAACCATTTGGGCCCATTATCAATACTCTGGCATCGGTAGGTGCAACCTTATCGGCCATTTCCAGTACCTTTCGTATAGCTTCCGATTGTCCAACAATCTCGTATCCTTTGCTAACTTTCTTTTTTAGTACTCTTGTATTGGAAAGAAGCTGTGTTTTATCAAGTGCATTCTTGATTGTTACAAGTAAACGATTGAGGTCGAGAGGTTTTTCAATAAAATCAAAAGCCCCCTTTTTGATCGACTCAACTGCTGTTTCAATATTCCCATGACCCGATATCATTACCACCTGAGTGTCGGGTGAGTTTTCCATTATTTTCTCCAATAATTCAGTGCCGTCCATGTTGGGCATTTTGATGTCGCAAAGTACCAGATCATAGTCCTTTTGCTGAATAAGTTGAAATGCACTAAGGCCGTCTTCGGCAAGATCGACCGTATGCTTTTCGTACTCCAGCACATCTTTTAGTGTGTTTCGTATACTTCTTTCATCATCAACAACCAAAATATTAGCCATCTCGTATTTGTTTTATTCGTTCGAAATCACTAATGTAGTACCATCAACACGGGCAAAATACTGCATTAATGGCTTAAATGCCTTGCTGGTATTGGTAGGCATCCCATCGGCTGTTACAATAAATTCCGAATTGCAACAGGGGCACACAAAAATATAATTATTTTCCGAATCAATTTTTAACTGACAATAATCTTCAAAAGATCGGTAGGTGCATGTTAAATCAAAAACCTGGTAGTCGTAAAAATCTTTTCGATATATTATAATTCCATTTCCGTATGTTTTCTGAGCAATTGTTTTATTAGCAAACTTGCTGTTATGATAATCTACTATACTAAAATTCTCGTTTTTGGGAGATTTGGTCACTGTCACATACATTCCAACACCCAGATATGCTAGTTCGTTTGTTAAACTTAGTTCGTATTCAACAGTAACGACTGGTACAATCGTCGATTCGTCTGATTTGCAGGATGATAAAGTTACGGTTATCAATAATATAATAAAATTTTTTATTATATTTGGTTGAGATATTTTCATATTATTTTGTTCAAATGCTCGTCAAAGATACATTATATCGAAAAATTTTGTTCGTGTTACTGTTTTTTTATCCTTTTTTTGTGTCTAATGCACAAAATGAGGTAGTAGTTAGACCAAAGTCAAAAACTAATATACGCCCAGTACCGGTTGGAAAATCATATGCTAACGCTAAACCTCTAACTCCTCAAGAACAGTATGAGATGGCAAAGGCTCGTCATCTGGCTTTACAAGACGAAAAAACTAGAATGCGAATATTAAAGGATATAAAAATGACAAACGATTATTATAATAAACAAAAAGAAAGTAAATTTGTAAAATGGGTTAAAAAACAGATGTTTAATCTTAAACGTAAAGGAATCTTATGAGAGCAGATGGGGAAGGTGGCATATTATTTTATATCATTTTAGGTTTAGTGGGCCTTATTGTTAGCTATTTGCAAAATAAAGCCAAACCAAAGCAACCTACACCTACCGATTTTCCCGAAGAACCACGTGATGTTTGGAAGGAACTATTGGACTGGGAAGAAGAGCAAGAACCGCATAAATCCGAACCTCAGGTTACTATTAAACAAACGGTAAAAGATAGTGAGTCGAAAACATTAGAAGGTCCAGTATTTATGGATGCCCAGTTTGAAGGAGTATCAGTTTTTTCCACTCCAAATGTTGCCCTGCATGAACAGGCATACCATATATCTGAACAGCCACCAACTTTTTATGCCGATCTTATTAAGGATACCGAAATAACGGATATAGCTGAGGAATATGGTGAGACAAAACATTTTAATTTTAATTTGCGTGAAGCAGTAATATATTCCGAAATTTTGAACCGTAAGTACTAAAATTTTCATTGCAATTTTAAGAAAAAGATATTTAACTTTGCAGAGTAAAGAGTTCCGTTTGTCGGGATTCTTTTTTGTTTTTATGCTATCAAAAAAGGAGGACATTAGCATGTCGAAAGTATCTTATATAACTGAGGAAGGTTTACAAAAGTTAAAAGCCGAGCTGGAGCATTTAAAAAATGTTGAGCGTCCAGCAATTTCGCGGCAAATAGCTGAAGCTCGCGACAAGGGCGATCTTTCCGAAAATGCTGAGTATGATGCTGCCAAAGATGCTCAGGGCATGCTCGAGATGCGAATTGCTAAACTTGAGGAGCTTATTGCCAATGCTCGTGTAATTGATGAGTCGAAGATTGATACCTCGAAAGTTCAGGTTATGAATCGTGTCAAGATACGCAATAAAAAAACTAATGCTATTCTCGAATATATCCTGGTGCCCGAATCGGAAGCTAACCTTAAAGAAGGTAAAATTTCTGTAAATAGCCCTATAGCCAAAGCATTACTTGGAAAAAAAGTTAATGACGAGGTTGAAGTCAGCATTCCGGCCGGAAAAGTTTCATTCGAAATCCTCGAAATAAGTCGATAAAAAAACAGGAACACTTTTTGGTGTTCCTGTTTTTCCTTGAAGAACCATGAAAAAAGTTGTTGTGTGTAGTTTTTTATCAAAAGCTTAGAATTGCTCACTCTACCTTTACCTGTCCAAAGGTATGGTATCTTAAGATAATCTTTATTAAAATGGGATTAAATGTTTTCAGATAGAGATATTTTTTCTAATTCTCAATACTTGAATTTTAAAAGAACATCTGTACCTCTTTTTTCATAAATTCGATAGCAGTAGTAGTAGGGAGCTTATCGTATTCACCAACGTTCTCGAGAATTTTTTTGCAAAGCTCAATAGAAGGAGCCGACGGATTAGTTTGCTGCGCAGCACCATTGATAAGTACGGTGATTTGATGCCTTGCGTTTTTTACCAGTTCCCAAGCTTTGGGTGATACATATATTTGTTGAGAGAGGTTGTGTTCAAATTCATTTCGAACCGAAGTTAGCAACAAAGTATGTAGTTGAACAGAGGTAAGACCACTTTGATTGTGGCGGGTTAATAAAGATTCGGGCGAGATACGCTCAAGCATTAAAGTCAATCTTTCGTATGCTTGGAGTCGAAGCGGAAAAATAATCTCATGATTTTTAAGTAAAACTTCTGCCTGCCTCGTTTTCTCGTTGCTTTTTAAAAACATCCGAACCAGCATAATTACTGCAAGAGTATTTACGATGACAATTGCACTGAATATTATGAGAAGCAGTTCGTTATTCATTGTAAATTGAGTAGATAAATTTAATTATTCGTTTGGATTACTTTTGGATTCAACCAGCAATCGCGACTTGTGTCCAAGGTACCCGCCATGATGGCGTTTGGCATAATCTTCGTGTGTAAAATTTATTTTTTTCATCAGCAATACAACAAGAATATCACCTATAACTGTCATAACCGTTGTTGAGGTTGTTGGCGTAAGTCCAAGAGTACATACTTCCTGAGGATTTCCAGTAGGAAGCAGTACGTTGGCCATTTGAGCTAACTCTGTTTCTGGGTTCCCAGTAATAAGAATGAAAGGCATCTGTGGGTATAAATTACGAACAAGTCCAATTAATTCGACAATTTCACGAGTTTTACCCGAATTCGAAATGAGCAATAGTATATCGTTTGCCTGAATCATACCTAGATCGCCATGTTGAGCTTCGGCAGGATGCATGAATACAGCAGGAGTACCTGTTGAACTAAGCGTTGTTGCGATATTCAGTGCTATCTGCCCCGCTTTACCCATTCCACTCGCTACTACCTTCCCCTGACGTTCGTGTACATGCTCATAAATTAAATTTACTGCTTTTTCATAAGAGTAATTTACTGGTATGTTCAGTATAGCGTTTGCTTCGTGAGCCAAAATCTTTTTAATCTCGTCTGTCATAAGTTTAATATTTACATGAATTCAAAAATACGAACAAAATCATATTCTTTTATCTTTGCACACAAAAATACAAAAACTATTATGTTGATGCTCGAAGAAAAATTGGGTTACGAGGTTAAGCAGGCTCTTTCGTCGCTTTTTCAGCAACATGTTGATGAAAATTTGATTACATTTCAAAAAACTCGCAAAGAATTTGAGGGAGATATTACCCTTGTAGTTTTTCCATTGGCTAAAATGATTAAAAAAGCACCTGATACCATAGCACAGGATATTGGCGATTATTTGTTAAAAAATAGTGGAATTATTAAATCTTTCAATGTTATTAAAGGTTTTCTGAACCTTGAGGTGAGCGATTCATATTGGTTCAATTTTTTAAGAGAACTTGATTTGGGAGTTGCGCATCAGGGTATCAAAGTGCATAACGCACAAAATATAATGATCGAGTTTTCTTCGCCAAATACAAATAAACCTTTGCACCTAGGGCACATTAGAAATAATTTGCTGGGAAATGCTATCTCGCAAATATTACAAGCCGTTGGTAACAAAATAACTAAAGTAAATTTGGTCAACGACAGGGGGATTCACATTTGCAAATCGATGCTTGCATGGCAAAAGTTTGGAAATGGTGCAACGCCCGAATCAACTGGCATCAAAGGAGATCATTTGGTTGGCGATTATTACGTGCGATTCGATCAAGAATATAAACGACAAGTAGAAGATTTGGTGCAGCAAGGCGTTCCTTTAGAAGAAGCTAAAAAATCAGCACCAATTTTACTGGAGGCTCAGGAAATGCTTCGAAAATGGGAAGCTGGTGATGCTGAGGTGATAGCTCTCTGGAAGATGATGAATGGTTGGGTATACGATGGCTTCGACGAAACCTACCAACAATTAGGTATACAGTTCGACCGTATTTATTACGAGTCGGAAACATACATGTTGGGCAAAACACTTGTTTTGGATGCCTTGAAAAAGGGGATTTTGTATCAGAAAGAAGATGGATCGGTATGGGCCGATTTAACCGATTATGGTCTCGACCATAAGGTGCTTCTCCGAGCAGATGGAACGTCGGTTTATATGACCCAGGATATTGGTACAGCACATCAACGCTTTACCGAATATCCCATCGACGAACATATCTATGTTGTTGGCAATGAGCAAAATTACCACTTTCAGGCTCTCAAAGCAGTACTTAAAAAGATGGGATTCGCCTGGGCCGACAAAATTGTGCATCTCTCGTATGGTATGGTCGAACTCCCTGAAGGTAAAATGAAATCGCGTGAAGGTACCGTTGTCGACGCCGACGATTTGATGGCCGATATGTTGACTACTGCGCGACAGATTTCAGAACAACAGGGAAAACTCGATGGGTTAACCGAAAATGAAAAAAATGAAATAATCCGTATTGTCGGTCTTGGGGCTCTTAAATATTTTATTTTAAAGGTCGATCCCAAAAAAAATATGATTTTTGATCCCAAAGAATCAATTGATTTTAATGGAAATACCGGACCGTTTGTTCAGTACAGTCATGCACGTATCCATTCGGTATTACGTAAAGCAAAAGAAATGGGTATTAATTTAAGTCCCCTGCAGAGCGATAAAAATGTAGCTCTCGATAATAAAGAAAGAGAGGTAATACAGTTGTTATACGATTATAGGCAAGTGTTAGCACAGGCTGCTGAAGAACTTAGCCCTGCAGTAATTGCTAACTATTGTTACGAATTAGCAAAATCATTTAATCAGTTTTACCACGAACTATCAATTTTGAAAGAACCTGATGAGGAGCGTAGACTTTTTCGATTAGTTCTTGCAAAAAATACTGCCAATGTTCTAAAGAATGCGATGAATATGTTGGGCATTGAAATGCCTGAAAGAATGTAGCGATATTATTAGTTTTTCATGATTTTGAAAAGATTTTCCTATACCTTTGTTTCATAATAATACTAAATAATTATGGCTGTTAATTTAAGGAATCGCAGTTTTCTAAAACTGCTTGATTTTACCCCCGAAGAAATAAAGTATTTACTGGATTTGTCGCGAGAACTAAAGTCGGCCAAGCGAGCAGGGACAGAACAGCAACGTTTGAGAGGCAAGAACATAGCGCTGATTTTTGAGAAAACATCTACTCGAACTCGATGTGCTTTTGAAGTGGCAGCATACGACCAGGGTGCTCATGTTACCTATTTGAGTCCCGAGGGAAGTCAGATGGGTCACAAAGAGTCGATAAAAGATACAGCCAGGGTTTTAGGCCGATTATACGATGCTATAGAGTATCGTGGGTTTTCCCAATCGATCGTTGAAGAGCTGGCTCGTTATGCCGGCATACCTGTCTGGAATGGTTTAACCGACGAGTTTCATCCAACCCAAGTTTTGGCCGACTTACTAACTATGCAAGAGCACTCCGATAAGCCTTTAAATAGAATAAGTTTTTGCTATCTTGGCGATGCCCGTAACAATATGGGAAATTCCCTGATGGTTGGGGCTGCAAAAATGGGTTTGGATTTTCGAGTAGCTGCCCCCAAACAATTTCACCAAAACGAGGCCTTAGTCAAAACTTGTTTGGAAATAGCCAAGGAAACAGGTGCAAAAATTTCGCTTACTGAGAATGTTGAAGAAGCTGTAAAAGGGGTCGATTTTCTTTATACCGATGTATGGGTGTCGATGGGCGAACCCGAAGCCGTTTGGGACGAACGTATTCGTCTGTTAAAACCCTATCAGGTGAATGCTCGGGTAATTGAGCTTACCCAAAATCCAAAGGTTAAGTTTATGCACTGTTTACCTGCATATCACAACAGGGAAACTAAAATAGGTGAAAAAATTTACGAAAAATATGGCATGGATGGTATTGAAGTAACCGAGGAGGTTTTTGAATCGAAGCATTCTATAGTTTTCGATGAAGCTGAGAATCGCCTGCATACTATAAAAGCAGTTATGGTTGCCACACTTGCATAAAAGAGGGGCGTTGCCATATCGAAGCTCTGTAAGTTATGATGAGTATAATTTTTTTTTAACAAAATCTTGTTTTCCAATTTTATTAGCATAACTTTGTTTATAGTCTTTAATTTCAAAACTTTTTCTTATGAGTGTAACACTTTATGTTGGCAACATCTCTTACTCAATGAAGGAAGATGAGCTCAAGCAGGCGTTTAGTAAGTTTGGTCAGGTGATTTCCGTAAAAATTATTACCGACAAGCGTACAGGCAGGTCAAAGGGTTATGGTTTTGTTGAGATGGACAATGAAGCAGATGCAAGTGAGGCAATGTCGAGTTTAAACGGCAAAGAGCTTGCTGGCAGAAATGTCAAGGTTAACAAAGCAAACACACAGACCGATTAAATATATTCTTCTTCATTGAAGTTTGCCGACCTAAGAGAGCTTATGGCTCTCTTTTATTTTTTGTATGTGCAAATTGTTATGTTTTGTTGGTTTTACCGCACAACTTCCATTGCAATGGGCACACCCAGGGCTAAAGGCTTTTTGCTGAAAAGCTTTTACGATGTGGTAAATGGTGTATCCTACTGTTAAGGCAATTATCAGATAAACACCAATTTCTTGCCAGTTCATACAATTATTTTTTTTAAATTAACAATGAACCAATCTGATAAACTGCAAACGACAATATCCATGCCAGTGCAGTGGTATAAAATATTACAAAGAAAGCCCATTTCCAGCTACCTGTTTCTTTGCTAATGGCTGCCATTACCCCAACACAAGGGAAATATATAAGTATAAATACAATGAGCGAAATTACCGTTAGGGGAGTAAATACAGGTTGACCTTTTTTCGTTCCTTCGCTATAGGTATGCTGTTTAAGTTTCTCTTGTAATGAAATATTTTCTTCATCCTCTCCTGAAGCCTGAAACATTACACCCATTGTGCTGATAATGACTTCTTTTGCAGCAATACCACTAAGCAGACTAACACTTAGCTTCCAGTCAAAACCCAGAGGTAACATGGCTGGTTCTATAAACTTGCCAATGCGACCAATATAAGATTTCTCCTGGTGTTCACTCTTTTGGGCAAGTGCTAACTCATTTATTTTATTCTCCTTTTCGGCTTGCAAGGCATCACGATTGTTTGCTGTTATTAGTAATGAATTGTATTGTTCTTCAACTAATTGTATTTCTTTAGCATAATCGCGAGAATATTCTACTTTTCGTGGAAAATACCCTAAAGCCCATATTATGATTGAAGCAACTAGTATAACACTGCCCATTTTTCGCAAATATTGTTGCGATTTAAACCACATATGTTTGAAAATAGAACGTAATGTGGGCATGCGGTAGGGAGGAAGCTCCATTACAAAGGGTAATTCGTCGGCTTTAAAAAGTGTTTTTTTGAACAACATGGCCATTCCAATGGCTAGTAAAATACCAACTAAATATATAATGAAAAGTGCAATACCAGCATAGTTTGGGAAAAAAGCCGATACAAACAAAATATAAACAGGTAATCTTGCACTGCACGACATAAAAGGAGTAATTAGTATCGTAAGGATTCGATTGTTTCTGTTCTCTATGGTTCGTGTCGACATGATAGCTGGTACATTACAGCCAAATCCCATTATTAGTGGAATAAACGATTTTCCATGTAAGCCAATTTTATGCATCAATTTATCCATAATAAAAGCAACACGAGCCATATAACCCGTATCTTCCATAAATGAAATGAACAGAAATAGCAGTATAATGTTTGGAAGAAACACTAGAACCGAACCTACACCGTTGACAACTCCATCGGCGATAAGGTCGGTGAGTGGTCCTGGTGGCATAAGCTGACGAATTCCTTCGCCAACAATACCAACAAAACTTTCAATCCAATCCTGAGGATATGCTCCAAGGCTAAAAGTTACCTGGAACATTAAAAAGAGAAATATGAAAAATATTGGAAATCCAAGAGCTTTATTTGTAAGTATTGTATCGATAGCATCGGACAATTTTCGTCGGGGTAGGTTACCTGGTTCGTAGGTTTCTTTTAATGCACCGGAGATTATCCCATATC
The DNA here is from genome assembly GCA_026416115.1 of Bacteroidales bacterium. GTDB lineage: Bacteria > Bacteroidota > Bacteroidia > Bacteroidales > DTGW01 > JAKPGM01. The sequence continues at coordinate 9,149 of JAOAFU010000054.1, read as the reverse complement.
TTGTATCGGTGATAAGGGTCTCGGTATCTTCTGCAAAAAGTAATTCGAGTCGGTGTATCTCAGAGTTACATATCGATTCAATCTCTTTAGCATTCTCGCATTCTTTGATAAGGGTCTGAACTTGTTTGTCCTTTTCAAGAAGCTTAATGGCCAGAAATCGAGATGAGATATAGGTAGTAAGTTCAGTATTTGCTTTTATTGCTTTTTGCAACTTACATATCGATTGTTCGATTTCATTACCATAGTTTAGATCAACATGTCTGTATGTCTTATCTTTATCGGTATATACATTGATTACTTTATCGAATAGTTCACGAATTCCATAGCCTTTAGTACTGATAGTAGGCACAAAGGGAATACCTAACATTTTGCTTAGGTATTGATAATCGAGCTTGTCCCCGCCTGCTTGTAATTCATCGTACATGTTAAGTGCTACTACCATTTTAATATCGAGGTCGATTAACTGAGTAGTCAAATATAAATTTCGTTCGAGGTTGGTAGCATCAACTACATTAATTATAATATCGGGGGTGTTTTCAAAGATAAAATTACGTACAAACAGTTCCTCGGGCGAATATGCCGAAAGAGAATAAGTTCCTGGTAGATCGGTCAAATGAAAAGTATATCCTTTATGATGAAAAACGGCTGTTTTCGATTCTACTGTTACACCTCCATAGTTTCCAACATGTTCTCTTGAATTACTGGCAAAGTTAAAAAGAGTGGTTTTTCCACAATTAGGATTACCAATGAGAGCAACTTGTATATTCTTACCTTTTTCTTTGGCGGTTTGTTTTAAAACCTCTTCCTCGGTTTGTTCCAACGTATGGAAACCATTAACTGCCGGAGTTAATAATTTGCTATCTATTTCTTTAGGACTAAGAACCTCAATAAAATTAGCTTCATTGCGTCTTAGAGTTACGGAATATCCTAACAAAGAATATTCGATTGGATCGTTCAATGGGGCTGCTTTTATTGGGGTTACTTTTCTTCCTTTTACAAATCCCATTTCAGTTATCCTTTTACGAAACGCACCTGTTCCCAATACTTTCACCACTACAGCAGATTCCCCCATGTTCAACTCCGAAAGTCTCATATTTTTTCTAAAATTAGCTCTTTATCAAACAAATTAATTTCAAATAAGTTTTCAAGTATTTTTTATGAAAATGTAAATGTATGTTTTTTCAATAGCTACAAAAATAGAATTTGTAGAAAGGATGGGCAAAAATAGTAGCTCTAAATAGAATTAAAATATATTGCCAAAAAAGAATTTAATACACAAGAAATTAGCAAAGTAAATATAATCAGAAACAAAAAATCCCACGCATGGGTGGGACTTTTTAATATTCATCTTCGTTAAAGAAGAAATCCTCTTTACTAGGATAGTCTGGCCAAATATCTTCAATACTTTCATATACTTCTCCCTCGTCCTCAATCTCCTGCAGATTCTCGATAACTTCGAGGGGTGCGCCTGAACGAATAGCATAATCAATCAGCTCTTCCTTGGTTGCAGGCCAGGGCGCATCTTCGAGTTTTGAGGCTAATTCTAATGTCCAGTACATATGCTTATGGTTTTAATTTTTGCTTTTTTTAAAAAGTTCACAAAAATATTAAAATTTTTCACACTCACAAGTCGGGGTGCCATTCAATTTCTTTTATGTTCATCTCTCTTGCTAATTTGCGAGATAGAACAAACAAATAGTCCGACAAACGGTTTAAATATTGAATAACCAACTCTTCAACGTGCAAATTAGATGCCAATGCGATAACAACTCGTTCGGCTCTTCTACAAATAGTACGTACCACGTGACACAGCGAAATTGTAGGATGTCCTCCCGGTAAAATAAACGATGTAAGTGGGGGTATAATTTTTTCTATACTATCGATTTCTGTTTCTAAATTTTTTATATCGCTTTCCTTTAATTCTGGAAGTAAAATGTTGGAATTATTTGCATCTCTCGATAAAAGTGCTGCAATAATCATTAGTTTGTCCTGAATATTAAGAAGAAAGTTGGCTGTATAAGTATCTTTTATGTTATCCCTTAAATATCCAATAAAAGCTATAAGCTCGTCGACAGTACCATAGGCATCAATTTGTATATCAGCCTTAGATACACGCCTTCCTCCAATCAGTGAAGTATCTCCTCGATCGCCTGTTTTTGTATATATTTTCATTCTTGCTCCTTTTGTTGGTTCTCTGATGAAAAAATTCGAGAAAAATTCATAGAAATACAAGGTACCCTATATTTCATTTTGTTAATTTTTCTGCAAATAAACATGTTTTTCGATACTATATACAAATTTTATTAAATTTTGTTTTCAATCTTTTATGAACAATAGCATGTTCATTAACAGATGTTTACTTTCGTTATCTCGATTTACTAATCCTCCGTGAATCATAAAAAAACATGAAAAAGCATCTTCTATTAGTGTAGATGATCCAAACTTATATATATTACTGCATGTTTTCTTATTCAATACAGCAATTAATTCCTATTAAAAATACTAAATTATTGACCAGTATTATAAATTTTTTCTTATAGATAATTATATAGAATGCTATTGCTGGTGTTGGTATATTTAAAAAATTCTATTATGTTTGCGTGCTTACGAGTTATTTAAACCAGCTTTAATATTATTATAATTATGAAAAACATTTCATTAATAATCAACATTGTACTGGGTATTGCAGTAGGAATTTTATTTTTCTTATTTTTTTCACTAAAATCTGAAATAAAAAATATTGCAGCTTCTACTTCGTCTGCTGGTTCGGTAAAAGATATCCGTATTGCTTTTGTAAACATGGATACGCTTTATGCTCACTATGACGAATATATCGATTTGAAGGCTCAAATTGCTGAGAAACAGAGGAAAATGGAAAGTGAACTTAACAGCAAAAAAACGCAGTACGAAAAAAAAGTAATGGATTATCAAGACAAGGTTCAAAAAGGACTTTTATTAACTTCCGAACGTCAACGAATAGAACAACAATTATACGTTGATCAGCAGAATTTATTGAGATTAGGCGAAAGTATGCAGAATGAACTAGCCGAAGAAACTCGCGTTTTGAACAACCGATTGGGAAATAATATTGTCGAATTTTTAAAAGAATATAACAAAGACGGTAAGTATGTTTACATCATGAGCCATGTCTTTGGTGGAAATTTACTATATGTTAACGATTCGCTCGATATTACGGCCGATGTTATTAAAGGTCTTAATGAACAATATAGGAAAAGCAAAAAATAGCGGTGAGCTTTGCCGCCAATTATCTTAATCGTTACTCAAGTCATCGGGAGGGCATTCTTAAGGAATCTCCTTCTACCGATTTAAGTTTGATAATCACAATTCCCAGCTATAAGGAGGATAAGTTATTAAGTACTTTAGAAAGTATTAAAAATTGTTTGCTTCCTCCTACTGCTGTGGAGGTGATTATTTTATTTAACTACCCTCAGGCCGATGAAAACGAAGCTTTTCATATCGAACAATATGAACAAACTCTGAAATGGGCAGAGAAAAACAGTAGTTCTTCTCTACGTTTTTTACCTATGTTAAAAGCTTTACCTACTAAAGAAGCTGGGGTGGGGCTCGCTCGAAAAATTTTAATGGACGAAGCGGTAATTCGTTTCAATAAAGTTGGCAAACCCAACGGTATAATTGCTAATCTCGATGCCGATTGTCGTTGCGAGAGAAATTATTTGATTGAGTTGTTTAATTATTTTAATCAGTATCCTCAAATTTCAACATGTTCGGTTTATTTCGAACATCCGATAATAGGCGACGAATATGATACAGCTATTTACCATGCTATAGCCCAGTACGAATTATATCTACGATATTACATTGAAGGTCTTCGATATGCGGGCTTTCCTTTTGCATTTCATACTATTGGTTCGGCATTTGCGGTCCGTGCACACGCATATATTAAACAAGGTGGAATGAATAAAAGAAAAGCTGGCGAAGATTTTTATTTTCTCAATAAAATGATGCTTTTGGGAAGCTATGGTGAACTTAATACGACTGCTATTTATCCTTCACCTCGTGTTTCCGACAGAGTTCCTTTTGGAACAGGGGCTGCTATTAAAAAAATTACAGCTGGAACAAACGATTATACTTATACATGGAACCCTCAAATTTTTGAAATTCTTAAAGAATTTTTTGATTCTCTTTCGTATATTTATCAATCTCAAATCATCCCTTCGTTTCATCCTTTGTTGAACGAATTTATTAAAAAACACCAAGGTAACATTCGTATTTTGGAAGCTTATCAAAATGCTTCTCAAGAACAAACCTTTATAAAAAGATTTTTTTATTGGTTCGACGGACTAAAAGTGCTTCAGTTTATTCGTTTTGCTCATTTAAACGGTTTATCTAAAATCCATCTTCTTCGGGCAAGCAATAGTTTACTAAAAATGGAAGGTGGAGCAAATGAAGCTTCTGACATCATCACCTCATTAAAGACTTATCGCTTAAAACAACGACATCATTCAATTACCTTAAATTGGTGATAAAATTGAGACTAATTTTATCAGGAATCTCAATAAAAATGGTTAAATTCGTATCTTGTGATATGAAATCCTGGTAGACCAATTATATCCCAGGAATTTGTGTACTTGTATTAAATCTCAATTTTTAGTTTTTTAAAAATATTATAATCAATGTTCATTGCTTGTTAAAAGAAACACAATAAACATAGCTGAATTGATAGCAGTTGTTAATAGTATCTATAATATTAAATTACAAATGCATAATTAAATTCAAAAATCAAACTATGATGAAAAGAAAGTCAATTTTAATGCTAACAGCATTTATCACCCTGATGTCAAGCACTGTTATATGTCAGGATGTTCAGAGCACAAAGGTTAATAGTAGGGACAACAATCCATCACGTCGCTATTTGCGTCCGTCTCTTACGATTATTTACTTAAATAGAGGGGGTACATTAGCCGATCGTATGCAGGTGCTTTTCGAAAAATATTCAGTTCCCGCAAAATATAACGATCATAATGTTGCCACACGAACAATTAGGGTCGACGATTTAAAAGGAAATATACAAGAAGGCCAATTAAAAGATTTTTTGAGTAGGAAAGTATCGCGCGAGATTGTTGCCAAATGGTTTAATCGAAATGATAAAGGCGAATTTAACATGGATCTTATCGCCGATAGAGGGATGTACAATGCCACCGATGCAGATGTTATTAAAGCTAAAGCATCTGAACGTAAAATGGCTCTTCTCCAGGATGCAGGCGAAAATTTGCTCGATAGAAGTTATATCCTGGTTTATGATGTTAAGAAAATTTTAACCGCCGATGAGTACGCTAGACTTAGGGGTTTACCTTCGGAAGAAGAGGGATATTATGCTTTATACGACTGCTACCTATTTAAACTCGATTGGACCGATTCGGTAGCTGCAGTATTTTACAATAACCTCTGGAACGACTCTTTTAGTTTTGATCCTGCTAGAGTTGAAGCTTTTAACAAAACAGCTTTTCCTATAGTTTTTGTCGATAAGGTTAGCAATGCATTTGGATATGTTTCGTCTGCTCAATATAAAGATCATTCGAGAAATATACTGGGCTCTTTATCCGATGATCAACTTTTTGCTCGTTTATTCTCGAAGATAGTAGACGAAGCAGATACTCAGTTAGCACAGCGTAACGAAGATTTTAAGGTTAAAATCCCTGTTTTTTCAACTCAACCTATTCAGGCAAAGATAGGTTTGAAGGAAGGATTATCGGTCGATAAACGTTTCTTTGTTTATGAATTTGAAATAAATTCAAAAGGAGAAAAGAAAGCTGTAAGAAAAGGCGTGGTTAGAGCTTCCAACAAAATTGTCGACAATAGAGGGATAGCTACTGGTCAAACCGAACCCTCTAAATTTTATCAGGTTGCTGGACGTAAACTTTATCAAGGCATGTTAATGCAGGAAAGTCCCGACTGGGGTTTAGCCCTAACTTTTGGTTATGGTTCAACTGCTGGTGTAGTTGGCGAGGGGCTTAGTGTAATGTTAGAGGCCAATACTTCGTTGTATGTTGGTAAAGTTGCTCATTCTTATCCTCCGGGCATCAAAATATATGTAATGGGTAATCTTGCAACAAGTACTTTTATACTTGATGTTAATCAGAACCCCAACGATCCCACTAACCCCGAGTTTTCGATATACTCATATTCGGGAGGAATTAGTAAGGATATTAATTTCTTGCGCAACTTTGTTCTTGTACCTTTTGTTGGGTATGGTGTCGAAACTTATACCAATATTGCTGATGGGATGGATAAGGATAAGTACGAATCCACTTTCTTAGAGGCTGGTGCTCGATTGGGAATGAATCTTCGTTACAATATACAGCTTTTAGCTACCTATTCATTAAATCCGATTATATCGACCGATTTCGAAAGCAAAAATGAAATTCCAAGTCTAACCAAAGAACAACTAGATTTGTTTAAAGATCAGAGAAAAAGTGGACAATTAACGATAGGTTTAAGATTTCAATTCTAAAATTAAATAACTTAAAATCAATTAATTATGAAAAAGAGTTTATTCTTCGCATTTAGCGCATTAATATTATTTTTAAGCGCATCGCCACTTTGGTCGCAGGCACGTGCTAAGAAAAAAGCTATGCGCGACATGGAAGCATTTCGCTATGAGATTGAGTGTGTTGGAATTGGTGTAGAAGGTACCTACCTGATAAAAGTTTGGACCTACTCAAAAAAACCCAAAGTTGCCATTGAGCAGTCGAAAAAGAATGCAGTTCATGGTGTAATTTTTAAGGGATTTGCTGGTGCAGGTCGGGGGTGTACTTCTCAAAAACCTCTTGCTAGTTCTCCAGAAGTAGAAGACGAGCATAGCGAATTTTTCGATAAATTTTTTGCCGACGGGGGCGATTATATGAAATACGTCTCTTTATCGAACGATGGTTCGATAGATTCGGAAGATCGTTTAAAAGTGGGCAAAGAATATAAGATTGGGGTAGTGGTCTCGGTAATGAAAGATCAGCTGCGAAAAGATCTGGAAAAGGCCGGTATTATTAAAGCACTTGATGCAGGATTTTAAAATATGTTTAAAGTTTGAAATTTTAAAAGGTATTGAAGATGAAAAAAATATTTCTATTGTTAGCTGCTGTTCTTTTTAGCGCAGGCATGGTTTGGGGTCAAGCCAAAAAACCAACACTTATGGTGGTACCCAGCGACAACTGGTGTAAACAAAATGGTTTTATGTTAAAATTCGACAATCAGGGTTCGGTTGAAGAACTGCCCGACTATAAAAAAGCTTTACAGGGGAGTAGTGATCTTATTTTGGTTATTGCAAAAGTTAGTCAACTTATGGCCGACAGAGGGTTTCCATGTAAACTTCTCGAGCAGGAGCTAAAAAAACTTTCGCAGGAGAGTGCCGAGGACGCAATGCTCACAAGCAAGTCGGGTAGCGGTGTGGCCGAAAGCCCCATCGATAAACTTTACAAATCGGCCAAAGCTGATATTATTTTACAGATTACCTGGTCGGTAAATACGACTGGCCCTAAAAGATCGGTTACTTTCGTTTTACAGGGTATAGATGCCTATACAGGTAAACAAATTGCTTCAGCTTCGGGAACTGGTGCTCCTTCTTTCTCTGCCGAACTTCCTGTACTGCTCGAAGAAGCTGTACTTGCCCATATTGATAATTTTAATAATCAGCTTCAAGCCCATTTCGACGATATGTTTGCCAATGGTCGCGAAATTATTGTTCGTATAAAAAAATTTGATAGTTGGCCCGATGATTTCGAAACTGAATTTGATGGAAAAGAACTTGGACAAATTATAGAAGAATGGTTCCAAAACAATACGGTAAAGGGTCGTTTCAATACCACCGATGCTACGGCCAACTTCATGTTGTTCGAACAGGTGCGTATTCCTATCTACGATGCAAATGGTAAGGCAGTTGATGCCCGATCGTTCTTAAGAGGATTGCAAAATTATTTGAAAAATCCGCCTTATAATCTCACCAGTAAGCTAATGATTAAGGGGCTTGGTCAGGCTACCTTGGTCATCGGTGAAAAGTAAGGTGCTGGAAAGTATGATAACTCTAAGGGCCGTTGTATTCAACGGCCTTTTATTCCAATGACTCATCAGGTATTAAATTTTAATACATGTTTTTGGTGAGTTAATTAATTAAAAATCAATTATATGAAAAAATTATTTTTTCTTTTAAGTATTTTTCTGCTATCGAATAAGATATTGGTAGCCCAAAATTATGAATCGAAGGCAGATGATTACGCTCGGATTGCCCTGCATGCCTACGTGCCTGTAATTTCTGGTATGCCCGATGCTGCTCGTAATATGCTGCGAAGTAAGCTCGAACAAATTGCTACCCAGACAGGGGCAGGAGGAAATGCTGTTAACCCCAGGTTTATTATTACAGCCAATGTAACTGTTTTGTCCAAAGACATCACCGCAACTGCACCTCCTATGACGGCCTTAACCCTTGAGGTTACTTTTTTTATTGGTGATGCTCAAACTAAAACTAAATATGCTTCGGCTTCTATTCAGGCAAAAGGCGTTGGATCTAACGAAACTAAAGCATATATAGAATGCTTAAAAAACATCAAACCAACGGCTCCCGAACTTAAAAATATGGTAGAAACGGGTAAACGTAAAATCATTGAATATTATAATTCGCAATGCGATTTTATTCTTAAAAAGGCCGAAAGTCTTGCAAGCCAAAATCGATACGAAGAAGCCTTGTTTGAACTTATGTCGGTTCCTGATGTTTGTAAAGATTGCTACCATAATGCCCTAAGCGCTGTTGGACCCATTTATAAGAAATATGCCGACAAAGCTTGTAATGAGAAGTTAAATGCTGCTAAGGCTACTTGGGCAGGACAACCCAATTCCGACGGTGCCAAGAAAGTAGCTCAAATTTTATCTGGTATTGATCCCGAGGCAGCCTGTATACCCGATGTGAATGCATTTGTTGAAGAAGTAAAAACTAAAATTTTAGAGTTAGAGAAACGCGACTGGGATTTTCAGATGAAGGTTTTCGATTCGGCTGTTGAGCTTGAAAAACAACGTATCGAAGCCGCACGCCAGGTAGGTATTGCTTTTGGTAATAATCAACCCGAACAGCAGATAAACATCGATCTTTGGAAGTAATGTCTTTTACATTTTACCTCCTTCTT
>JAOAFU010000003.1 GCA_026416115.1 Bacteroidales bacterium | reverse complement strand
AATTTGTTATTAAGTAAGGTATAAACCTTAATAAGATTATGGGAGGCGTCCAAGAGGCGCCTCTTTTTTTGTTAAAAAAACGTAATTGAATTCATAGTTTGGCAAGCATTTTGTAACATTGCCCCAGTTTATTTTATTTTTGGCAATGAAACAGTTTTGGTTAATTTTTGTGTTTTTTTTAATAAAAATTTCTGTTAACGGACAAGATAATCAAGACTCACTGACTGTTTCACATAGTAATACACAACAACAACTATCTACTTACGATAATCTTTATTGGGTAAACGATACTACTGCATTTCATTATTATCCAACTAAAAAATTTGGCTTTGTTCCTAATGCAATAGATAATTTTTTACATCAGCCAAAAGAACTTGTTCGACGTGAGAATATGAAAATACTTGCGCTGGTTGCTGTAACCAGTGCTATTTGTTTTTATTACGACCAGGAAATGGTGGATGCGGCACAGCAGTTTGGACGATATATTGGACTTTCAGGTGAGAATAATACCTATAATATTACAGGTACCAAAAAGTTGCGTATTAATGTGCCAACCGATTTAAGTTCGGGCTTATATTATATTGGTGATGGAATAACTGAGCTTGCTGTGAATGCTGGATTTTATATTTATGGCTTAGCGAAAAACGATCGCAGGGCTTTGCAAACAGCTGCTCAGCTAGCAGAAGGGATGATTGCGGTTGGATCTTGGGTACAAATACTTAAGCATATTACTGGACATGAATCGCCTGAGTATGCTTCTGTAAAAAATGGCAGATGGCGCTTTTTCCCCAGCCCTATCGATTACCATAAAACTGTTCCCAAGTATGATGCGTTTCCTTCTGGTCATCTGGCTACAGCAATGATGACAACCACTGTAATTTCAATGAACTACCCCGAGTACAAATGGATAAAACCCTTGTGTTACTCACTAATGGCTCTTTGCGGTTACCAGATGCTCAATAATGGTGTTCATTGGATGGGAGATTATCCCTTTGCTTTAGCTTTGGGTTATTCGGTTGGAAAATATGCATTTGAACGAGGACGTAGTGTTATATATAAAAATCAGCTTCAATCGAACATTGTTAAACCCAATATCACCTACTCTCTGCATCCTAAATATTTGGGTTTTGGGACATCTGGACTATCCTTAACTTTAAAATTTTGACTTTCCCAACTTTTTCCATTTTACTTCAAACACACGGATAATCCTTTGTACTTGTGAGTTGAATCAAATAAAATCGAACAACACCTGTATGTTCAAATAATGTGAGCTTGGGAAGATTAATTTCATGATATACATTGATAGTTATTTAGGTGTTTTCACGCAATATTTTTTGTGTATTGTTACAAACTAAAATGAGCGTTTTTCTTCTTATTTTCAGTATAAATCCTAAAGTTTTGAGGGATTTAATCATCCTATTTTTGTATCGTGAATAATAAAATAAGAACATGCGTACTTTCATACAATTTTCCTCGCGAAACATGGCCAAAAGTTCAACGTATTATTTGTCGTTTGAACTCAAGGGGAATAAGTTTGCAGCCAATTTTCCTCGTATTTATGGCTTTGCTCGCGAGTACACATATTTGCCTTTAGAAGGTTTTGCCCAAAATATACCAGGGGTTGCCTTGGTTAGTACCGAATATATTCCAATTATCGATTTATCGAAAAAAATTGGTTATACCAATACATCATTTACAGGTACCGAAAAACTTATGATACTCGAAACAGATGTTTATGAAACAGATGTTCGCTTTGCAATTCCCTACGATCAATTAGGCGATGCTTTCGAACTTTCGCGAAAAAAATTGATAGAAGCTCCTTCAATTGGTTCAATTTTTGAAAAAGGATATATACATAGCATGTATATGCACGAAAACGATGTAGTATATATAATAGATTTTGAAAAGCTTATTGATATAGATGAATTGATAGATCTAAAAGTAGCCCCACAACGTTTAACGGCAAAGTAGTGTAAGTTTTTTCATAGGTTAGTTTTAAGTTAATAATTAGGTTTAGTTGTGTAACCTTACCCCGAAAGGGTAAGGTTTTTTTATGCACCTAATTACACAAATAGGCAAGTTTTTTTTATATTTACGGAACATTATGTACTAAATAATTATCCAAAAGCTGTTGGGAAATGACAGATGGTATCCCTGCCCGTGAAAAAGCGGAACAAACCTCTTTCAATAAATTTTTTACCTCATTGTTCGATTCATTGAGTGATGGATTGATTGTACTTAAGGGTGGAAATATCGTATTTGCTAATTACGCTTTTTTACGACTAGTGGGGTATGATCGTGAGGAACTTGTAGGATGTCCAATCATTAATTTATGCCCTCATAAACAGCCTAATGGCAAATTATCTCAAACTCTGCTCGAATCTACTATTAATGCATCGGTTTACGAACGGAAAGAATTAAATAATTGGAAATTTTTGCTTCGTAACAAAAAGACTTTACGTTGTCATCTTTCTGTTACAACAATCTTCCTAGAACAACAGGAATATGTGGTAATAGAAGTTGAAGAAATACTTTCGCAACGCGATATCGCCCAAAGACTTAAAGAAAAAAATAAACAAATAGAATCGCTAAGTGAAGAAAGAGAAAGTTTAAATGAAGAATTAAGGGCCACCCTCGACGAGTTGGTTGAAGTTAATAAGCAATTGGCCGACAGTGAGTTCTGGAATAAAACAATAGTTGAAAATATACCGCTGGGTTTGCAAGTAATCAATAATAACGAGACAGAATACATTAACAATAAGATGCTCGAAATAACGGCATATCCAGCAAATTTTTTTCAAAACAAAACAATATTCGATTTAGCCGATGAAGAAGAAAAAACACGTATCAGTGCTTTTCTGGAACATATTCGGCAAGACTTACTTAATGAAGCCATGATCGAGTTTTGGGCACAAACAGCCCAAAATAAGCGGTTGTACTTAAGGGCACAGTATGTAAGATTAAATAAAGCAAGTAGGTGGATGGTTATTACAGCCGATCTCACCGAAAACAAACTTAAAGAGAATGAATTAGTTACCATTCAGCAACAGCTCGAGTTTGCCATTGAGTCGAGCCAATCGCTTATCTGGGATATTAATCTGGCATCCGACGATAATATTCCGGGAATGAGTATTGGAAGAATCTTCGACTATCAACC
>JAOAFU010000240.1 GCA_026416115.1 Bacteroidales bacterium | reverse complement strand
GTAAGTACGATGACTGGTTGGCACCATGTGGCTTTTGTTTATAATGGTAGATATTTATACTTATATTTCGATGGAACCCTAAGAAGAACCGTAGATGGAACAACAAATTACCCGATTACTTACGGAACAGGTTCAGTTGTTGTTGGGGCTAATTCGCTTGCTAACAAAAAATATTTTAATGGCGCCATCGATGAATTACGTATTTGGTCCATAGCACGTTCAATTACTACTTCGAGTATAATCACTGAGGTAACTCCGAGTACGGCGGGGTTGGTAGCATATTATCGTTGTAATCAGGGAATTGCAGAAGGTGATAATACAAGTATTAACACTTTAGAAGATCTTACTTCCAATGCTATTCATGGAACACTTACTAATTTTTCATTAAATGGAAGCATTTCAAATTTTATTAATGGCATGGCTTTGCGCCCTGTTAATCAGGCTTTAAATATTAGTTTTATCAATAATCAATCTAATCAGATTACACTTTCTTGGGATAGGCCAGGTACAGGCAAAGGAGGAAATGGAGTTAAAGTTTTTGCAAGAGCAAGTGCAACAACTGGAAATGCTTCACCAACCGATAATAACGATTATGTTGCAAATTCGGTTTTTGGTACTGGTGGCCAAATTGGAACTACAGGCTGGTATTGTATTTACGATGGAACTGGAACTAGTACAACAGTTACAGGTTTAACGGCGGCCACAGCGTATCGTTTTCATGCTTTCGAATACCAACGTTCCAACGGTCAAATACGTTATGTTCAAGGTTCTACTACCGGAAATCCTCTCACCTCATACACATTATTTAATCCGCCTACCACACAAGCATCTAATGTGACCTTCTCTAATCTAAATGGAACCTCTTTTACTATTCGATGGACAAGGGGAAATGGAAGTAATTGTATTGTATTTGTTTCTCAAACAACAACAGGTACACCCTCACCTGTCGATAGAACAACCTATACTGCCAATGCTGCTTTTGGCAGTGGTTCGCAAATAGGAACCTCTGGTTGGTATTGTGTTTATAAAGGTACTGGAACATCGGTAACTATAAATGGGCTTACTCCAGGTATTACATACAGAGCAATGGTTCTTGAATTTAACGGTGTAGCTGGCTTTGAAGCCTATAACACCTCCACTGCAACTAATAACCCACGAAATCAGTTGGCCGACTTCTCTGCACCCTCTACTCAAGCTTCTCAAGTTACATTCTCCTCAGTTTCCGAAAATTCTTTTCAAGTAAATTGGGTGGCAGGTAGTGGAGCTTATTCCATAGTTTTTGTTAAACAAACTACTACAGGAAGAGCTATACCTGTCAATAATACTACTTATGATGCCAATTCTGTTTTTGGCAGCGGTTCACAAATTGGCACATCAGGTTGGTATTGTGTTTACAAAGGAACCGGTACATCGGCACCAGTTACAGGTTTAACTCGTGGGCTAACTTATAGGGTATCGGTTTGTAGTTTTAATGGTACAAGTGGTATGGAAAAGTATAATACCAATGCCGCTACTAATAATCCTGCAAATCAAATACCTGATTATCAGCCTCCTGTAACACAGGCTTACGATATTATCGCATCAGATATAACATCGACTGGATTTACACTTTCCTGGACACCTGGGAGCGGTAGTGCAAGAGCTGTATTTATGTATCAGGGCACTACAGGTACAGCCTCACCAACAAACAATACTACTTATGTAGCCAATTCAACATTTGGAAATGGAAGTCAGATCGGAAGTACTGGATGGTATTGTATTTACAATGGTACAGGCAATTCAGTTTCGGTAAGTGGTCTTAGTGAAGTTACTCCTTATAGAATAATGGTATGTGAATACAACGGTATTTCAGGTTTTGAAAAGTATCAAACAGCTACATCTACAAATAATCCAGTAACTATAACAACCGATTATGCCTCACCTACAGTTCAGGCCAGCCAATTGATTTTTGCAGATATATCGAGTACTGCAACGTCAATTTATTTAACACGAGGAAACGGACAATATGTGGCTATATTTGCTAAAGAAGGCAATTCAGGTACACCTGCTCCTGTTAACAATACTACTTATACTGCCAATGCAGCTTTTGGAAGCGGTAGCCAGATAGGCACAAGTGGTTGGTATTGTATTTATAATGGAACAGGTAATTATGTTTATATGACTAATTTACAGCCTGCTACTACCTATCGTATTATGGCTTGTGAATATAATGGAGAACCTGGTGTAGAAAAATATAATACGAATACAGCAAGTGGCAATCCTGCTAATGTTGAAACTGAACCTGAACCTCCAACTACCCAGGCTTCCAACATAACTTTTTCGGGAATAACTTCAAATTCTGTTACTGCATCGTGGACAAGAGGCAATGGACAGTATTGTGCTGCTTTTATTTATTTTGGTAATACGGGTACTGTTACACTTACTGAGAATACTACTTACACAGCTAACCCCACCTACGGACTTGGAACCAATGTAGGGGGTACCGGTTGGTACTGTGTTTACAATGGAGCTGGTAATTCGGTTACTATCAATGGCCTTTCGGGTAACAAAACTTACCGTCTGATGGTTGTTGAATATAATGGAGGTACGGGACATGAAAAATATAATGCAAGTACAGCAACTGGCAATCCGTCTAATTTTACAACGAGCTTCTCAGGGCCTACAACTCAGGCTGCTAATATTAATTTTTCAGGGGTTACTTCAAATAGTTTTAATATTAGCTGGACAAGAGGCAATGGTACAGCTTGCGCTGTATTTGCTAAAGCTGGAACATCTGGTTCTGCTCTTCCTGTAGATGGTACTTCCTACACTGCCAATAATGTTTTTGGTTCAGGAACGCAAATTGGAACCTCAGGTTGGTATTGTATTTATAATGGAACCGGTAATTCAACTTCTTTAACCGGATTGAATCCCAATACCGCCTATATAATTATGGTTTGTGAGTATACTGGTAGCGCTGGAAATGAAAAATATAACTCGAATAATGCTACTAATAATCCACGTAGTCAAACAACAGATTACATTACTCCAACTCTTCAGGCTTCTAATGTGCAGTTTACTAGTGTAACATCGAGTAGTTTTACTGTTAGTTGGACAAATGGTAACGGTTCGAATAGGGTTGTATTTATTAAAGCTGGAGATAGTGGCAATGCTTCGCCATCCGATAATACTACTTACTATCCTAATACAAAATTCGGTAGTGGCACACAAATAGGGACAACAGGTTGGTATTGCGTTTATAATGGAAATGGTAGCGCTGTTACAGTAACGGGTCTTAGTTCTCTTACGACATATAGGGTGATGGTTTGTGAGTATAATGGCACTAGTGGGAAACAGAAATATAATATCACAACAGTAACCAATAATCCGAATAATCAAACAACAACCTCTCCATCTTCCCTCACTCAAGCTTCAAATGTTAATGCAACTAGCATAGGGAATAATAATTTTACTTTGAGTTGGACACGAGGCAATGGTTCGGCATGTGCAGTTTTTGTAAAAATGAGTGGGAGTGGCACGCCAGTTCCTGTAAATAATACCACATACACTGCCAATTCTGTCTTTGGCAGTGGAGACCAAATAGGGACAACCGGCTGGTATTGTGTTTACAATGGTACAGGAACTTCGGTAAGTGTCACAGGTCTCAGTGCTGCTTCTTTTTATAGGGTAATGGTTTGTGAATATCTTGGCTCATCCGGTAACGAACAGTACAATACAAACACGAATACAACCAACCCTACTGTTGTAATCACCACCCCTTCGACCAACTGGGATGGAACTACATGGTCGAATGGTACACCCGATGCAAATACTGCTGCAATTATTTCTGCTAACTATTCATCAACATCGAATATTACTTGTAAAACATTATTTATTAAGTATAATTTTACACTATCCGTTCAGCCCAGTAACCAGTTAACTGTTCATGGCGATTTAATTAACGAAGGGACATTGCGTCTCCTATCTCCTACCGACTTAAATCCCTCAGGTTCGCTCATTACCTACGGCAATATATATAACAATAGGACGATGGCTGCTGAACGGTATATTACACCCGGAACTCTTGCTGCCGATGATTATGTTTGGCATTTCATAAGCTCACCTGTTGCACAGTTTACCACCGAAAAAACCTTTGTAGGGGATTATGTTTATCAACTGGATGAGGTGAACAATACTTGGATAACTCTTAAAACAAGCGATTTTATTAATCCAACGGTTGGTTACATGGTTAAAACTGTAAAAAGCGGAGGAAAAACCCTAGTGTTCAATGGTACCTTTAACACTGGAAGTTACACTATTCCGCTAACCAACACAGGGGGTACTGCCGATAATGGATATAATTTGGTTGGTAATCCATATCCATCGGCAATAGATTGGAATGCTTCGTCGGGATGGACAAAAACGAATATTTCTCCAACTATTTGGATTTGGAACCCTGTGGCCAATAATTATGCAACCTGGAATGGCTTTGTTGGCGTAAATGGGGGTAGCCGATATATCCCTGCAATGCAAGGTTTTATTGTAAAAGTAAATACTGGCTCAAGTACAGGTACTCTGACAATGAACAATAATGTTAGAGTACATAGTAGCCAAGCCATTATGCGGAAAAAATCGTCTGATGTACATAATTATATTAGGCTTGTGGCTACTAATCAACTTAATAACACAGACGAATTGGTTATTGTTAGGGCTAATCCTCAATTTAGTGCTGAGAAATTTTTCAGTATGGACAATACCGTTCCTCAGTTATTTGTTCGTAATGGTAATAGTAATTTTGCTATAATGGCTATTGATAGTAATTATACTCAATCCAACATTTCAGTTGGCTTTTTCGTACCTTCACCTGGTAACTATGCTCTACATGTTTCAGAAATTACTTTTGATACAAGTGCCTATAATTTATCTATTACAAACCGCTTAAACGGTAGGACTTATTCACTTAGAACTTTTCAGGTATTAAATTTCGAAGCAACACAATCTGATACTGTTTGGTTTGATGTTTCAATAACGGAAAAGAAAAGCTCAACCAATACACCTATTACAAACGCTGATCCTGTTAGAATATGGTCTTATGGAGCTAACATTTACCTCGATTTGTCGTTGAACAAAGAAATGGTTATTGAGATTTTCAATATGTTAGGTACCTCGATTTTAAGAAAGTCATTAAATGGTTCGGGGCATTATCGTTTTGAGATGGAGAAAAACGGTATATATATTGTTAAGGTTTATGGAAGTGATGAGCAGATTAGCAGAAAAGTTTTCATAAAGAAATAGAGCCTTTTGAAAATGAAATTAATTTTTTTGATACATAAACACATAGTATTCTTTTTATTATTAGCTTTTTTTCTTGTGAGTGGAAATATAAATATCTATTCCCAAGGAAGTGGAGGTCCACAGGCTTTACCAAATGCTTTTGCCGGGGGGCCTCCACCACCCCCTGGTGGAGGGGGCGGAGGTAATCCTATTACTGAGGTACCACTCGATACCGATGCTCTTTTTATTTTGGTAATTGCAGGTATTACCTATCTTGTTTTTCATCATCGCAGAAAATGGTTAGTTCAGAAAAATATGATTTCAGAAAATGGGCGATGAAAATAATGCGTTGAATACTCATTTAAGGGTTTATTTAATTTCTCTTGTATCGTTACTTTTTGCATTTCTCATAATTTACCTCCCCTCTCAAATGCTCGTTCATATTGTAGCATCTTTTTTTGATATACCAACAAAATTTCATCGCTTTCAGCTTATTTTTCCCATTCTCGATCATTCTTTCCTTTGGACTCAGACTTCGGTTTCATTAATATATTCCTCAACACCATTTGTTGCAATGGTTTCGATCATTGTAGCTCGACTTATTTTTTTTCGAAAACATATAACGCTTTCGTATTCTGCAAATCTCTTGCTTATCTGGCTCAATGCGTTGGGCGTTCATTATTTTTTCGGCGCTTTATTTGTGGGTATTCCTTTGGTAAAAGATTTTGGATATGTACCCGATTGGCTGTATTTTCCCGATTGGCTGAGAATAGCTCTAATTATTTTATCTGCTTTAGTAATGCTTGCAAATGGAATTGTCATCAGACGACAAGTTGAAACCCTAATGTTTGATGAGCGGCAGCAAAGAAGACCCTACTATTCCTTTCTCTTCAAATGGTATACTGTTTTTGCTCCAGCCCTTACTCTAATGATTATTTTTATCGTTACAGGTTTGCCCAATAACACACTTTTTATGCGTCTTTTTTGGCTAATGTTAATTTTACAATTTGTTGCGGTGTTTCCTTTCCATTTTATTTATGCACCATTACTGCATTCGGTAAAAACGGTTAAATTCTCATACAAATTTTTATTACTTTTTATATGCATGTCTCTTTTTTTGCTCCTTTGGCGAGCCATACATTTTAAAGTTTTTCCTATTAATTCAGTACAGTAAAAACGAACTTTTGGCAAAAGAGTAAAAAATAATTTAACTTTCAGAAGTTTCTGAAAAATATGAGTACTCTCACTAAGTTCCGACAGGCTTACAATTTTTATTTACCTCTGAGTAATTATGTAATTGCTTTATTAGTTCTTCTACCCGTTTATCCAATAATCAGACAGTTGTTTCTTTCTGGTGATACTGCATTTGTTAATACATATGCCCATTTGATAAAACAAGGTAGTTCAACAGTTGGAGAATGGCTTGGGTTAAGCCAACAAGTTTTGTTGAATATTTTTCTTAGTCACACACAACTCGATACCCGCTTTATGGCTTTTTGGCAAACCATTTTGTTCTTGCTCGGAGCTATTTTTTTTCGAATATCCCTCGACAAGCGTTTAATTATAGCGTTATCGGGTATCGTTTTTTTCATATGTTTTAATATTGGTCGATGGCTATTACTTTCTTTTGCCGAAATACATTTTGAAAACTATTCGATGCATCTTTGGAATGGAACGTTAATAGCGTTACTAAATTTTGGACTTTTGTTTTTTTACCTGATTTGGTGGAAAAAAAATTATTCGCTTAAGCGATTGATTCTTTCGAAACTTAAAGTATCTGCCATAACACTAAAGAGAATAATTCGTAATTTATTATTATTGGCCATATTACTAATCGTTGTTCAATGGATTACCTATACTGAGTCAGTCCCCTTGGTATCTTGGGTTTCAAAGGCTGTTTTGTGGTGTGCACAGGCATTGCTTGCGCTGATGGGTTATACAACTTACCTCTCGGGCAGATACATTTATACACATGAAGCTGCAATTTTTTTTAGCGACACATGCGCAGGAATTGAACTCATGATAATTTATGCAAGTTTTATTGCAATATTAAATGGGAGATATAAATTATTATTCATAACGGGCGGCTTACTTGTAATTTTTTTAATGAATGTATTACGCATCGGACTCATTATGGTGTATTTGATACATCACCAGGGGCAGTACGGACTTCCTTTTAATATCCACGACCTTTATACCTATCCAGTATATGCTGTTACCTTTATACTTTGGGCAATTTGGATACATTTTTTTAATAAACCTCAAGCATAAGAGTATTAAACGGTTGTCAATGCCATTTTTTGCAACAACGTGTCGGAAGCTTGCATTCACTTATGGGGTTTATCTTTTTAAATTGAGGTAACTGCATTTTTTCGCTGAAAAAAAGTAAAGTTTTTCATACTTACACAAACATTTCGGTAAATACGGTTGTATATTTGCATCGAATTAAAATTCAAGGTTTATCTTAAAATTAATCCATACGTTAGAATGAATTTAATTGAAGCCATTATTTTAGCAGTAGTTGAGGGTATTACTGAATTTTTACCTGTTTCTTCCACTGGACATATGGTTGCTACATCTACGCTGCTGGGAATTGCACATCACGACTTTACAAAGCTTTTTACCGTGGCCATCCAATTTGGGGCCATTTTATCTGTTGTTTTCCTTTATTGGCGGAGATTTATACAATCAATTAGTTTTTATTTTAAATTGTTTATTGGTTTTATACCAGCTGCAATTTTTGGTATTATTTTTTCCGATTTAATAGACCAGTTGCTCGAGAATGCTTTGGTTGTAGCCATCATGTTAATTGTAGGAGGAGTTTTTTTCCTGTATGTTGATAACCTGTTCGATGAAAAAAAAGCCGTAAACGAATCGGTTCCAAGTTATAAAAAATCTTTTATTATCGGTTTATTTCAATGTATTGCCATGATTCCCGGTGTATCGCGTTCGGCTGCAACTATTATCGGGGGACTTACCCAGCGTTTGACGCGAAAAGCTGCTGCAGAGTTTTCTTTTTTTCTTGCTGTCCCCACTATGTTAGCCGCAACTACAAAGAAACTTTTCGATTATTATCACAGTGGAATAAACCTATCCTATCACGAAATTAAATTATTGCTTATTGGTAATTTTGTGGCTTTTATCGTTGCCATGATTGCAATAAAAGGTTTTATTACCTTTCTTACCCGTCATGGATTCAAGGTTTTTGGCTATTACCGCATAATTGTAGGCATAGCTATACTTGTGATGTTGGCATTGGGTTTACAGTTACATTTTTAGAGCAGCCAAAGTATGACAGCCCAAGAACTGACAGAAGGGACAATATTGTTGATAGATAAGCCATTGCGATGGTCGTCGTTTGATGTTGTCAATAAGGTAAGATCGCTTATTAGGAAGAGATTAGGGATTTCCAATATTAAGGTTGGTCATGCGGGTACCCTCGATCCTCTAGCAACTGGTCTTTTGGTTATATGCACAGGGAAGAAAACAAAAACAATCGAACAGTTACAGGCCTCAGATAAGGAATATCTGGCTGTGGTAGGACTTGGACATACAACTCCTTCGTATGACCTTGAAACTGAATTTGATGCTGAATTTTCTACCGAGCATGTATCTTTAGAACTTGTAGAAGAAACCTTAAAGACTTTTATTGGCGAGGTAGACCAGGTTCCACCATTATTCTCGGCCAAAATGATTGGAGGAAAGCGAGCATATAAAATTGCACGAAAAGGTAAAGACATGCAGTTGCCATCTCAAAGAATTAAAATATATGAACTAGAATTGCTTTCGTTTCATAATGAAGAGTTGCATTTGAGAATTTACTGTAGTAAAGGTACATATATACGGAGTTTGGCACATGATTTGGGTAAAGCATTGGGATGCGGCGGATATCTTAAAGCGTTAAGACGTACAAAATCAGGAGAATATAGTTTGAAAGATGCAATTTCATTAGAACAATTCGATGAAATTTTATTAAATTTGCAACCTTTTCCTATTGTCAAAGAATAGTATTTAAATTTATGATTATCAATTACATATAAATTGAGAGACGTAAAATAAAAACCATATAAGATGAAATTGTCTAATTATAAATTTTCATTGCCAGCTGAACTTATTGCGAAGTACCCGGCTCCCAATCGTGATGAGTCTCGTTTAATGGTTGTGCACCGCGAAACGGGAGAGATAGAACATAAAATATTTAAAGAGATTATTCAGTATTTCGACGAGGGAGACGTAATGGTATTTAATAACACCAAAGTGTTTCCTGCACGTTTATATGGAAATAAAGAAAAAACGGGTGCCGAAATTGAGGTTTTTCTTTTACGAGAGTTAAATAGAGAGCAGCGATTGTGGGATGTTTTAGTTGATCCTGCCCGTAAAATTCGTATTGGCAATAAGCTGTATTTTGGAGAAGATGATCTGTTGGTTGCCGAGGTTATCGATAACACTACCTCGCGTGGAAGAACTTTACGTTTTCTTTTCGATGGAGATTATGATACTTTCAAGGAAACTCTTTACCGATTAGGCGAAACCCCTTTACCCAAGTTTATTAAGCGAAAAGTTGAACCCGAAGACAGAGAACGTTATCAGACAGTATTTGCCCAGCACGAAGGTGCGGTTGCAGCTCCAACGGCAGGTCTTCATTTTAGTCGAGAGCTCATTAAACGGCTCGAGATTAAAGGGATTGAATTTGGTTTTATTACCCTTCATGTAGGACTTGGTAATTTTAGAAATATCGATGTAGAGGATCTTACCAAACATAAAATGGATTCGGAACGAATGATCATCACCGATGAAGTGGTAAGAATTGTGAATGAAGCCAAAGAAAGGAAAAGTCGTATTTGTGCTGTTGGAATCTCAGTGTTACGTGCGCTTGAAAGTTCTGTTACTACCTCGGGTATGCTTAAATCGTACGATGGATGGACCAATAAGTTTATATTCCCCCCTTATGAAGTAATGGTTCCAAATGCTATGGTTACAAACTTTCACTTACCCTTATCGTCATTGCTTATCATGACATCCTCTTTTACTGGTTACGATTTATTGATGAAAGCTTACAAAATAGCAGTGAAAGAGAAGTATCGCTTTGGAACATATGGCGATGCCATGCTTATTTTGTAATGCTTCGTTGTAGATTTTTTTACATTTGATCTAAATGATCAGTTAGCATTTGTTTTATTTTATTGTCGCAGGTGCGAGTATTTAGTCTTGTGTCTGATCAGACAGTATCGATGAAATTTTGTTCGGTTTTGTTAAAAATTAAAACACCTAAAAGAAAAACTATTGCAGTAAATATTGTTGCATAGATTAACCCCCCAAAGCTGCAAAAGCCTGAACCAAGAAAAGCATTTTTAAACGCTTCAATAATTGGTGTCATCGGATTAGCCAGAATATACAACTTATATTTTTCGGGTATTGCCGAAACAGGATAAATTACCGGTGTTGCATACATGAGCAGCTGTACTCCGAAAGCAATAAGGAAATTTAGATCACGATATTTTGTGGTAAGAGAAGTGAAAATAATGCCAAAACCTAAACCAAGTAAAGCCATTAGAATAACAAGATAAGGCACGAGTACAAGGTTAATGTTAGGCCTTACTGAACCTTCGTATAAAAGATAATAGAGATAAATTAGCAGAAAAAGCATAAACTGGATTCCAAACTTAATTAAGCCCGAAATGACTTTAGATAAAGGCATAATCAGCCTTGGAAAATATACTTTGCCAAAAATACCGGCATTTTCAGTAAAAGTTTTTGCTGTGATGTTAAAACATTCGGAAAAGTAATTCCACATAATAACACCCGAAAGGTAAAATAATATCATGGGCACTCCATCGGTTGATATACCTGCAATGCGACCAAAAACAAGAATATAAATCAAAGTGGTAAGTATAGGTTGTACAAAAAACCACAGAGGACCTAAAATGGTTTGTTTATAAACTACAACTATATCGCGCCTTACAAACATAGTAAGCAAATCTCGGTATTCCCAAATTGCTTTAAAATCTATCTGAAAAATGCTACGCCGTGGTCGAATTACAAGATCCCAGTTTTCTTCTTTCATATGATTTACTTTTATTGGCAACCTTTATTCATGTAGCCGTTGTAAAGGTATAAATAATTCGGATTTTGCTTAAACATGATTTTGGACATCGAGAACAAACTAAGATTTACTTGCAGAAAGTATCTTTTTTTTTAAGTTATGATTGGGAAATCATTTACATTTCATGACATTGTTCGCCCAAAAAAAACAATGCTATCGGAAAGATAATTGTTGGAGGAATAAACAAATAGTATACGAATCCTGTTTAGCGATTGATGTTGCTTTGATAAAGCAAATCTTAATTTTAGCCAAAAGTTAAGTATTTTTCGATTATATTTACAGGTTTGAAAACAATTGTATGTTTTAGTTAATTTCAAAGAATAACATTTCGACATTTTGTCCTAAATTTATGATCAAAGAAAATATTGCAAGACTCAAAATTCATATTTCATGAACAGAAAGATAGGGTTTCTTATCATTCTTGCTACAATTTTGTTTTTTTCCTGCACACGTCATCGAGACATTACCTATTTGCGGGGGATTGGCCAGAGTGTGTCTGATTCGTTAATTCAAACCACTTACAGTTTTTACAAATTACAGCCTTTTGATGTACTATACATCAGAATTATGAGTTCGCTTGACCCGAAAGCCGAAGAAATGTTTAATCAAGGTTTTCAGGCAGGAAACATTTCTTCGGGTCTTGGTTCATCGGGTTCGTATTATTTATCTGGCTATCCTGTCAATGAGTTGGGAAATATAAAAATGCCTATTATAGGAGAATTAAATGTGGCGGGACTCACATTGAGAGATGTCGAGGATCTGCTAAGGCAGCGAGCGCGCGAATATGTCTCTGATGCCGAAGTAAAAGTAAGGTTGTTAAGTTTTAAAGTTACCCTTTTAGGCGAAATAGGTTCAGGACAACATACTATTTTAGCCGATAGGGCAAATATCTTGGAGGTGCTAGCTTTGGGAGGAGATGTGCAAAAAACTGGAAATAAGCATAATGTGCTCATTTTGCGAACCACTCCGCAGGGAATGAGAACCTACCGAGTCGATTTAACCGATAAAAATTTACTACGTTCACCTTTGTTTTATGTCCAGCCAAACGACATTATTTACGTAGAACCTACTAAAGCGGCAGCATTAAGGATTTCATTATCCGAGCTTTCGCTATTTATTTCGTCAATTACAGCCGTTACCAGCGTATATTTTCTTATCAAAACCCTAAGCAAGTAAAACCTTATGGCATACGACGAAAAGGAATTTTATTCACAGGAAGAACCAGCATTTAACATAAAAAGATACCTGTTTAAGGTCATAATGAACTGGCCATTTTTTATTATTTCGTTGGTTATTGCTTTTACTATTGGATATCTGATTATCCGTTATTCAGAGCCCATTTATAAGGTAAGTACTACATTGGTAATTAACGATGATCCGCGTGGAATATCACTTATTTATCCATTTGCCGGACAGGCTGTGAGCCAGAGAAATATGCAGAACGAAATTAATACGCTTAAATCTTACACTTTAACGCTTAAAACGCTGTCCGAGCTCGATTTTGATGTTTCGTATGTTTTAGTAGGTCGTGTAAAAGAAACGAAAATATATAAACCTTTTTTCAAGGTAATTATCGATACAACAAAAACCAATATACCTTACGCACCAGTTTATCTTACGTTTCTTAACGAACATGAAATCTTAATTGAGATAAACGATCCGCAGCGTGTGCGCAAGGTAATTCGTTTTGGAGAGACTTTTTCGAACGAGAATTTCAACTTTAAAATTGTTAAGGAAAATGACGAATTAGTAAACCCTAAAATTATTGAACAACGGATAAAATTTTTCTTTTTTGTCAACGATATTAAACAGTTGGTTAGGGTATATCAGCATAAATTGCAAATTTCGATCGATGATAAAAAAAGTTCGGTCATCACGCTTGCAACAACAGGACCTATTCCCGAAAAAGAGGTAGACTATTTGAATAAACTAGCCCAAGTATATATTCGCACTAATCTTGAGGAAAAAAATAAGGCATCGGAAAATGTGATTAAATTTATTGACTTTCAACTAGCCCAGGTATCTGATAGCTTATCGAAAATTGAAAAACGTCTTCAGGAATTTCGAAATGAAAACAAGATATTCGATATTAAGGTCGAAGAGAGTTTTTCTACTTCGCGGTTGAATGAACTTCAAACCACCAAGTTTGTCAATGAACTTAAGCTTCGTTATTGCAAATATATTCGTAACTATCTTGAACGAAAAGGCGATTTTAAGGATGTAATAGCTCCTTCGACATTTGATATCAATGATCCCATTTTTTCTGCGGCCATCAATAATTTGGTCTCGCTGTACAACGAAAGAGCGTTAATGGATGTTTCTCAAACCGAAAAAAGTCCTAATTATAAAATCCTTGAAACCAAAATTGAAGCAGCACGAAAAATTCTGCTCGAGAGTTTGAATGAGATCGAAAACACTTTGAATTATTCTCAACGGGTTACACAAGACGCGATAGTTAACGAAGAGAAAAAACTTTTCGACTTGCCTCCAGTTGAGAGAAGACTAATGGCCATCCAGCGCGAATACGATATAAATAATAATATTTTTTCATTTCTACTACAGAAACGAGCCGAAGCTGGGATAACTAAAGCTTCTAATGTTGCCGACAGTAAAATTCTCGATATAGCTCGAGTCGAAAATGCAGTAATGATTAAGCCCAATAGGTCAAGAGTTTATACCCTCTCGTTAGTTTTGGGTTTAGCGGTTCCACTTGCAATCATTCTTTTGATGGAGTTTTTAAACAACAAGATTACCGACTTGCGTATTGTGAGCCGACTTAAAAAGGCCAATTTTATTGGCGCAGTTGGACACAACAACAAGGAATCTGATATACCTGTTTTTGAATTTCCTCGTTCTGCTCTTGCTGAGTCGTTCAGAGGTTTACGTTCGAATTTGAATTATTTACTTCGCGACAAATCGGAAAAAATTATACTTATAACTTCTACCATTAGCGGGGAAGGAAAGACATTTTGTGCAGTTAATCTTTCTACTATTTTAGCCATGTCGGGTAAAAAGACCTTACTAGCTTCGTTCGACCTCAGAAAACCAAAACTTCATCGCTACTTTGATTTGCCAAATACTACGGGCATAAGTAATTTCTTAATTAATCAGGTATCGCTCGATGAAATTATTTTGGCCACAAATATTAACCACCTATTTTTACTTCCAACGGGACCAGTGCCTCCTAATCCAGCCGAACTATTAGAGACCGAAAAGATGCGTGAACTGATTGACTTGGTTAAAGAAAGATTCGATTACATCATTATCGATTCGCCCCCAATTGCTATTGTGGCCGATGCTGTTATTCTCTCTGAGTATGCCGACGCTACCTTATACATTGCAAGGTATAACTATTCAACAAAAGATGTGGTTGAGCTCGCCGATGAGCTTGCCGAACGATCACAGCTTAAGCGCGTATTTTTGCTAATCAACGATGTTAAAGTACCTGGATATTATGGTTATTCGTCATATTATGCATCGCGATACGGATATACCTCCTATCATTATACCTATGGCTATAGTTATTATGCTTATGGTAGCGATTATTATCAGGATGAAGATACACCACGCACTTTAAAAGATAAAGTTAAAGCCTGGTTTGGTATGTAATTAAGGTTTGCGTTGTAAAAGTGTGTTAGCGAAAACAAAATCTTTTAGTTTTTCATTTTCTGCATCTAAAATTTGTTGATTATTTCCCTGCCATGCTATTTTGCCTTCGGTAAGAAAGATAATGTTTTTTCCCAGTCGCATCACAGAATTCATATCGTGTGTGTTAATTATAGTGGTTATACCATACTCCTCGGTAATTTCTCTTATAAGCTCGTCGATGAGTATAGCTGTCTTTGGGTCGAGACCCGAATTAGGCTCGTCGCAGAAAAGATAAAGTGGATTTAGAGCAATGGCACGAGCAATACCCACTCTTTTTTGCATGCCACCACTCAATTCGGCAGGGTAAAGTTTATTTACATTATGTAGATTTACTCGTTGCAAGCAAAAATTAACTCGTTCTTTTTTTTCGGTTTCCGTCATTTGGGTAAACAAATCGAGAGGGAAACGTATATTTTCTTCAACTGTCATTGAATCAAATAAGGCGCTTCCCTGAAACAGCATGCCAATGGTTTTTCGAATTTCTCTTTTTTCTTTTTCGCTTAACGAGATAAAATCCACTCCTTCGTACAAAATTTGACCTTCTTCGGGTATCAGCAATCCTACTAGGCACTTTAACAACACTGTTTTCCCCGAACCGCTCTGACCAATTACAAGATTTGTAATCCCCTTATGGAAGGTTACGTTTATATTAGAAAGAACCTGCTTTTCGCCAAAGTATTTCGATAAATTGCGCACTTCGATCATACCAACAGTAATTGGGTTAAAACCAGGTTGAAAAACAGTACAAATACGCTACCATAAACGGTTGCCTGAGTGCTTGCATTACCAACTTCTACCGAGCCTCCCTTAGCATAGTATCCAAAATAAGAAGAAATGGACGTTATTAAAAATGCAAATACCAATGTTTTAATAGTAGCATAGGTGACATAATAGGGCTGGAAGTTGTACTGCAAACCATAAATGAATTCGTCAGAAGCAATTATTCCGGTTGTAAATCCAGCTACCCATCCTCCAATTATTCCAACGATGTTGCTTAGAATCATAAGAACTGGATTAAACAAAATAGCAGCAATTATTTTGGGTAAGGTAACAAAACTAGCCGAATTGACTCCCATCATCTCCAATGCGTCAATTTGCTCTGTAATTCGCATGGTGCCAATTTCTGAAGCAATATTTGAGCCCACTTTCCCTGCTAGTATAAGCCCAATGATAGTAGATGAAAATTCGAGAAGCAAAGAGTCTCTTACGGCAAAAGCAATAATATAGTTAGGTAAAATGGGGGTTTTTACATTATATACAGCTTGTATGGTTAGCACAGCCCCAATGAAAACCGATATCAGGGTTACAATTCCAATCGAACGAATGCCTATTTTGTCAATTTCCCTTATTGTTTGTCGAATATAAATATTCCACCTTTCAGGTTTAACAAATACTCTACTTAAAAAAATAAAATACTGACCCACATGAAAAATAAACCGATACATGGCATTGCCCGATAATTCAATTATTCGATAAAAATACGAAATTTATTTTATCCCTTTTGTAAGAACTTTTGCTTGATGGCAAATTTGTTTTATTCAAATTTGCATATAGACCGTTTTCTACTTCAGAATATCAAAAAAAGTATGATTGTATAGTGTTTATTAGGTTGTAATCTAAAATGTATTAAAAGTCGAAATAGGTATTGAACCAATTCACTTTAAAAGAAAGGTAGAATATCTCGGAATGCAATTTTAAAGTAGCAACAGTCGATTGTCGTGAAATATAACCAATTTCAATATTTTGATGTGCTTTGGGGTTAATCTTATAGCTCAACGAAAAAGCAACATATTGGGTCGATGTATAGGCTCCCTCGCCTATAAATGGCGTAGCATAATATATTTTTTTAACAAACCGACTTTTTGATTTTAGCAATCCCATATTTTTTTGTCCATACGATGTCCATACGCCATGAACTGTTGATGAAAGTCGGCCTATCGAGTAAGACATAAATGCAATTTTTTCGTCGAAATTGTTACCTTGAATATGTGCGAGTGGTTGATTGAAATGAGAATAGGCCAACAAAGAGTCATAAGAAGTGTATGCTTTTGTGCCGGCAAAGTTCCATTCCCCTAGAAGAAAAAGATTTCGAATTGAAAATGCATTGTACCACTTAATTCCTGTTTGAATCCCAATATTTTCTTTATTAAGGCTAAGATAATGTAAATTGCTTAAGGCTACCTGTTGATAAAAAATAAGCGTTTTGAGTATATTTAGACGGATATTCATTCCTACTATTGAGCTATAGGCCGAATCGTTGCTGGTTAAGTTTAAAAGCGGAAAAGGATTTAAAAATAGAGAATTAAAGCCTACTCGCTTTTTCGAGTTAGGATATCGAAAAACATATCCTTCGAATAGAGAAAGCTCGATACGAGGATTGGGAATAAAAGATATGATCCCAAAAGAGTTTAAGCGCTTTTCCCTTAGGCCGTAATCTGTTTTGGGCAACGTATCGCTCATGGTAGTTGCATAAATGTGCGATAGGTACCAATTACCATAATGGTACTGCACAAGTAGGTAGGGGTAGTTGAAACCAACATCCGAGAGCAGGAGCGAACGGTATCCGTCGCCTGCAAAAAACTTTCCAGTGCCCAAAAAACTTTTAAGCCTACGTCCCACAGGAAATGCAATATTTCCCTGCGCTATAGCATAGTCGAATCCGTCATTGCCAAAACGTCTTGCTTGTCCCATGCCTGGAGAGACATTGGAGCTATGAACGTAGTCGGTTATGTATAATGGCCATCTCGACTGGCATTCGGCAACCCACGATTCAAAGAAGAGTTTTCGCGATAAATGGCCACCGATTATTGCCCCGCGTATATTGTTATAATATGGCAAAGTATTATCGGAGATGCTACCATAGCTAAAATCGAATAAAGGGTTTGCAATCAGCTTGAAATCTTGCGAGTCGATAGTGAGGTATGGTTCGAAAAAGAGTTTTCGAATAAGCCACGAATGCTGTTTTGAGTGACGAAGGGAATCGTTCGAAATAAAGTAATTTTCATATCTTTCGAAATCAAAAGGTTTAAGAAAAGTAGAAAGACTACCCCTTTGGACATAAATAGCTTGTTCAGTTTTTAGGTTCGATATTCGATCGAGAGGGATAAATACTTGTGTAAAAGAGGCAACCGAATATTGCAGCAAGATTATTAATAGCATTATCTTGCAACTACTGCCTTTAGAACACTTAATGCCCTGTAAATCATATTTTAATATGTTGCCGATCTTCGTCATCGATAATCTCTTTCGTCGTTAAAGAAGTTTGCAGTTATCCCTATACGAAATACCAATTCCTTAGTTGAACCAATGGCTGTTTTGTCGTAGGTATAATGAGTGCCTATAAAACCTTTAAGAGGAAATTTCTGTGATAAAGAGCGGTAAATACGTAATTCGCCAAAAAAAAGATGGTGTTTTTGACCCTGAAGGAACGGGGCTTCGTTATTTATTGTCGATCGTTGAAGGTACGAGCGATAAATATTTTGTCCAATATTTTTGAAAGTTGATGTATCGCGCCCTTGTACTGCCCAGGAACATTTAGAAAGAATCGACCAGGAACCTTTACGATATCTAAGAACGGTAAGATACTCATAAAAGTTAGCTCCTAACGGGTGTCCCAAAGGTTGATAATTAGTTCCGTAATTCAAAGCCGATGAACTATGAGAATAGGTAAATGGGCGCACCCGGCTATACTCGATCTGTACATAAAGCCCGGGAATTCCCATAAGCTGATAAAATTTGACACCTGCTAAAATACCATATTTATTACCCCACCATTGAGGTTGATCGATTATTTTTTTGATACTAAGATCGTCGATGAAAAGTTGTTGGTATAAAATGGTTTTTTTCCACAAGCGTAAAGTGCCATGTAGGCCAAGGTTAGCATTATCGGGCGAATGCATTGCATATTCAACTGGTCGAAAAAAAATTACAGGATTAAGGTACGAAGGGTCGATACCTCTGTGTGTATTTGCATCGTTACTCCACCAGATAATTGATTCGAAAAAACCAAAAGACAAACGTGAACTGGGCTTAAAATCAAAAAAATGAAAAACTCCATATTTATCGAGAAACGTCGTATTTTTTGCTTGTGTATCAATATCTCTCAGATATGCCCAAAGAATATGGTATTCAATTCTCCAAAAATTGACTTTAAGTTGAACATACGGGTAGTATGCCGAATAGTCAGATAGCCATAGCGAACGGTATCCATCGCCCCAATGTTTTTTCCCATATCCACCATTTAGTTGGATGTATTTCAATGGCATATAACCAATTTCGCCCAAAAAAATAGCTTTAAGATAAGCATCATTGCTAGTGATAATTGCTTTATTTCCTTCGGGAAGAATCTGATTGGTATCAATTGAGGCCGAAAGCAAGTAAGGATATTTTTCATAGTTTATGGCAGCCATTATCCAGCTGTAGGCCTTTTTTCCTAACGGAATATAGGAATAAAATCCTGGTGAAAAGCAATAAATCAATTTTTGGGAGGTAGAAAATCCAGAGTTTCCGTTTAATAAGGGGTAGAGCCGGAATGAGATATGATTTGAATCGGGTAACAGTGTCGTCGGGGCAAAAGCAGAATGATAAGATTTTTTATGAAGAAGAGAAAGTTCTGCTTCAATTCTTTGTTCCTTTGAGAAAGGGCTAAAGTATTGTCCATTTAAACTGAAAATTGAAATTGGCGCAAGCGTACAAAACCATCCTATTTTCAACAGAAATTTTAGCATAAATTTATTGTCTAAGCAGACGATTGTGCTTAATAAAAAAGACTATCTCAGGCAGAATTGAAAATACTATAGCCATTATAAAGATTAGCATTCCCAGGTCAATTATACCCCAATGATTAAGAAAAATAACAGTAAGTCCGATTATGATATTTACAAAAAGAATAAGAAGGGTAGAATGAAAATGCGAAAATCCCATTGAAAGTAATTTGTGGTGAACGTGGTTTTTATCGGGTTTAAAAAGCGAACGCCTTTTAATAATGCGGATAATCATAACCCTTAATGTGTCGAACAAGGGAACTATTAGTATTCCAAATGATACTGCAGGGGCTGCATGAATAAAGTACGGTATATTAGGATCGGTATTCATTTCATTAAATTTGACAGCAAAAACAGCCATAAAGAGTCCTATAATTAAAGACCCTGTATCGCCCATAAAAATTTTGTTTTTTCTTCCAAATACATTGAAACCGAAAAAAGTTACTAAAGAGCCTATTACAGCAGCAGATAATATGGCATAAGCGGTTGTGCCGGTTAGGAAAAACCAAGTACCAAAAAACACAGAGGCAACAATTCCAACACCCGAGGCCAAACCATCGATTCCGTCGATTAAGTTGAATCCATTAATGATGGCCAAGAATACGAACAGGGTTAAAGAAACGCTTGCCCAATAAGGGATATGGTATATCCCGTAGAAACCATGAAGCGAGGTAAACCTGAAGTCGCCCAGTACAATGATAATAAGTGAAGCAGTAATTTGTCCCATCATTTTTTTAAAAGGGGCAGTCACTAAAATGTCATCTTTGACTCCCACAAAAAAAAGGATGAGCGAAGCTGCAATAATATATTGGAATTCGAAATGACGGAAAAAGTAAGTGAAAAGACTAAAGGGTATTAATATTCCTGTAAAAATGGCTATTCCTCCCAGGGTAGGTACACTTGTGGTGTGAGCTTTTCGCTTTCCTGGTTCGTCGGTTAATCGTTTTGCATTAGCCACTTTAACAATTGTAGGGATCGAGGTATAAACTATGATAATTGCAGTGATGAAAGATAACAATATGACTATTCGTTGATCAAACAGCATTTTCATTCAGTTTTGAGCTCAAAGGTATATTTTTTCCTTAATAGGTATCGATCAAAATTTGATATTTGATAGTTAAATCGCCAGAATGTAGGTATATATCGTTTTAAACGGTCAAATATAAGTATTGTAAATTTAGTAATATTAAAACGTCTAAACCAGTTTTGTTGTTGAATGTTTGATTATTTTCGACCTAAATATTTTCAAAATTTGAGACAAGTAATTTGAATTACTCACATTTTGAGCTTATTGAGAATCCATTGCTCACTTGAGTTTAACAAAAAAATAAAGTGAATCACTTTGCGAATCACCTGGATGAAAAATTTTTACCATATCCGAAAGGATTAGATGTGGTTTAATGGCTCCCGATTCCCAATAGTCGTTACCACCTTTATGACTTACACGCGCAATATTATTGTATAAATTGCCTGTTTGAAAAGGACGAAATAACGAGAGCCGGCGATCGGTATTGAGTATTTCGGTTTTGTTAGTTGCTTGTCCGATGTTAATCCAATAATC
The DNA here is from genome assembly GCA_026416115.1 of Bacteroidales bacterium. Classification (GTDB taxonomy): domain Bacteria; phylum Bacteroidota; class Bacteroidia; order Bacteroidales; family DTGW01; genus JAKPGM01. Next base: position 3,443 of record JAOAFU010000240.1, on the reverse strand, counting down.
GGCATTTCGGCATCGTTGAAAAACAGTTTCTATATCTATAGGAATACTGATGTTATTTTGTAAATCATCCCACGCGTATTTACCGCCAGCGTCTTTAATAAGCTGAGCCATGTATGTTTTGGCCCCCGAAATATACCAGTTGCCATTCCATGGAAGTGCAGTCATTACAACGGGTCGAAATGTATATGTTTGTCCTTTTTTTTGCCAAAAATGATAAAGACTATCGGTTTGTCTAAAGATTTTTTCTGCCAACTCAAGCTGATCGAAAAAGACACCAAAAAATTTTAACCATTCGGTTCGAGCTAAAGGGTGTTGTTCAAGGTATTCACCAACAAGAACAACCGGAATACCCAATTCTTCAAGTTTTACAAAATAACCACTCGACTCCGATCCAATTCCATATGCAAAAACCACATCGGGCTTTGTTTTAATGATTTTTTCATAATTAAGATTATTCTCGTAACCTGCTTCGAAGATGTTACCCTGCTCGCAACTTCGTATGATTGCTGGATTATAAACATTATTTATACCCGAAATTCCTTTAATCGTTGATGTTTTACCTAATACATCGACAAAGCCAACGTGTGTGCTCGACAAACAAACAATTTTACTTACAGGGATGTCAATGTTTATTGTGTTGCGAATGTGCGAACTTGAATCGAATGTATTTTTACGAGTTAACTTGTACTTGAAAGTAATATTTTGTGCTTGTTGCCATGGGTTGAAAACTTCTGCTATAAACCCATACTCAGTCCGAATTATTCTAAAGCCCTTTGCATATCGAATGGATACGGTATCAGTTAAGGTTGAGCTTTGATATGAGGAAGGGGTATGTGTACAGGCATTTACTAACAAAAACAATAGAAATATCAATACATATCTGACGTACCCTTCTGGTATAAAGCCATTTTTATTCATTTGTTTTTTGGTAAAAATAATGAATTCTACATTTCTACCGTAACAAAGTATTCACCTTCCCTTGGTTTAATTTGGCTTTGGAAATAGAGGTCGGTAATTGGTTTGTCGTTACGGAAATATTCTACCCCCCATTTGTATTCAATTTTACGATAATCGTTTGCTTCGTTTTCACGAACAACGACATAACGAGTAATTTTTCTGTATTTTTCCTTGTATATCTCGCAAGTGATACCTGCAGGATATTTCACTAATAGTTCCTTCAAATACTTGTCTCTTTCTTCTTTGGTGTTAAATTTTAGATCGGGTAAAACAGTCTCTTTTTCGGCTGGTTTCTGCTGTGTAACTGTCTTTTTGCTTTCCTGTGCTAATAAATTTTTAATTTCTCTTATTTTGGCAAGCCTTTGTTTAGGATATGTTTCGTCGGGAAGTATGGTTAGAGCATTTTCGTATTCTTTAGCCGCTTGGTCGTAATTACCCTGGTTGAAGAGCTGGTCTGCCTTACCAATAACGGCCTGATATTTTTTTTCCAGTTCTTCTCTTTGTTTTTTCTCTGTTGCAATTTTAGCAAGCAAATCATCGATTTCCTTGATTTTTTGTTTAGGGTAAGTTTCTGTGGGTTTTATGGCTAGTGCACTTTGGTATTTGCTACGGGCATTTTCATAACTTTTAATCTGATACAAATTATCGGCTTCGGTAATAAGGTTTTCGTAATTTTTTTGTGATTCTTTTTCCTTCAGGATACGGTCAATTTCGGCAATTCGTTGAGAGGGATAGGGTTTATCGGCGAATATCGATAAGGCTGTTTGATAAAAAATCTTGGCCTCCTCATAGTTTTTTTGCATAAAATTTTTATCACCATCGGCAATAGCTTTGTCGTAAGCATCCTGGCGAGCTTTCTGGTCGGCAAGGGCCTTAAGTTCATCGTTTATAGCTTTTTCGGTTTTCTGCAGTTGATCGCTAGCATATCGGTCGTTGGGTATAATGGCTAAGGCTTGTTGATAAAAAAGCTTTGCCTCCTGATAGTTTTTCTTTCCAAATGCAGCATCGGCATTCTGAATAGCTTTTTTGTAGTTGGCTTCTTTTTCTTTTTGCTGTTTAATCTGATTAATTTCTGCAATTTTGGTCGAAGGGTATGTTTCTTCAGGAAGATAGGTTAATGCTTCTTTGTATGCCACAAGAGCTTCGTCGTATTGCTGGTTTTTTAATAACTGATCGGCCCGAGTTATTGCTTTTCGATAATTTTCTTCTTTAGCTTTTTTCTCGGCTTCGGCTTTTTGTTGCTCGGCAATAATTTTATTGATCAGCTCGATTTGTTGAATTGGATAGTTTTCACCAGGTTTTATTTGCAAGGCATCTTTATAATCGTTCAAAGCTGTATTGTAATTTTTGCTGGCAAAATTCTTATCGCCCGATTCTATTTTAGCCTGATAATTTTTTTCTTTTTGTTTGGCTTGTTCGGCAAGTAGTTGGTCTATTTCTTTAAGTTTATCTTTTGGGTATCTTTCGGAAGGTATAAGTGCGAGTGCCTGCTGATACAGAGTTGAGGCCTGATCGAACTGAGCGTTTTTAAATGCTTGGTCGGCTTGAGCAATTAATGATTGGTATTTTTGTTGGTTAGCTTTTCGCTCGGCTTCCATCTTTTGGAGTTCGGCTATAATCTTATTAATATCGTTAATTCGACTGGTGGCATATGAGTCGTTTGGTTTTATTGTTAAAGCTTGTTGATATGCTGAACGGGCTGACGAATAATCTTCTTCATCAAATGCTTTATCGGCTTGTTTAATTAGTGCTTTATACTGATTGTCGGTTGCTTTGGCTTGTTTTTCGAGTTCTCGGTTTATTTCATCAATTTTAGTTTTGGGATATTTCTCGTTTGGTAAGATACTTTGAGCCTTTTGGTATGCTGCTATAGCTTTATCAAATTGCTTGGTGGAGTATAGGCTATCGGCTTGCCGGATTGCCTGCTGATATTTTTTCTGTGTTTCTTGTTGTTGAGCCTGTTGTGCTTGTTTTTTATTACATTCCTGTTCGGCTTCCTTGTATTTCTTCAGAGCGATTGGGTCGTTTGGCTTTATCTCAAGAGCTTTTTTATATGCAGTCAAAGCTTGTCCACATACATCATCGAAAAAAGCATCGTCGCCTTGAGCTATTAAATCATTGAAAGTTTGTTCTTGTATTTTTTGCTTATTTTTTTGTTCGGTTTCTTTATTGAGAATGCTATCTATGCGGGCAATTTGTCTTACAGGGTAACTTTCATCGGGACGAACGTTAAGGGCTCTTTTGTACCATTCGCGAGCCATTGGATAACGCTGTGTTTCGAAGTATTTATCGGCTTGAGCTAAAATATCGGCATATTTTTTTGCGTCGTCTTTTTGCTGGGCGAGTAAACGATCGATTTCTGCAATCTGTTGATTTACATATTTGTCGTCTTTTATCTGGCTGGCTTCGACATATACAGGACGGGCTTCAGTGTAACGTTTCTCACGAAATAACCGATCGGCTTTATTTACAAGGTTTTTGAATTT
>JAOAFU010000206.1 GCA_026416115.1 Bacteroidales bacterium | reverse complement strand
ACCTGAGTTATATCAAAAGGTTTGCAAAATTCTGCAAACCTTTTTTAGTTTTGAAAAAACAACTGAGATAAAAAATAACGAAATGGAAAAATTAAGAGTAGCCCTGCAGAAGTCGGGGCGATTGAGCGAAAAATCGATCGAACTGCTTGAAGAATGCGGTGTAAGTCTTGATGGTGGACAAGGCAGATTACTGGTAAGTTCACCCGACTTTCCGGTTGAGGTTTTGTATCTGCGCGACGATGATATTCCACAATATGTAGCCGATGGGGTAACCGATGTAGGTATAGTAGGCGAAAATGTTTATGTTGAAAAAGACAAACCGGTTCATATTGCCGAACGTCTTGGCTTTTCGCGCTGCCGGCTTTCGTTAGCTGTTCCTAAAACTGTCGAATATACCAACCTACAATATTTTAACAATAAGAGAATCGCAACGAGCTATCCTCATATCCTAACTAAATTTCTTAAGGAAAATAATATCAATGCCGAGATACATGAAATTAGCGGATCAGTCGAGATTGCCCCTGGCATTGGATTGGCCGATGCAATTTTTGATATTGTCAGCTCGGGAAGTACACTTTTCAGTAATAATTTGAAAGAGGTGGAAGTAGTAATGCGTTCCGAGGCTGTATTAATTGCTCAACCAAAGCTTAGTATCGAAAAACAAAAAATTCTCGATGAACTCATCTTTAGAATCAGAAGTGTCCAAAAGGCCAAAAAACATAAATACATTCTACTCAATGCCCCAAATGAAAAAATACAGGAAATAATTGAATTAATTCCTGGAATGAAAAGTCCATCTATTGTTCCTTTAGCCAAAGAAGGATGGAGCTCTCTTCACTCGGTTGTACCCGAGAAAGACTTTTGGCAAATTATAGGTAAATTAAAAGAAAAGGGTGCACAAGGAATTTTAGTTATTCCTATCGAAAAAATGATTGTATAAATATTGAAAATAAATTCAGGAATGAATAAAGTACTTTATCCTGGCAAACAAGAATGGGCTCAATTGCTCAAAAGACCTGAACTTGACTATGCTGGTATCGAAAAAACTGTCGAGAGTATATTTGAACAAGTCCAACAATCGGGCGATTCGGCTTTGGTTAATTTAACCCGAAGTATCGACGGAGTTGAACTCAATTCATTAAAAGTAAGCCTCGAAGAGTTTGAGGAAGCACGTCAAAATATTGACAATCAGCTAAAAAAAGCCATTACCCAAGCGAAGAGCAATATCGAGAAGTTTCATAATTATCAGAAAAATCAACCAAAGGTTGTTGAAACAACGCCGGGAGTTAAATGCTGGCAAAAAAGCGTGGCTATCGAAAGTGTTGGTTTATACATTCCTGGAGGTTCTGCCCCACTTTTTTCGACAGTTCTTATGCTAGGGGTACCTGCTGTAATTGCTGGATGCAAAGAAATAGTACTTTGTACCCCACCTAACAAAGAGGGTAAAGTTCATCCTGCTATTTTGTATACTGCCCAATACATTGGAATACAAAATATATTTAAGGTAGGAGGGGCTCAAGCTATTGCAGCTATGGCTTTTGGAACCGAAAGTATACCTAAGGTCTACAAAATATTTGGCCCAGGTAATCCATACGTTACAGTTGCAAAACAAAAAGTACTTCAATATGGTGTTGCTATCGACATGCCTGCAGGCCCATCTGAAGTACTTGTAGTAGCCGACGATTCTGCTATACCTTCCTTTGTAGCTTCAGACCTCCTTGCACAGGCCGAACATGGTCCCGATAGTCAAGTTCTGCTCGTTACTTCCAACGAAAATATTATACCAGCCATTGAAGCCGAACTTCAAAAACAGCTTGAAGCTCTTCCTCGAAAAGAAATTGCATCTAAAGCACTAGAGCACAGTAAAATAATAGTTCTGAAAAACGAAAATGAAATTGTTGAACTCATAAACGAATACGCCCCAGAGCACCTCATTATAGCTACTCATAATGCTATGGAGCTAGCCGACCGCGTGGTGAATGCAGGATCTGTATTTATCGGAAACCTTACTCCCGAAAGTGCAGGCGATTACGCATCGGGAACCAACCACACCCTTCCTACCCACGGTTTTGCTAAAATATACAGCGGTGTAAATCTTGATAGTTTTGTCAAAAAAATCACGTTTCAACATATAACCGATTATGGAATTTTTAACCTTGGTTCTACAATAGAACAAATGGCAGAAGAGGAACAACTTTATGCCCATAAAAATTCCGTATCGCTACGTCTTAAATATGTTGTTAATAAATACTGCCATGATAAGCTTGGATAAACTCGTACGAAAAAATATATTGTCACTTACCCCATACTCAAGTGCACGCGACGAATTTAAAGGAGAAGCCGAAGTTTTTCTCGATGCAAACGAAAGTCCTTTTAACTCTCCTTACAATCGCTACCCCGATCCGCTTCAGCTTAAAGTTAAAGAAAAAATATCGGTTCTTAAAAACATCCCCGTCGATCAAATATTTTTGGGCAATGGTAGCGACGAACCTATCGATTTGATTATACGCATATTCTGCGAACCAACAAAAGATAATGTAGTTGCTATTGACCCTACCTATGGAATGTATAAGGTTGCAGCTCAAATAAACAACGTCGAATATATTCCAGTTTCTTTAAATGAAAATTTTGAATTAGATGCCCAAAATATTTTAAATAACTGCAATGCCTCAACCAAAATTATTTTTCTATGTTCACCCAATAACCCGACAGCCAACTACCTCGACGAACATGAAATAAGAAAGATCCTTCAACAGTTCGAGGGTATCGTTGTTCTTGACGAAGCCTATATCGACTTTTCTGCTCACAAAAGCTTTTTGCACGAGTTAGATACCTATCCTAACCTCGTCGTACTGCAAACTTTTTCAAAAGCATGGGGGCTGGCTGCCATCAGGTTAGGTATGGCATTTGCCCAAAAAGATATTATCCATTTACTCAATAAAGTAAAATATCCTTATAATATTAACCTGCTAACCCAACAGCATATCCTGAAAGCTATAGAAGACACTGAGAAAAAAAACAGCTGGGTAAGAACGATATTACAAAATAGGCAAGAATTGATTGAACAATTGCAAACCTTACCCTTAGTTCAGAGAATATACCCAACCGATGCAAATTTTGTTCTTGTCAAGGTTCAGGATGCGAATGTTGTATATCAGTTTCTGGTCGAACAAAAAATTATCGTACGCAACCGATCAAACGTTCATCTTTGTAACAACTGCCTAAGGATTACGGTTGGGACAAAGGAGGAAAATTTACAGCTCCTATCAGCATTAAAAAAAATGAAAATCAAGATAGATAGTTAGCTAAACATAAATATTGGAAATTCATACTCATGAGAAAAAAAGTCCTCTTTATCGATCGCGACGGAACCATTATAGTCGAGCCACCCGATACTCAACAGGTAGATACGCTCGAACAACTCGAATTTTTACCTCATGTAATTCGAATGCTTTACCAAATACGCCACAATCTGGATTTTGAAATGGTAATGGTAAGTAATCAGGATGGTTTGGGGACACCGAGTTACCCTGAAGACAATTTCAACCAAGTACAAGATAAATTACTCACCATACTTCGCAACGAAGACATCTGGTTCGATGCAATATATATCGACCGATCAAGACCCGAAGATAATAAGCCAACACGGAAACCTGGTACGGCTATGCTTGGTAAATACCTTGCGGGACATTATGATTTAAAAGAAAGCTACGTTATTGGTGACCGTATAAGCGATATCGAGCTTGCAAAAAATCTTGGTTGTAAAGGCATTCTTATTGGCGAAGACGACATGTGGGAACTACTCGAACAAAAAGGTTTATCCAACATATGTTCCTTAATTACTAACGACTGGGAAGCTATATATGCACACATTGCCCTTCCGCATCGAATAATTACAGTTCACCGAAAAACACACGAAACAGAGGTAATGGTTAAAATTAACCTCGATGGTCGAGGCTTTGTCGATGTATCTACAGGACTCAAATTTCTCGACCATATGATAGCCCAAATTGGTCGTCATGCAGGGATAGATCTTCAAGTTGAAACTACAGGCGATCTCGAAGTCGACGAACACCATACAATTGAGGATACAGCCCTTGCCCTGGGCGAAGCATTTGCCAAAGCAATAGGAAATAAAGCAGGTATGCAACGTTATGGGTTTTGCCTTCCCATGGACGACTGTTTAGCGCAGGTGGCTATAGACTTTGGGGGAAGACCATGGCTGGTTTGGGATGTAACTTTCAAGCGCGAGAGAATTGGCGATGTTCCTACCGAAATGTTTTACCATTTCTTTAAATCCTTTTCCGATACGGCACTATGTAACCTAAACATTAAGGCCGAAGGTGAAAACGAGCACCATAAAATTGAATCGATCTTCAAAGCTTTTGCTCGTGCAATTCGAATGGCTATCCACCGCGATCCTTTTAATACAGAGATACCTTCGACAAAAGGTAAACTATAAACTATTAAGAGCATGACGCCTTCAAGTGCAATACTTTTAATGACCTGTACCGATAAGCCTGGTATAATTGCCCATATAACCAATTTCCTTAGCCAGCACAAGGGCAATATTATTGAATTACGTCAGCATGTCGACCGAGAGGAAAATATCTTTTGCATGCGACTCGAGTGGGATCTTACCAACTTCTCAATCCCCTCCGAACAATTAAAAGAATATTTTAGCAAACATATTGTCACTCAATACCAGAACATCTCATGGGATATATTTTACAGCAACTATCGGCATAAAGTAGCCATTTTTGTGTCAAAACTATCGCACTGCCTATACGATCTGTTGGCAAGATATAAATCCAACGAGCTTAATATCGAAACACCCATTATAATTAGTAACCATAGAGAACTGGAAAAAGACTGCCAAGCTTTTCAAGTGCCATTTTATTATTTTCCCATTACTGCCGAAAATAAGCTGACACAAGAAGAAAAAGAAATGCAGCTATTATCCGATCATAATGTACACCTTATTATTCTGGCTCGTTACATGCAAATATTATCTGAAAAATTTGTCAATTCATACCCCAATCGAATTATCAATATACATCATAGCTTTTTACCAGCTTTCCCTGGTGCCCGACCCTATCACTCTGCTTTTCGCAGAGGAGTAAAAATTATTGGAGCCACTAGTCACTACGTTACAACCGAGCTCGACGAAGGTCCCATCATCGAGCAGGATGTTATTCGTGTAACCCACGAAGACTGCATCGAAGATTTTATTCAGAAAGGCAAAGATTTAGAAAAAATTGTACTTTCGCGAGCTGTTAAATACCACCTACAACATCGTATTTTGGTATACAACAATAAAACTGTAGTATTTGATTGATAATTTATCGACTATGAAGGTAGCTATTATTAAATATAATGCTGGAAATATTCGCTCGGTTGCATTTGCACTACAACGTTTAGGCGTTGAGTGCGAAATAACCGATGAACCTTCACGAATTACTGCAGCCGATAAGGTCATCTTTCCTGGCGTAGGTTCGGCTGGTATAACCATGCAATATCTGCGAGAAAGAAAACTCGACAAATTAATAAAAAGTCTTACTCAACCTGTTCTTGGAATTTGTCTTGGGCAGCAATTGCTATGCAGTTTTTCTGAGGAAGATAAAACACCTTGTATAGGAGTTTTCCCTCAACATGTAAAAAAATTTGAGCCAAAGCTTAAGGTGCCCCACATGGGATGGAATGCTCTATATAATGTCAAGAGCCCCTTATTTACACCCGAGCTTGAAAATCAGTTTGTTTATTTTGTTCACAGTTATTTCGTTGAGGTATGCGAATACACTATTGCCACAACTGAATACATTCAGCCTTTCAGTGCGGCAATGCGTTACAAGAACTTCTATGCTACCCAGTTTCACCCAGAAAAAAGTGGAAATATTGGTGAGATTATCCTTGAAAATTTTTTAAAAAATACCTGAAAAAATCTTTAGTATATTTGAAACAATTTTGTCAAAGACATAAGGTTTAGGAAAATGATTACTATTATACCCGCTATCGACATTATTGAAGGAAAATGTGTTAGACTCTCTCAAGGCGATTATGCTCAAAAAAAAGTTTATAACGACGATCCTGTCGAAGTTGCTAAGGAGTTTGAGGACTATGGTTTCAAACGGATACATTTAGTCGACCTTGATGGGGCAAAAGCAAAGCATGTAGTTAACATCCGCATTCTCGAAAAAATAGCATCGAAAACAGACCTGATAATTGATTTTGGAGGCGGTATCAAATCTGACGAAGATCTGCAAAAGGTGTTCGATGCTGGTGCCCAACAGGCAACTATTGGAAGCGTAGCCGTTCAAAACAAAGAACTCTTCGCTCACTGGATAGAAGAACACGGTGCCGAGAAATTTATTTTAGCTGCTGACTTCCTCGACGAGAAAATTGCTATTGGAGGATGGCAAAATGTAACTGATATTCCACTCGACGATTTTATTGCCGAATACGAAAGTAAAGGGATACAATATGTGCTTTGTACCGACATTAGTAAAGATGGAATGTTACAGGGCACGTCGATTGAAATATACCGTAGGCTTCATCACGACTTTCCGAGCGTTAACATTATTGCAAGCGGTGGTATTACCTTCCTACACGAAATTGAAGAACTTGACAAATCGGGCATCTATGGCATTATCATAGGAAAAGCAATATACGAAGGGCGTATTCACCTCGACGACCTCGCAAAATTCTTAAACGAATAAACCTTATCCCATGAACACCTCTAAATCTATTGACCTATCGGGGAAAACTATTTTAGTGGTTGAAGACGATTACGTTTGCTTTCAACTTATTAAAGAAATTCTTAACGAAACAAACGTTGAAATTATTCATGCAGAAAATTCTGCCGAAGCAATTTCCCAACTCAAAAAGAAACCTCATGTATATCTTATTTTCATGGATATACAATTACCAGATATGAGTGGACTTCAGGCCTCTGCAGCAATTCGACAACTTTATCCCAATATCCCTATTGTAATTCAAACCGCCTATGCTTTAGAGTCGTATATGAATAAAAGTAAAGAAATTGGTTGTATGGAATATTTATTAAAACCTTTAGACCCCGAAAAGGTCCTGAGTATTGCAGCTAAATATGCTCATAGATAAAAAAATATACTTCGTCGATGAATGGCCAGAAAGAATTGTATAAAATTCTTGAACAGTTGCAAATACCCTTCACATATTACGAGCATCCACCAGCCCCAACCATCGAAGAAGCTAAAAAATATTGGAAAGATATAGATGCAATTCATTGTAAAAACTTATTCTTCAGGAATCACAAAGGTAACCGGCATTACCTTGTAGTCTTCGACCATAGGTACGAACTTAATATACATGAGCTCGAAAAGCGGCTCCGTCAAGGAAAACTTTCGTTTGCTTCGGAAACCAGAATGGAAAAATATTTAGGTGTTAAACCTGGCTCTGTGTCACCTTTTGCTCTTATCAACGACAAAGAAAAACATGTCCATTTATTTTTAGATGAAAACTTACAATTAGCCCATAAAATTAGTTTTCATCCCAATGTTAACACGGCATCAATAGTTATCTCGAATTATGATTTGAAAAAGTTTCTCAATTTTGTAGGTAATACATACGAATTTATCAATCTTTATTAATGGTTATTTAACAACTATTACTTCATGGCTGAAAAATACAAAGTTTTATACAATATTCGATTACATCTCATTATAGGTACTGCCAACCGTCTACCATTAATCTTGCCCGATAACGAAAAGCAATTGTTTGCAATAGTAAAAGAATGCTTTCATAATCAAAATTTTAAAGTCGAGGCAATTAATGGTTCAAAAGAGCACCTACATCTTCTCTTGCAAGCTTCGCCCAATTGGGTAATTTCTGATGCTATTGATATGGCTCTCAACGAAAGCAAAAATGTTATTAATGAAGCTCTTTTTCCTGCTCATTCATTCGATTGGCACACCGAGTATGGAGTTTATAGCGTAAGCCAGTCACAGGTCGAACGACTCATCGATTATATCGAAAAACAGAAACAAGTGCATAGCCGTAAATCTTTCATAACCGAATGGAAAGAATTTCAAAACGTACATGGGATTAATCCCTAACAAGTATTCGCTATGGATACTAAACGAGAACAGTGCCTGAAAATTTTAAAGAAATACTGGGGTTATAGCCAATTCCGTCCGTTGCAGTATGAAATAATCGAATCGGTACTCGAAAAACGCGATACCCTTGCACTTTTACCAACGGGAGGGGGAAAATCTATCACTTATCAAGTCCCCGCTTTATTTAACGAAGGGCTATGTATTGTTGTAACCCCACTGATAGCGTTAATGAAAGATCAGGTAGAAAAATTAAAACAAAAACAAATTAAGGCCGTTGCTGTTTATTCGGGATTAAGTTGGGAGGAAATCAATATTGCTCTCGATAATTGCTTGTACGGCGATTATAAATTTTTATACTGCTCGCCCGAACGTTTAGGTACCGATATATTTCGCTCACGGATACAACAAATGAAAGTAAACCTTATTGCTGTCGATGAGGCTCATTGTATTTCGATGTGGGGCTACGACTTTCGACCATCGTATTTGAAAATAGCTCAATTGAGAGAGTTACTTCCTAACGTAAATGTACTTGCTCTTACCGCAACAGCTACTCCAGAGGTTGCGGAAGATATTATGATCTCTTTACGCTTTAAAGAAAAAAACATTCTGCAAAAAAGTTTTGAGCGTAAAAATATAGTTTATGTAGTGCGCGAAACCGAAGATAAAAAAAGCCAATTAGTTAAAATATTCCAGTCTATCAAGGGTAGTGGTATCGTATATGTTCGAAACCGGAACAAAACTGCAGAAATAGCCGATTTTTTGAAAAAAAATAATCTTTCTGCCGATTTTTATCATGCAGGTCTATCTATTACCGACCGAGACCTTAAGCAAGAAGCATGGCAACGAAACCGTACTCGAATAATGGTTGCCACCAATGCCTTTGGGATGGGAATAGATAAACCCGACGTAAGGGCTGTCGTTCATTTCGACTTGCCCGATTCGCTAGAAAGTTACTACCAGGAAGCTGGACGTGCCGGAAGAGACGAGCAAAAAGCATATGCAGTACTGCTATATAATAAAAACGACCGCTTAAGCGTCGAAAAACGTATCGAATCTAATTTTCCGGACATTAAAACCATAAAAAACATATACAATGCCTTGGGAAATTATTTACAAATACCTTACGGAGGCGGAAAATATATGGCATACGATTTCGACCTATACGATTTTGCAGCTACCTATCGACTCAACCTACAAACAGCATATAGTAGTCTTAAAATACTCGAACAGCAAGGTTATATTGAACTTACCGACGAACTGAATAATCCATCCAAAATACATTTCCTTGTTGGGCGCGACGATCTTTATAAATTTCAGGTAGCCAATATTGCATTCGATGGATTTATTAAGCTCCTACTCCGTTCGTACGAGGGATTGTTTACAAGCTACGTAAATATTAGCGAAGAAACTTTGGCAAAACGCGCCAATATTAGCATCGACGATGTATATAAATACATAAACAAACTCAAAACGGCTGGTATTATCAATTATATCCCACGTAAAACTAACCCTGTTATAATATATACCGAAGAACGCCTTGAAGATAAAGCTCTTTATATAGGATATGAACAATATATGCAACGTAAAAAAATTTATACCGATAAAATTGAAGCAATGTTGCATTATGCCGAATCGAATCTACACTGCCGAAGCGAAATTATCCTGCATTATTTTGGCGAAAAAAATACTGTTCGATGCGGACAGTGCGACATTTGTCTGCGACGAAACGAACTGGATATGAGTAAATATGAATTCGATCTTATAGTCGATGAACTAAAAAAAATTCTTCATGGACAACCAACATCGCTCGAAAGTATTATTGAACAACTCAAGTCGCGATATCCTTCGGAGAAAGTAATTAGACTTGTACGATGGTTGCTCGATAATGGTAAAATAATACATCATGATGATAATACATTAAGTTGGCGACATACTGCTTCTTAACAAATGCAACCAGTTTTTATACTTGTAAACCGGATAGGGTTCAAGCCGGGCACCAAAACCTTCAAAAAAACGAGCAATACCTCGAATCCTCGACCCCTCAAAGTCTAGCAATATAGTATCACCTGCGTTTTGGCGAATATACTGATTTACCAAGAAAAAACTAGCTCGAAGATTTTTTCCAACTTCCGACGAAAGAGAATACAAATAAATATGACGATACTTAAACTTCAACCAAAAAATTACACCTACGATCTCATGCTTTTCGTTAACTGCTACCTGCCAATCTCCAGCGTGATTTGCTTTTGCTGCCTCCGTGATTTTTAGCAACTGGGGAACCAAATGCTTTAGCGGCTCATTGGTCTTTATAAACAACTCAATAGCCGAATTCGAAAGCTCATTAGCCTCAAAGAGCTTATTTTCTTGTTCAATTTTTCTAATATTACGTCGGTGATTTTCTGAGAACAAGTGCTTTAAATCAATGTAATCCTTATTTAAATCAAGAACATAATTAGGGCTATTATCCCTTAGCAAGGCGCATCGATTCGAAAAATTTAGCTGAATATTTACATAACCAAACTTCCTTGTAAGTAATCTTAAAAACGAATTAATAGTCGCGGTATCGAGATTTTCGTTCGAGAATATTCCTAATTGCTGAGCAAATGGTGGTTGAATCACATAACGTAAGCCGTATTTTTTTTTCACAGGTATAGGCATTATGCTTTTATAATCGCCATCGATAATTGCATCCCAATAGGGACTAATAGTATCAAGATACCACGACAAAGCATAGGGCATACCCGCTATTGAATACTCAATTGCTCTGTCCCACTTAAGTTTATCAATATTTTCGTGTCGGACGTATTGTAACACTGGCTACTCAGCTTTACTCATAACCAATTTCCCGTGTATAATCCCCTTTCGGCTAAGAATAAGATCGGCCAGTTCCTGAAGCAATTTTGCTCTCCCCTTTACTGCAATGATTTCGAGACATGTATCATGATCGAGATGAAAATGTTGTGTCGACAAAATCATTTCATGATAATCATGCTGAATCTCATTCAGCCTAATGATTATGTCGGACTTATGATGATCGTACAATATTACTATGGCACCAGCTACAATTTCGTTTTTTTGCCATTTATTCTCCACTATGTACTGCTCAACTAAAGAACGAATGGCCTGAGAACGGTTAGAAAAATTGTTTTCTCGTACATATCGATCGAGAGTTGACAAAACCTCCTCATCAATGCTAACACCAAAGCGTTTTATTGCCATACTAATGTATTTTCTCTGCAGTAATTACAACACTTTCGGTATAGTATCCTCCGCTTCCTGCAACTAAATTTCCCGAATTTACAGGAATAATTTGACGTACAATATACCCCTCTTTCTCCAGCAAATTGCACTGAAATTCTATCTCTACTCCAAGATCATCCGAATCAACTACAATCTCATCATGGGTCTCTCTACTCGACCAGAAAGAACTTCTTGTGTGTATAGTTATTGTTTTAAACATATTGTTCTCTTTTTTTTCAAAGATAATGCTTTTCGTAAAATAGTAAAATTGCTTTTTAAAATCAAGTTTTGCCATTATCTAAAATGGGAATGATTAATAAACTAAAACTTGGATCTTTATTACGCTTAAACAACTGTCTGAAATATTTTATGAAAATCCAATGTAAACAATTATTAATCACCTATAAAACAATATATTATTACTCCTTAGATTTAACAAAAACACAATTTTGTAAAAGCATATTCATTCGACTTTCAAATCAATTGACTTAGTTTTTTACCGAATACAATTTTAAATCGCTTCTGTGGGATTGTGTGGAAGTTTAATTGCGACTCCCGTTCGGCTTCAGTAGAGCTGATTGCATTCATAATCAAAATAGTACAGTATTTTGGCAATATCATCAAATCTTGCCTTTTAGTTTTAACCCAGTAAACTGGTTGAGATACTCCATCATTAATAAATATTAACAACAAGCATAAATATTAGGAGTTAAGCACACTTATACCAATAATTGTTCGGACAAATCTGGAGATTAATTGGCAATATTGACCGCTAGAGTTTAATTTCCTTTTTTATTATAGAAAATAATTTTTACCTTTGCAGGCAAACCAACACATGTTGATTTATGGATGATGGCCCGTGTAAATTAAAGTTAAATCCTTCCTGTTTCAATTGAGGCCATTTTCCTGTGCGCCTTCAATTGACAGGAAAAAAAAGAAGGCGCAATGTTTAATAGAAATTTTTTAAAATCCTTTTATTGGCAAGCAAAAGGGTTGCGTCAGCAAGTAACAGAACAATTGTTACATAGTCATTTTTTTGGTAGTTGCATTTTAATTTTTTCGAATGTAGGGAAAACAAATTAAAATAACGCTGCCAAAAAAAGTTAAATTATGCTGACCATTTGGAAACAAACCAATAGACTTATAGAAATAGATGAATTTGAAAAAGGATGCTGGATCAATGTAACCGATCCTACACCTGAAGAAATAGATCGACTTGTAAACGAGTTGAGGATTCCTATCGATTACATTAACGATATCCTCGACGTCGACGAACGTTCACGTACCGAAGGCGAAGGACGATGGCTGATGATAATTATTCGTATACCAGTTTTCCGAACAGACAGTAACGTTCCTTATGTAACAGTACCTTTGGGAATTCTCATATCTCCACATACTATAGTAACTATATGCCTTTATGAGAATGATGTTATTCGAAGCATCCTTTATCCAGTTAAAACAAAGGCAATACAGATTGAAAACAAAATTAATTTTGTACTCGAGATTTTTCACCGTTCGGCAAGTCTTTATTTGCATTATCTAAAAGATATCAACGTTCGTACTACCCATATTGAAAAACGTATCGAGCGTTCGACGCATAACAAAGAACTCCAGAATCTCATGCGAATGGAAAAGTGTCTGGTGTTTTTCATAACTTCGCTTAAATCAAATGAGCTTTTGCTTCAGAAACTTCAACGTTCTCGTTTTGCCAGTAGCCCCGATCTAAATGAAGATCTATTAGCTGATGTTGTAATTGAAATAAAACAGGCAATTGAAATGTCACAAATATATAGCGACATTCAAGCTAATCTGATGGATGCTTTTGCATCGATTATTTCTAATAACCTCAACGATGTGATGAAGCAACTTACCTCTATAACCATTATCCTGATGATCCCAACGCTTATTGCAAGCTATTTCGGGATGAACTTAAATAATCACTTCGAAGATTCTAGATATGCCTTTTTTTACGTGGTTATAGGTTCTCTTATACTTTCGTTTGTTAGTCTTTTAATATTCCGAAGACGTAACCTATTTTAGATCCCACTAAAAACGTAAACCAAAAGTAAGTAAATAGCTTCCAACACCAGTTTCTAATTTAGCAGGATAGAGGTTGTTATCGTCGTACAAGTAATACTTCTCGGAACGTTGAGTTAATGTATATGCAAAATCGATAACAATACTTTTCGTTCGGTAACCAATACCTCCACTATAGATATAAGTATTGGCCTTATCGTTAATCTGACCCGATTTATATGGACTTTGATAATATGATAAACCGCCTCGAATGTAAAAACTATTCAATTTAAGCTCTCCACCAGCTCTTAAATTGTTGGTTGCCTTAAGGAAAGATTTTACATCATCATTCGTGTAATCTTTAGCATTTTGATCATCGGCAGAAGTGACTTTTATTCGACTGTAATCCGCACGTTCGTAATCAACACTAACTAAACCCCTTTCACCAAATAAATACGATACACCTATTACAGTACGGAAGGGAGTAGTAAAAGTATATCGATCTAAAAAATTCCCCAAATTATTACCTCTCGAGTCTTTAGGTTCTGCCGACCATGTTTGGCCATTATCGTCTACAGCAGTCATAGTAGTATACATTTCCTGCCTCATTTTCAGTACCGAGGGAGTATGAATGCCTATCCCGATGCGAAGGGGCTCAATGGGTCGATAAATTATCCCAAATTTAGCATTCCAGCCATTCACCCATGTCATTAGCTGATAATTAAAGGTGTAAGAATAATCGGTAATCTTATTTTCAACGTCTATCTCGGTATGATGATAAACATCTTCGTAATAACCCGAACGAGCATTGATTGTAAAACCCAAATAAAGAACATGATTATAGTTGGCACCCAAACCAAAAGAAAATTCGCCCAGCGAACCTGCAGTTTCAATACTTCGTTGTTGACGTAAGGGAATACCAGAATAGGGTGAGAAGTACTTGTTGTTGATTGTATCGTAATCGAGAACATATAAATCGTAGGCCAACTGTTCGAAATAGCTGTCGAGAGAATTGGGGCTTGAATTGGCATAACTAACAAACTCATTCATCATAGTTGTATTGGGTGTAATGCCCCGAATGCTGAAAATACTATTCAAATTATTTAACTTGTTGTATCCAAAATAAAAGTTTACTGTCTTCCAATCTTCTGAGGCATCTAATTTCCGATTGAATAAAATGCCTGCAGACGAAATATCAAATTTGTAACCCGTCTCTTTATACGAAGTGCCGTAAAAGCTACTGTTATTATCATACGAAAGCAAACCGGTAGAAAACAATAACTCGTTCGATTGGTAAACCCCTAAAGAAGCAGGATTGGTAGGAATAGCACCCATATCGCCACCAAGCGAACTAAATGCGTTGCCCATAGCTGCGGTACGAGCTGTCCCTTTATAATAATTATCATATACTCTGATAGCATCGGAAAGATAGCTTTGTGCCATTAAATATGTTCCTGCTATCAATGTCGTAGCAATTGATAAAAATTTTTTCATAATTAAGATTTTAATAACAAGGTTTTAAATAATTATCTTCTTCGTCCACTTCCTCCAGGTCGACTTTCAGAACCTCCACTACGTGTTGAAGGAGTAGGAGTAGGATTATATACTGGTTGTGAAGGGTTATTATTTTTTATTTCAGTCGAAGTACTACGAGCCGGCATATCGTTATTGCTTGTATTTGAAACCGAACGAACAGCAGGCGTATATGAGGTACCCGAACGACGGGGAGTTGGAGTACTTGGTTGAGATACCTCAACTACACGAACCCTACGGTTATTAATCACAACATAATTATCATCGCGTGTAGAAGAAGTTGGATATGCCCTCCTTTCAGACGAAGTATTGGTATTGTATGTAGGAACATAATTAGTACGCCGCGTCTGTGAAGAAATATATGGACGAGTGGTTGTAACACTTGAAGAAGAGGTATAGCTCGAATTTGAATTTGAAGCAATGCTTCTACGAGTTGAAACATTATCCCCCCCACCCGATGCATTGTTAACAGCTGTAATGCCATTACGTCTGGTTCCATGATAATAATCGTTGGATGCGAATCGTGCAGGGTAATAAGAAGCACTTTCTCGTCGCGATAAATCGACATAACCACCCATGCGTCTACCCGGAGTAACCCGTACGCCCTCTCTTGGATAAACAGTTACATAATCGCGCCAGTAATAGCCATCGTAAAAACCATGCCAATAGCCTCGGTAATAAGGATAATAGTATGGGTAATAGCCCCAATAGTATCCCCAGTATCCATAATATCCGTAATAACCAGCATAAAAGCCAGCATAAGGATAGCCCCACCACGTATAATAATCCCATAGAAAAGGATCGTAGTAATAAGGATAATAATAATCAAAATAAAAACGACGATAAAACCCAAATCTATCGTCGTCGAAATAATAATTGTTAATTGTTACATTACCCGAAGTGGTATCCTGATTTACAACAACATAGGAAGGCTTTCGAGAATTTTCAGTATCTGCTTGTACCGTTGTTGATTCATTAGTTGTCGACCCTTGTTCCTTTAGAGCAAGATATTTTTCGTAGGCTGTCATACCACTGGTATCAGTCGCTGAGTTTGCTTTTGTAGAAGTATTTTCTTTCTTCTGCTTCGAAGGAAAATAATAAATATCATCTTGGCACCAAGCTGTGTAAACAGTTGAGAGCAAGAATATTATTAATAATAGTTTTTTCATGACTATGCCCCTCCCATATTTTAACCATATTTGCACAAAAACTGTGCCCTAATTTGTTGAAATTGAATTGAATTTTAATACTATTTTTAATTTGCGAAAAAACTTAATTAATATTTTACATTTTTTCGCCAAATATAATATATCGGAACACCAGAAAGCATAATAATTAGACCCGGCCAGGTAGAAGTAGGCTTATAGATTAGTAATACGGCCTCGATAAACAAACACAAGATTATATATATAGCAGGTAGTATAGGATATCCTGGTGTTTTAAAAGGACGTTCAACCTCTGGGCGTTTCTTTCTAAAAACAAAAACTGCATAAATGGTGAGTATGTAAAAAACAATTACTACAAACATCACGTAATCGAGAAGCTGACTATAAGTTCCAGTAAAACAGAGCACCATACTCCATAGCGCCTGAATATATAAAGCAGCCGAAGGAACTTTATTTTTATTAAGTATTGCAGCATGCTTAAAAAAAAGATTATCCTGAGCCATAGCATACGAAACCCTTGCACCCGACAAAATAATGCCATTGTTGCAACCAATTGTAGAAATTACAACAATAATAGCCATTATCACAGCAGCACTCTGTCCTAATATTTGATACATAACAGCTGTGGCTACTCTATCTTCAGATGCAAACTGAATACCCCGTTCAGCTACTGAAACTCCATCGGGTGTTCCATTAACTGGTAATATTCCAATATAAACAACATTAATTAAGAGATACAATAGCGATACAATTGTCGTTCCTAAAATTAGGCTGCGAGCTATGGTTTTTCGAGGCTTTTTTACCTCTGAAGAGGTATAAGTAACATCGTACCAGGCATCGGCCGAAAATAATGCCCCAACCATAGCAATTCCTATAGCGGTAAGTAATGTTAAACCTCCAATGGGAATTTGTTGTTCGCCTCTCCATTGACTAGCTTGCCAAAAACCCTCGAAATTCTTAAAGTCGGCAAAAAACATCCCTACCACAATGAATAAAATTAGAATCAAAATTTTGGCGTACGTAAACAAATTCTGTACATTTTTTCCTTCCTCAATTCCACGACTATTGATGTATGTCAAAATTAGAATTGACAAAACTGCAATTAATTGCGTGGAGTTTATTTTAATAAAACCACTACTTATTAGCCAATTTGATTCAGAAATCCAAGGAAAAATAACACCTGCATATTTGGCAAAGGCCATTGCAACAGCAGCAATTGTACCGGTTTGAATAACCAGAAACAAACTCCATCCGTAGAGAAAACCGACTAAGGGTGAGTAGGCTTCGCGAAGATATATGTATATTCCACCAGCCTTAGGCATCATGCTAGCTAACTCGCCATAGCTGACTGCTGCGAAAACAGTCATGATACCCGTAATTAACCATACTACTAACAACCAACCAGGCGAACCCACTTGCCGTGCAATATCGGCACTTACAATAAAAATACCCGAGCCAATCATCGAACCAGCTACAATAGCCGTCGAATCCCATATATTTAGGCTTTTTTTGAATGTATGTAGCATATAGACTTCTAATTACCAAATAAATACTCTACCAAAAGTATTAATTTTGATAAAAAATAAAAGGTATAGCCTCTATTTTTTATTGCTAACATCAAATTTTCCTGATTGTTGACAGTGGGCTTTCTAAAATTAAATCAACATATATTTTTATCAGATTAATTAGAATTTTAATGAATTAGATGGATAAGAACAGAAATCTCAAAAATTATGAAAGAACGTATCATGTGGAACACTCTCACTTTATTTAAGATAAAATGAATATATTTGAATAGGGTTAAAGACCTTAGTTAAAAGATAAACTATTAGATTATGAAAGTTGCTTTATTCGGTGCTACTGGTCGAACAGGAAAAGTTCTATTAGAACAATTACTGCATAAATACATTTCAGTTCAAGCTTTGGTTCGAAACCCTCGACGAATTGAAATGACACATCCTTTACTTAATGTTGTAGAAGGCGATGCCCGAAATTTTGAAAGTGTTTTTAACACTGTACAAGGTACCGAAGCGGTTATTTCTGTCATCGGATACGTAAGAGGATCTGAAGCCGGATTTCAGTCGGTTGCTCTCAACAATATGATCCGATCGATGGAAGAGTTTGGAATAAAACGCATTATTGTGCTAACAGGATCCGGTGTCTCTGTCGAAGGCGATACACCTTCGTGGGAGAATGATTTGCTAACATTACTAATTAAAACACTAGCACCTGCAAGGTATTATGATGGAGTTAACCAGTTAAAATTGCTCGAAAATTCAACATTGGATTGGACGCTAGTTCGTGCTCCACTCCTTACCAATGGAAAATTAACAACAAATTACCGAGTAGGCAATCAAAGAATTGGTTTTTTGAGCCACATTTCTCGTGCAGATGTTGCTCACTTTATTACTAAAGTTTTATTTGAAAATAGTTATATCCGTCAAGCTCCTTTGGTATCGAATTAGGTTCGTTTGTCAAAAAATTGTAGTTTTGCACATCCAATAAAAAACATTGTTAAAAATTTAAATAACCATACGATGGGACGAGCATTTGAATACCGTAAAGAGCGAAAATTCAAGCGTTGGAGTACGATGGCTAAAACATTTACCCGATTGGGTAAAGATATAGCTATGGCTGTCAAAGCAGGTGGTCCGGATCCAGACACTAATCCTAGGCTACGTGTTCTGATACAGAATGCCAAGGCTGCTAATATGCCCAAAGAAAATGTAGAAAGGGCCATCAAACGCGCAACCACTAAAGAACAGGAAGACTATAAGGAAATAATCTACGAAGGCTATGGTCCGCATGGTATTGCTATTCTGGTCGAAACAGCAACTGATAATCCTACCCGAACAGTAAGCAATATTCGTAGCATCTTCAATAAAAATGGAGGCTCGCTTGGAACTTCTGGAAGTGTTAGTTTTCTATTTGAACATAAATGCAACTTTAAGGTTAAATATAAGCAAGGTATTAACCTCGAGGAACTCGAACTTGAGCTGATTGATTTCGGAGTATCTGAAGTTTTTGCCGAAGACGATACTATAATTATTTATGGAGAGTTTGAGTCGTTTGGTAGTATTCAGAAATATCTTGAAGAAAAAGGTTTCGAAATTATCAGTGCCGAGTTTGAATGGATACCTGTCGACACAAAAGAATTACCTGCCGATCAGGTTGCTGAGGTTGAAAAACTCCTCGAAAAGCTTGAGGAAGATGATGATGTAAAAAATGTTTTTCATAACATGCGATAACAAATATTAGGGAAGAGATGATGTTCAGCTTTGGAATATTTGCCACACATACCCCATATGTAGTACTTGCAGCACTATATATGTGTTTTTTGGGTAGTTGGGTCATCTCTTCCTTATTTCCCCAGGTTACCCATGAAATTAATATCAATCAACAGCTTCATGGTGTTACAATTGAGCTTTCTCATCCGTATCATCAAGTCTCCGATTTTTCTAAAAAAAATATTTATAAGTATAATTCTCAAATCCAAAAATCCAATCATCCTTTTGAACCTGAAAAAAAATCTGTTCTATTTAAAATTTGGATTTTTGATCGCATTTTCACTATTCCATTTTGCATAGTTTCTTTAGAAAAAATTTGGCGTTTATACAATCGTCCTCCCCCTTCTTTCTTATAAATTTATACAGAATTTTATTAAATTTTCTCCATTTAGGAGACTTTAATATCTTTTAGAAAAATCATATTTTTCTATCAAATATATTTTTCATCAAATTAATTGTTGTTTAATAATTTAAATTATTACTACTATGCGTAATGTATTACTAATTTCAGCATTTACTTTAGCATTTTTTTCCTGTAAAAAAGATGATGAGAAAACTCCACTTGCCTCTCACAGTATTGTTGTCGATGCAAGTAGTCATACTGACTGGGTATATTTTTCGTTCGAGAAAGACACAGTAGTGTCAATTTCAGACCCTGCCAACTCAAATGAATGGGATATTGCCTTTCAACGGTACATGATTAAAACTAACGGAGGAAAAAATGGTAAAGGACAGGCCGGTGTCGCCATTGCCGACACTACCCACACTGGTGAAGAAGGTATGAATGTTGTAATCTCGGTTAGTGATACAGTACAATTCGTTACAGACGATACGGTTGTTGTTTACGGATACAATCCTGCCAATCCAACCAAACCAACAGTAACGAAATATGTGCTAAATCCTATACTCATGAACTGGTATAATCGCGAAAATACCCCCAACGGAACCATGATAGTTAGTCGTAAATGGATTTACTATTTTCGTACAGCTAAGGGTAAGTATGCTAAATTTTACATAAAAAATTATTATAACGACGAAGGCACCTCAGGATACGTTACATTGGTATATAAGTACCAACCTGATGGATCTCGTTCGCTTGAATAAAATATAAATAAGAATTTAGCGGGACATAAGATTTACTTATGTCCCTACTTAAAATACAATATTACATGGCCTTTACCAAAAAAATAAAAGTATTACTTCTTATTATCAGCTTGCCGATGTTGTTTTCGGTACAATTATCATTTTCACAATCAAACTTTAAGGGCAAAGTAATTGATGCACAAACAGGCGAAACTATTGCTGGAGCAAAGGTGCAGCTTAAAACATATAATCGAGTAACCTTAACCAACGATTCGGGTTTGTTTACAATCTCAATACCTAGTCTTGAGAGAGTGATATTAGAAATTTCGATGTTGGGCTATAATTCGATAACCGATACTTTTATTTTTTCAAGTAGCCATGAAAAAACATATAAACTAACGCCATCGGTCGAAGACATTGATGCTGTGGTTATTACAGCTAATCGAATGATGCAACCCATAAAAAACACAACTGTTTTGACCCAACTTGTTCCAGCAGAACAACAGCTAAGAATGGGGAATTATAACATTACCTCTGTACTTGAACGTGAAATAGCCGGACTTGAAAAAGCAAATTTTGGATATCGGCCCAAATTAACTTATCAAGGCTTAGGAGCGCGATATATGCTGTTCTTAGTAGATGGAGAAAGAATGGCTGGAGAAATGGATGGAGATATTGATTATTATCGCCTAAATATGGACAACATCGACCGAATAGAAATATTGCGTGGGCCAGCCTCGGTAATTTATGGTTCAAATGCCATAAGTGGTGTAATAAATCTTATTACCCGCAAACCCCAAAGTGGTTTTGAAGCAGGAAGTTCATTGCGGTATTCGAAGTACAATGAAACAAACTTTAACCTCTATGCAGGAGGAGCAAGGAATAAAATCTCCTACCTATCGTCGATTACCACAAACCATACCGACGGATATGACCTAACCCCCAATGAACCGTACTCAAAAAATCAAGAAAAATATTCGAACTATGCTTTTAATCAGCGCTTCGACTATAATTTTTCGAAACAAACCTCTTTAACAATTAAGGGGAATATTTTTTATAATCGAATTTACGACGGCATTGTAGATGTAAGAGCTGTCGATCATGGTTATGCAGGCCAAAGTTCTTTAGTAAAAATTGAGCACAAACAAAACGACAGTGCTCAAATGGTGTTTTCCTATGCTATCGACCGCTTTGTAAACTACAATATTTTGATCAACCGTAACGATAATCATAGCAAAACAGCATCAGACGTATTACATACCTTAAGATGGATGACAGATAGGGTTAACAGTTTAGGTCACTGGACTGGTGGATCGGAATTTGTGTATGAAAATTTATTTTCCGAAAAACTTTCCATACCTTATGTGCATATGTATACGCTCATTGCCTTTTTGCAAAACGACTATCGAATATCGAAAAAAATATCTGTTGTATCTGGTAGTCGGGCTATTTATTACTCAACAGGTAAATACAGTATTGTTCCTGCGCTGAGTATTGTTCTACGTTTCGAGCCTGTCATTTTAAGAACTTCATATGGTCAAGGCTTTCGTTCACCAACCTTAAAGGAAATGTACTATCAATTCGATCATCAGGGAATGTTTTATCTAATAGGAAATAGAAACCTTGAGAGCGAACGTTCTAATTATGTTAGCACCTCGGTCGAATTAAGAAAAAACAACTTCTCATTTGCAGCCAACGCTTATTATAATCAATTGACTGACATGATATATCATACACTAGTTGCCGAACGTACTTTCCAATATATCAACATCAACAAGGCACGTGTGATGGGAGTAGACTGGATTTCGAAATGGAAACCTTTAAGAGATCTAATATTTAGCCTAAACATGTCGTATATCAATTCGATCAATCTGTCGACCGATAGTGCTATGTACAATGTTGCACCATTCTCGGCTGCAGGAAGTATTACATACAACCTAAAGATTAAAAAGAACTGGCAAATCACTCTCGATTTGTCCGATCGATATACTGCAGCTCGAACTTACGAACCAGTTGGAGAAATAATTTATCACGACCCGGCATTTCACTACTGGAAGTTTACTTCAATGCTTAGATACAAAACTTTATCCTTCACTTTAGGAATCGACAATCTTTTTAACAACGTAATGCCTTATAGTTTAGGAAACATATCGCCAGGAAGAAGAATGTTTATAGTTTTAAGCTACCAAATACATAAATATTAATAAAAAATTATTTTACCGACATAATAAAGGTTTTAGCCGATTTTGCATTTATTTAGTTTATTATGTATCCTATTTTTACCTTCGAAAAATGAAAAGCAGAAAATGACATACAACTGTAACACAAATCTTACGCCCACTGCACGAGCAGCCCGAAAGTTAACAATTGGTATCATCATATTGGTCTACGGGTTTATTCTTTTGTTTGATAATGTTGGATTGCTCCCACCTATTGTGAAGCAGATTTTTTTTAGCTGGCAAGTGATATTAATTTTATTAGGAATATTAACCGTAGTTTCTCACAAGGGTTCCATAAGTGGAATAATAATTATTGCAATTGGTGCTTTTTTTATGATACCAAAGTTTATTAATGTCCCATTTAATTTTACACAAATTTTCTGGCCTTTTTTACTTATCTTACTTGGTTTTTTAATTATTTTCAGGCGTAATAGCAATGTACATCATCACCCACATCGACATAATTTTAATGATCAAAATTACAATGCAGACTATACGAGTCAAACAAATATGAACGATTATATCGATGTAGCAAACATTTTTGGAGGAAACAAGCAAATTATAGTAAGTCAGCAGTTTAAAGGAGGGAAAATAACGTGCATTTTTGGAGGTTCAGAGCTCGATTTCACCCATGCTCAATTAGCCGAGGGAACCCATGTGATTGATATGGTTTGCGTTTTTGGAGGCGCTTCTCTTATTGTTCCTGCCGATTGGGAAGTTCGTACCGAAGTTGTCTCAATACTTGGGGGCTTTGCAGATAAACGTCATGCTATTCCAACCATGCACGATAAAAACAAAATTCTGATTATCAAAGGGGTAACATTTTTTGGAGGTGGTGAAATTAAAAGCTACAAATAAAAAACCATGACTCCTCATCCAATATTAAAAAACCTTCGGAACCTTGTCATATATTTTAGTAGTTGGCTACTATTTATAGTATTAAATTTTGTTGTACATTATTATAAAACTCCCCTCTCATTTGCTTCCAGTATAGTTAATTCATTGCTTATGGGAACATTCGGCTCCCTTTTAGGGATTGCTATCTGGTATGCAGTTTTATATAGTTACCCCGAAAAAGTTGGGACTTTCAATACATTCATAAATCATCTGTTAGCAGCAATAATCTTTATTTCATTACAAACCCTCATCCTTATTTCAGTAAATAAACATTTGTTTGACCCTTCCGATTATCATTATGTTGTAAATCATCTTCCCCGATGGATACTGCCCAGTATATTTCTATATGTAGCATTT
Organism: Bacteroidales bacterium; assembly: GCA_026416115.1. Taxonomy (GTDB): domain Bacteria; phylum Bacteroidota; class Bacteroidia; order Bacteroidales; family DTGW01; genus JAKPGM01. The sequence goes on along the minus strand of JAOAFU010000206.1, from coordinate 38,133 downwards.
GTCCTTGGGTACTATCTTTATATATATCGCGTAAATCTTCAGGAAAAAAAACAGGAAGAAGTGCGACTAACGCGAATGATAAAAGAAGCTGAGCTTAATTTATTAAAGTCTCAACTCAATCCTCATTTTTTATTTAATAGTCTCAATTCCATTAGCGCCCTAACGCTCACAGACCCACATAAAGCCCAAGAAATGATAATATTGCTTTCCGATTTTCTAAGATATTCTCTTGCACGTGATGGACGACAACTTTCATCTCTTTCTTCCGAATTACAGAATATACAGCGCTATATGCAAATAGAAAAAATTCGATTTGGAAATCGAATACACTATACCGTCCATGTCGACGAAAAAGCATTGTCCTCTACCCTTCCGGTAATGATCTTACAGCCGGTTTTCGAAAACGCAATAAAACATGGAGTAAGCGAAAGCGTGGAAACTGTTAATATTGACCTTAAGGCTTTTCTCGAACATAATTTTCTTATTCTTATCGTTCAGAATGACTTTGATCCTTCCTCACCATCGCGCAAAGGAGCGGGTTTAGGTTTAAAAAATATAGAAGAAAGACTTAGACTGATTTATCACAACGAAGGTTTGTTGAAATATCGGAAAGAAAACAATATATTTGAGGTGAAACTAATTATACCCCAATAATTTATATCCACACAAAGTATTTCGGTATGGAGAGCATCAGAGCAATCATAGTAGAAGACGAGGAACCTGCCAAATTAGTGTTAAAAGAGTACCTCAAAAAATTTCCTAATATAAACCTCATTGCTGAAGTGATAGACGGATTTAATGCTGTGAAAATTATAAACGAACAAAAACCCGATCTAGTTTTTCTCGATATTCAATTACCAAAGCTTACAGGTTTTGAGACACTTGAATTAATAGAACATTCGCCAGTAATTATATTTACTACCGCATACGACCAATATGCAATTCAAGCATTCGAAAAAAGTGCAGTCGACTACTTACTTAAGCCTTTCTCAGAAGAACGTTTTTCACTGGCTATTCAAAAAGCGTTCGAACGATTAGCCATCAGGCAAAACGAAAGTTTAGCCATAAAAAAAGTAATTGAGTACGCATCGACCAATAACAATACACTCGATAGGATTGTAGTTAAAACCAACTCGGCCATAAAAGTTATTCCACTCGACCAAATTATTTTTATTGAAGCACAAGACGATTACGTGATGATTCACTCAACAAATGGGAAGTACCTGAAGGAGAAAACAATGAAATATTTTGAAACAAATCTTCCCAATCGTGAGTTTGTAAGAATACACCGTTCCTATATTGTCAATGTAGATTACATCTCACAAATTGAACACTTTTCGAAAGAAACCTACCTTGCGATCTTAAAAAATGGAGCAAAACTAAAAATTAGTGATTCGGGATATAAATTACTCAAGGAGCGTTTAAATTTCTAAATGAACCACTTAATAGGAAATTTTAATTAATAGTAATTTAAAGAACAAAAGCCTAAGACAGAAAAATACAAGGTTTTGAAATATATGCACATAAAAATATGATTTAAAAAACCAAGCAAGTTCAACAAAACATTTAACTATTTGATTTATAGATTATTACAATAGAATTTACATTAACAAAACACAAATTTTTTAAAAAATTGTTTGAAATATCTGATGAATTAATTTTCTTTGCACGGAAATTTTACAAACAGTAATTAATATTAATTAAAAACGTAAAACTATGTCTGACATTGCAGCAAGAGTAAAATCAATCATTGTTGACAAGCTTGGTGTTGACGAAAGCGAAGTTACACCTGAAGCAAGCTTCACCAACGATTTGGGTGCTGACTCTCTGGACACCGTAGAATTGATTATGGAATTTGAAAAAGAATTTAACATTGCTATTCCTGACGATCAAGCTGAAAACATTTCCACAGTAGGAGAAGCAATCAAATTTATCGAAGCCAACGTCAACAAGTAATCAAAAATTATTAACGAAAACTTATGGAATTAAAAAGGGTCGTAGTTACGGGGTTAGGAGCTTTAACCCCAATAGGTAATACTGTTGAGGAATACTGGAATGGACTAATAAACGGAGTTAGCGGAGCTAATATAATCACACGCTTTGATCCCAGTAAGCATAAAACACAGTTTGCCTGTGAACTTAAAAACTACGATCCGGGTAAGTATTTCGACCGAAAGGAAGTAAAGAAGCTTGATCCATATGCACAGTATGCAATAATTGCTGCAGATGAGGCCATTGCCGACAGTGGCCTCACTTCTTCTTCAGTCGACAAAGACAAAGTGGGAGTAATCATAGCTTCGGGTATAGGGGGTATCGATACTTTTGTTCAAGAAACCAAAGCATTTGTGTTAGGCGATGGAACACCAAAAGTTAGTCCCTTTTTTGTACCGAAGATGATATGTGATATTGCAGCAGGACATGTTGCTATGAAGTACGGGTTCAGAGGGCCCAACTATGCAACTGTGTCTGCGTGTGCATCATCCACGCATGCCTTGGTCGACGCTTTCAACCTCATTAGGTTGGGTAAGGCCGTGGCTATTGTGGTGGGGGGAGCTGAAGCTGCAATCAACGAACTCTCTATGGGTGGTTTTAATTCGGCTCAAGCACTCTCAACCAATAATGAAAATTATAAAACAGCTTCTCGTCCCTTTGATGTCACAAGAGACGGTTTTGTTATGGGCGAAGGTGCTGGTATGTTGGTATTTGAAGAGTACGAACATGCCAAGGCACGTGGTGCTAAAATATATGCAGAAGTGGGTGGTGGCGGCATGTCAGCCGATGCATATCATATAACTGCACCACATCCCGAAGGTGAAGGTGCTGTTTTGGTTATGAAGAATACTCTCGAAGACGCCAATTTGCCTCCAACAGCTGTCGACTATATTAATGTTCACGGTACATCGACCCCTCTTGGCGACGTTGCCGAACTTAAAGCAATTCAAAAGTTTTTTGGCGAGCATGCCTATAAGCTCAATATTAGCTCAACCAAATCCATGACTGGCCACCTATTAGGCGCGGCAGGTGCGGTGGAAGCAATAGCTTCGTTATTAGCTATTGTTCATGATATTGTACCCCCCACCATCAACGTTACTCAGGTGGATCCTGAAATTGATCCAAAGTTAAACCTCACTATTGGAAAAGCCCAGAAAAGAGAAGTAAAGGTAGCAATGAGTAATACTTTTGGATTTGGTGGTCACAATTCCTGTATTCTCTTTAAAAAATTATAAGTTGGTGTGACAACGTTACTTTTCCGCATCTTTTTTCCTAAGCGGAAACAATATCTAAAATTAATTGAGATTCTAGGTTATATACCTCAAAATTGGAAACTATACGAGACTGCATTTGTCCATCGTTCTGCCTCACAAACTGATAAAGGTGGTTCGATAATAAATAACGAACGACTTGAGTTTCTTGGAGATGCTGTACTCGACGCTATTGTAGCCGAGTATCTTTTTGCCCACTACCCCAAAATGGATGAAGGTTTCCTATCTAAGATGCGCTCCAAAATTGTAAAACGAAATCAGCTCAATGTATTAGCCTTCGAACTTGGCCTCGACCAACTCATTGTAAGCACCTCTTTTCACGTCAACGGAGGAAAATATGTATGCGGAAATGCCCTCGAAGCACTAATCGGAGCTATGTATCTTGACCGAGGTTATAACAAAACCCGCTCTTTTGTTGTTGAAAAAATATTAAATAAATATATCGACCTTCGTGAGCTCGAAAAAACTGAAACCGACTACAAAAGCAGAATTATAGAATGGGCTCAGAAACAACATAACTCTATTAGCTTCGACTGCCGTGAAATCCAACCCACAATTGACCCTACCCATCCCGTTTTTGTAGCTGAAGTTTTTATTGATGGACAATTAGCAGGTAAGGGTGAAGGCTATTCTAAAAAAGAAGCCGAACAACATGCTGCCGAAATGGCTTTTGATAACTTTATTAAGCACCTCATTTAATTTTTTTTCTTACCTTTCATTTTTAAATTTTTTTAAACATTTTTTTTGAAATAATATATCTAAATTTGTAGATATAATTATTAATCAACAACTTATAAAAGTATGAGAAGTTTCTTATTTAAGCTTAGCGCTTTTCTGATGGCGTTTGTCGTATACATTCCAATTCGAGCCCAAGTAGTTGATCCGGTTAAATGGAGCGCAAGCTACAAACCGCTAAATTCAAATTCAGGAGAAATAATTTTTATTGCCACAATAGATAAAGGCTATCATATTTACGGAGCTTATTTTGAAGAAGGGGGACCCATACGTACAAACTTCAATTTTCCTTCCGATAACAACTATACGCTAATAGGGAAGTTAAAAGAAGTAACGAAACCAGTTCGAAAAAAAGACCCGGCCTTTGACAACATGGAAATTACTCTTTTATCGAATAAAGCCATTTTTTCGCAGCAAATTGAGCTAAAAAAAACGGGAGAACTAATCATTCCGGTCGAAGTTGAATATATGGCATGTACCGATGAGACATGCTTACCTCCAGTAAGGAAAACAATAGAAGTGAAAATAAAAAATTTAAGTGATGAAAAGGTACCCAATGCCTCAGCATCAAATACTAACAATATTATAGATACCATTAGCTCTGTAGCTAGCAAAGAAACTGATCGGACCCAAATAGTTGATAAACCAGAAGAAAATGGACAAAAAATTGCTGCAGAGGATGAATCATTGCTCCATTTTCTAATTATTGCATTCTTAGCCGGCTTAGCTGCTATCCTTACTCCTTGTGTTTTCCCCATGATTCCTATGACCGTTTCTTTTTTCATGCGTCCGGCAGAATCAAAAATGAAAAATCGAATTCGCGGAGTAACTTTTGGTTTATTTATTACCTTATTATATGGATTGGTAGGCTTGATTGTATCGCTTACTAGTGTTGGAGCAGGTTTTGCTGCAAAATTAAGCTATCATTGGCTTCCGAATCTAATCTTTTTTGCTCTGTTTGTTATTTTTTCGCTTTCATTCTTAGGCTTATTCGAAATAGTATTACCATCGAGCCTTGTAAATAGTGCCGATAGCAAGGCCGATAAAGGTGGATGGTTAGGAATATTTTTCATGGCACTTACTACTGTTTTGGTATCGTTCTCGTGTACAGGACCGATAGTAGGTGCACTCTTAGTCGAAGCAATGGGAAAATTTGCACTTAAACCCATACTTGGAATGACAGTATTTGGATTGGCCTTTGCTTTGCCTTTTACTTTTTTTGCAATTTTCCCAACCACGTTATCAAAACTTCCCAAATCGGGCGGATGGCTTAACGAGGTTAAAGTTGTGTTGGGCACGCTCATGTTGGCCTTTGGTATTAAGTTTTTGATCAATATCGATCAAACCTATCATCTGGATATAATCTCGCGAGATTTTGTGATAATTTTCTGGATAGTACTTGCCTTGTTTCTTGGAGTTTATCTATTGGGTAAAATTCGTCTTTCGCACGACTCGCCTGTAGATCGTATAGGAGTATTTCGTTTATTGCTTTCGTTAACCTTTTTCTATTTTGCCATCTATCTTTTTAGTGGTCTTTTGGGCAAAAATCAACTTAATCCACTGGCAGCATTTTTACCAGCCAATAAACAAATCGTATACGAGTCAACAATCAACCCTAAAACTTCAAATACAAATCTCTGCGATACACCTAAATATGCTGATATACTCACCTACCCTGCTGGAATCCCCTCGTATTTCGACTATGAACAGGCAAGAGCATGCGCAAGAAAACTTAATAAACCTATTCTAATCGACTTTAAAGCGCACTCGTGTAGTAACTGCAAAAAAATGGAAGCTACAGTTTGGAGTATTCCAGAAGTAAAGCAATACATAGCAGATAATTTTGTAGTCGTTGCTTTGTACACCGACGAAAGAACTTTGCTTCCTTCACCAGTGAACATAAATGGAAAAAATATCAAAACATTAGGAGAATATAATCTGAATCTTGAAATTGAGCTTTTTAAGACTAACGCATTGCCTCTATACGCCATAGTACACCCCGATGGTAAGGTTTTAGCAGGCCCAATAGGCACAGAATATGATAAGGCGAAGTATCTTAATTTTTTAAAAGAAGGAGTTCAGGCTTTTAGAAATAATTGATTAAATCATAAGAATATTATTAAGGGATACGTATGTACGTATCCCTTTAAATCTATATTTTATAACCTTAAGGTTTTTCAAGCTTTTCTCCTCTTAGTTTAGCTCTAACCAATCGACCCGAAGGCGTTAAGTCTTCAATTTTCCACCCACCTAAGGCATTGGCAACAGGTTTAAGTGCAGCTGCACTCTCTTTTTTATCATAAATAGCCCAATTACAGTAGCTAATTTTATATTCGTCCAATAAATCCCACCACTTAACCGATTCTTCAAAATCGATTGGACCATCACCACTTGCCTCGCACAAACCATATTCGGTTACAAAAACAGGTATTCCCATGTTCAATGCCTTAACCAACTTATCTCTAAGCCATTGTTTATGGGTAGCAGCATAATAATGTAAAGTATAGGCAATATTATATGCCTTAATAGGATCGCTAGCAGCTATATCGACATCCTGTGACCATGTAGGGGTTCCGCATATAATCAAATTTCTCTTGTCGTATTTACGAATTTCGGCAATTATAGCTTCGTGATAGGGTTTGATAGAGTCGCTCCAACCAATTTTTTCAGGCTCATTAAATGTTTCATAAATAATATTGGGGAACAAATTAAATTTTCTGGCCATTTCGCCAAAAAACTTTTTAGCAGCTTCAATATTCCGATTTGCGTGATGATCGTGCCAATCGATAATGACATAAATTCCCAGATCTATAGCAGCATGCACTACTGTTTCAACTTTTTGCTGTTCTAAGTCGGGATGTGCAAGATAACCATCCCACTCCACTGCCATCGCGGCACGTACTACCTCACATTTCCAATCGTCGCGTAACCATTTTACAGTCTCATAATTATAATGCTTGGGAAACCATTGGGTCCAGCAAAGAGACATACCCCGAAGTTGAACAACCTCGCCATGCTGATTTACAAGTTTATTCCCTTTAACCCTTAAAAATCCATTTTTTTCAACTACACTTGGTGTTTGCTGGCTAAATCCAGATAAGAACAACCAGTTTATTGCCAATGCAATAAATAAAAAACCATATACTTTAGATGTTTTCATAGGTGGTGTTATTAAAATTTTAAATAAATTGATACGAAAATATAAAAATTATTGCATGGTTTTAAAAAATGATTATTTTTGCCAAATGGTTTAACCAAATAGTTAAACAATCAAGTTAAATTTCAAAAATGGAAAATCAAACTACCGAGGATATTATATTTGAAGCTGCTTATCAGGAATTTATCGAAAAAGGGTTTGAAGGAGCACGAATGCAGAGTATTGCCAATCGTGCAGGAATAAACAAAGCCTTATTGCATTATTATTATCGAACGAAAGATAAATTGTTCGAAGCAGTAGTGCCCAAAATAATACAACAATTGCCAATTGGTATTAATAATATCTTAGAAAACAATAATCCTTTTGAAATAAAAATTGAACAAATAGTTCGCTTTTATCTCAATTTTTTAAAAAATAATCCTCAAATATTGCAATTCATTTTAAGGGAGCTGCTAACTGGCCCCGATAGATTAGCCAAAATCTTTAGCTTAGTAATCGATAAAAATGGTAATAACCTTGTCAGCAAACTCGCACAAATGATTAGGAAGGAGAGTGAAGCTGGAAAAATATACCCTATATCTCCCGAACACTTACTTACCAATATCATCTCACTTTGTGTTTTCCCTTTCATTGGTCGGTTCTTGATTGAAAAAATTGTACTAAATAATTTTGAAATAAGCTACGAAGAATTTATATACAAACGAGAAAAAGAAGTTGTAACATTCATTTTACGGGCATTAAAACCATAAAAATTATGAAAAGTCGTTTTTTAAATTTTATAACGAAAAATTTCATTCTTGAAACCTTATCGAATAAATTGGGTAATGGCTATCATGTGTTCATAAGAATTTTTGTAATCTCTTTGATTACTTTTATTCAAATATCGGGATTAATTGCTCAATCGTTTGTTGTTGATCTAACCCAATGTTGGGAAAAGACGTTGGAGACCCATATAATGACAACAAATAAAAAGCTTGTTGAAGAAACCGAGAAACTTAGATCAAAAAACATAGAAAATCAATGGAAACCCCAAATTGGCATAGTTGGACAAGCAACATATCAGAGCGATGCTATCAATTTAAATTTACTTATACCCGATCCATCTACACAGCCTGTGTCGTTTGTTAGAAGAAGTATAGAAAGTCCACGCGATCAATATAAAATATATGTTGAGGCGCAGCAACCAATCTATCTTGGAGGGCAGAAACGATATGCACTACAAAACAATTTTATTTCTTCTCAAATCGAACAAATGAAAAACGACATAGAATTAAGAAAATTAATCGAACAGGTAAATAATTTGTATTTTCAGATTTTACTGAACAGAAAAAGGCTGGAACTAAGTAGGGTAGTATTACAAAATCTCAAAGAAAAAGAAAAAAGTATTTCGGCAGCCATTCGGAACGGAATATTGCAGGAATCGGATCTTGATGCTATACGTATAGAAATTCTTAAGATAAATCAAGCAATTACTGAACAAAAATTTCTTAACGAAGGACTGTATAGTAATCTGAGCGAAATTACCTCATTACAATTTTCGGACAGTATTGAATTAAAAATTCCACAAATAAGTTTTATCGATAGTATACCGGGTAAAAAATTAGAAGAATTTAACTTTGAGTCGTTACAAAAACAGGTGGAAAACGCAAGCCAAATTTCTATTGCAAAGAGGCGTCCCACGGTTGTTGCCTTTGTTCAGGCTGGTTATGGTAAACCAGCACTTAATATGCTTTCTACTAGCTTTGAACCATATTATATTTTAGGGGTAAGTTTACGTTGGACCATTTACGACTGGAATAGTAGTCGAAATGAGCGACAGCAACTAATGTTACAAAAACAACAAATAGGCAATCAGCTAAGCACTTTTAAGCAAGCCATAAATCTAAATTGCAGAATGTCTAAAACGAGAATTGAGCAGCTTACCAAGGCTTTGCAAACCGATTCAGCTATTGTTGAACTTCGGCAAAAAATTACACAACGTTCATCTAACAGGCTCGACAAAGGATTGATTTCTGCAGTCGATTATATAAATGATCTTAATGCCGAACATCAGGCTCGCATTCAGCTTGAAACAGATTATATTCTATGGATTCAAGAAAAAGTGAATTACAGCATGTTGAACGGCAGTATTGAAACATTAGTTTTGCAAAAAAAATAATAACCGAAAAAATACCTAAGGGATGAAAATCTTAAAAACTTTACCGGTAAAAAATTCCATTAAAATTTTAATGGTGATGTTTATTTTGGGAGAGATCCTGCAGAGTTGTAAACCCAAAAGATCTGAAACTGATGCATACGGGAATTTTGAGTCGATAGAAATAATGGTTAGCTCAGAAATTCAGGGAAAAATAATTGATTTTCCGATCGAAGAGGGTCAGTTATTAAAAAAGGACGAGATTGCAGGATATTTAGACTCGGTTTCGTTGTACTATCGAAAGCAGCAACTTGTAGCACAAGTACAAGCCGCCGAAGCAAGATTATTTCAGGTAGCCGATCAAATATCGGTACAGGAAGAACAAATGGATGTATTAGACTCGGAGATTAAGCGTATTGAGGGGCTTGTAGAAGAAGATGCAGCACCTGCAAAACAGCTCGATGATTTGAAGAATCAAAAAAGGATACTACGACGTCAGATTAGAGCAACTGAGAGACAAAAAAGCACCATCTCATCGGAAATACGTTCGCTATTATATCAGGTAGCCCAGGTTCAAGATCAACTACAAAAGTGTGCCATAAAAAACCCGATTGAAGGGACCGTGTTAGAAAAATATGCTGAAGTAGGTGAATTAGCTATCCCAGGTAAGCCGCTATATAAAATTGCCGATTTATCGGTACTGCGTCTAAAAGCATATGTATCGGGTAAACAATTATCGGAAATTAAGTTAGGTCAGAAAGTCAAGGTATATGTAGATGACAAAAAAGAAAAAGAGCGATCATATAATGGAGTAATTACCTGGATAGCATCTGAAGCTGAATTTACTCCAAAAATTATTCAAACTAAAGAGGAGCGGGTAAATCTGGTTTATGCTATTAAAATCGATGTTAAGAATGATGGTTTTCTCAAGATAGGCATGCCTGCTGAGGTAGTGTTTACGAATGACTAATAGCCATGTATCGAGTAACCAATTTATTCAAAAAATATAATCAGGTAGCTGCATTAAGCAATATATCTTTTGAGGTTTACCCTAACGAACTATTAGGATTTATCGGACCCGATGGTTCGGGTAAAACCACCTTATTCCGTATTTTGGCAACCTTGCTTCTGCCCGATAGTGGAGAAGTCAAATTCATGAACTACGACGTAGTAGATGACTTTCAGAAAATTCGCAGATATCTTGGTTACATGCCAGGGCGGTTTTCGCTTTATGCCGATCTTACAGTTGAGGAGAATCTTAACTTTTTTGCTACAATTTATGGTACTTCTGTAAAAGAAAACTACGATCTGATTGCTGAAATTTATAGTCAACTAGAACCTTTTCGAACAAGACCTGCTGGTAAATTATCGGGAGGGATGAAACAGAAATTAGCTTTGTGCTGTGCCCTTATCCACCGTCCGACAGTACTTATCCTCGACGAACCAACTACGGGTGTTGATGCAGTTTCGCGAAAGGAATTCTGGATGCTTTTGCGTAAGCTTAAACAAAGAGGGGTTACTATCTTGGTCTCAACTCCATACATGGACGAAGCCAGTCTTTGCGACCGTATTGTTCTAATGCAAAAGGGTAAAATAATGTCAACCGATGTTCCTGAGAGATTAATTGCTAGCTATCCTGTAAAGCTATATGCAGCTTTTGGAGATAACACGTATGTAATAAAAAGTGCCATTAGCTCTTTACCTGAATGTCAAATGGCATACCTTTCGGGTCGTAAAGTACACTTTACTATGAAGCCATCACACCATCCTCGCGAAATAGCAGAACACTTAACAAAGTTGGGAATTGAGAATTTTCGTATTGAACCAATAGCACCAACTGTGGAGGATTATTTTATTTACAGAATGATAAACGAATAATCTTTACCTATGCTAAAAAAGAATGTGATTGAAGTAAAAGATTTAGTAAAAAAGTTTGGCGATTTTGTGGCTAATGATCACTTGACTTTTTCGGTGCAAAAAGGGGAGATTTTTGGTTTTCTTGGAGCGAATGGGGCTGGTAAAACAACTGCTATGAAAATATTATGTGGTTTGTTAACTCCAACCTCGGGCGAAGTATATGTCAATGGATACAATGTTTACACTCAATCCGAACTTATTAAAAAGAACATTGGTTACATGAGTCAAAAATTTTCGTTATACGACGATCTTACAACCTTTGAAAACATTCAGTTTTTTGCAACCATTTACGGATTAAGTAAAAAGCAAATTATAGAAAAAACTACTATCCTGCTCGAAGAATTTAAATTGTACGATATCAAGAATCATCTGGTAGGAGATATTCCCTTGGGATGGAAACAAAAGATTGCATTTCTGATTGCAACGTTTCATAACCCATCGGTAGTTTTTCTCGATGAACCTACTGGAGGGGTAGACCCAATTACCCGCCGACAGTTTTGGGAACTTATTCACAGGGCAGCTGCATCCGGAACAACCCTCTTTGTTACGACCCACTACATGGATGAAGCCGAATATTGCGATCGGGTCTCAATTTTATCGGAAGGGAAATTAGTTGCATTAGGTACTCCCGATGACCTAAAAAATCAATATAAAGCTCCGAGCATGGATGAAGTTTTTTACAAAATTGCTCGAAATGCAGATGTTTAATAATAACATATAACTTGAAAAATAAGATGAAATTATGATTAGAGCAGTAATTTTTGACATGGATGGCGTGCTGGTTGATAATAGCAAAGTTCACGATGAAACATGGCGAATCATGTGTGAGAAGTATGGTAAACCTGAGTCGGCCGAGAAAGTTAAAAGCATCTTTGGAGGAACAAACAAAATATTTGTAGAACAGCTTTTAGGCATTACCGAACCCAATGAGATAAACCGTATAGCTAAAGAGAAAGAAGCACTTTATAGAGAAGTGTTTCAGTCGACTATTAAAGCTCCCGAAGGCCTGTTATCCCTTCTTTTTCAGCTAAGAAAAAGAAATATTCGATTAGCAGTAGCTACTTCGGGCCCTAAAGAAAATCTTGATTTTGTTTTAGACAATCTCGAAATTAGGCACTTTTTTGATGTGTTAGTTGAAGAATCACAAATCAAGCATGGAAAACCCGACCCCGAAATATATCTTAGAGCAGCACAACTGCTCCATTTAGAACCGTACGAATGTGTTGCTATTGAGGATTCTATTTTTGGGCTTCAGTCGGCAAAAAAAGCAGGAATGAAAGCAGTTGCAATAACAACTTCATTCACAGCCGATAAGCTAACGCTTGCAGATAAAATAATAAATAACTTTTCAGAACTTGATGTAGACGAACTACTTAACCTATGAAAGCTTTTTGGGGTTTTGTTAGAAAAGAAATTTATCACATACTTCGCGATAGGCGAACCCTTATCGTTATTCTGGGAATTCCTATTGTCGAAATGTTGCTTTTTGGTTTTGTGCTTACAAATGAAATCAAAAAAGTCAATATAGCAATTTGCGATTTATCGAACGATGAAATAACTAAGCAAATCATAAAAAAGCTTGAAGGCAGTAGTTATTTTCGGGTAACCTCATACCTTACAAACATACAAAATGTTGAAGCTATTTTCAAAGAAGGTAAGGTAAAAGAAGTAGTTGTATTTGAACCCGATTTTTCTCGAAAACTAACAAAAGAGAACCATGCCTCGATCGAACTTATATCCGATGCCTCTGATGCTAATTTTTCCAACCTTGTGGTAAATTATACTTCGGCAATCATATCGGCCTATACAAAAGAACTAAATAACACATTACAAGGCTCATACAGGATCGACCCACAAATTCGAATGATATACAATCCTAACCTCGAAGGAGTATATTTTTTCGTGCCAGGTATAATAGGTTTGATTCTTATGCTTATCTCTGCACTCATGACTTCGGTGTCTATCGTACGAGAAAAAGAAACTGGAACTATGGAGGCCCTACTGGTATCGCCCTTAAAACCTTTTCATATTATTGTTGGCAAAGTATTACCTTACGTGTTACTCTCGCTTCTTAATGCTACAGCCATCTTACTGATGAGCTACTTTGTTTTTCAGCTTCCAGTAAAAGGAAGTCTATTCCTACTCATGTTGGAGTGCCTTCTATATATTCTCCTGGCATTATCGATAGGCATATTAATATCGAGCAGTACAAATAGTCAGCTAATTGCTATGATGGTTTCGCTTGTGGGTTTAATGTTACCAACTATCTTACTCTCGGGGTTCATTTTTCCCATCGAAAATATGCCTCGGATATTGCAGTGGCTATGTTCAATACTTCCTCCCAAGTATTTTATCATCATCATCAAAGGTATCATGATTAAAGGCGTTGGTTTACAGTATATTTGGTTCGAAACGCTGATGCTAATATTATTCACATTGCTGTTTTTAGGACTTGCTATAAAAAAATTTAAGGTTCGACTCGTTTAACAAACTAAATATATATGCGAACAATTCTGGCAATTGTACGAAAAGAGTTTCTACAAGTATTCCGTAACCGAGTCATGTTGCCCATACTCTTTGTTGTGCCTTTTGTACAGCTTATTATTCTCGTTAATGCAGCCACACTCGAAATTAAAAACATTCGCATCAGCTTTGTCGACAACGATTTTTCATCAACCACACGTTCAATTTTCAACAAGTTTGCCTATTCTCCTTTTTTTAAAATTCAACCCTCGTTTGGTTCGTTCAAAGATGCTGAAATTGAAATGAAAAAGGGAAAAACAGATGTAATTATTACATTTCCATCGAATTTTGAAAAAAAACTAAAACAGGAAGGAAAAGCTGAGCTACAAGTTAACATCAATGCAATAAACGGAGTTGTGGCAGGTATTTCAGCTGCATATGTGCAATCTATAATAGCAAGTTTTCTAAAAGAAGAGATGGGAAAAAGCTATACAACTATACTACCTGTCCAAATCAAAGTTATTACTCATCATTGGTTTAATCCACAACTTAACTACAAAAATTTTATGTTGCCAGCTATACTTGCATTGCTTGTTACTATGATTGGCATGCTACTTTCGACTCTCAATTTTGTTCGTGAAAAAGAAATTGGTACCATTGAACAAATAAATGTTACACCAATACGTAAGTATCAATTCATTATTGGTAAATTTTTACCTTTTTTACTTTTAGCATTAGTTGAGTTGAGTATGGGACTCATAATAGGAAAACTTCTCTACGATATCCCCATGCTGGGAAATTTAGGCAACTTATTTATTTTCACAATTTTATATTTAATAGTAGTAATGAGTGTGGGATTATTAGTTGCAGTTTCGTCGCGAACACAGCAACAGGCTCTGTTTGTTCTTTTCTTCTTGTTGTTAGTATCGATTATGCTTAGTGGCATTTTCACTTCAGTAGAAACTATGCCTTATTGGGCACAAAAACTCAATTTAATCAATCCTATTTATTACTTCATGAGGGTAATCAGAATGATACTTCTTAAGGGTTCAAGTTTTCTCGACCTGTTACCCGAATTTATTTCACTCTGCATTTTTGCTGTGATATTATGGCAAATCCTATTAGTTAAATACAGAAAAAGTACAATTTGAATAAACTTAACGTACAATAAACTTAGCAATTGTGCGCATCAACTCTGTTTTTTTAATGGGCTTAGCTATGTAACCATCGAACGAGTGTCGCATTATTTCAATTTGTTCGTTACGATAAGCGTGTGCAGTAATAGCAATAACAGGTGTAAAATATCCTCTCTCTCTTATTAAACTAATTGCTTCAATACCATCAATTTTGGGCATTTTTATATCCATTAAAATGAGATCGGGTTTTTTTACCGAATCCAACAAGGAAATAAGTTCTTCACCATCTTTAGCCCATAAAACCTTAGCACCACTTTGTTGTAACACCTCATTAATGAAATAAAAATTGTCGGTCTCATCCTCTGCAACAATCAACACCTTGTTGTGGAGGTCGAGTTTAATTTGGGTAGTAAGTTGTTGAGGGATTACCTCTTTCGTATTGGTTTGAGCAGTGTAAGGTATAGTAAAATAAAAGACCGTACCTTTACCTACCTCTGTCTCAAACCAGATTGAACCACCCATCAGTTCGATCAATTTTTTACTTATCGACAAACCTAAACCCGTTCCACGATATAAAACAGTGGCATGAGAGGGATTTATTTTACCGAATGGTCTAAAAACGAGCTCTTTTTGAGTCGGGTCAATACCTATACCGGTGTCTTTGACAAAAAACTCAATAACATTACCTTTAACCTGATATCCAAAATGAACGTAACCCTCATCGGTAAATTTAATAGCATTGCCTAGCAAATTACTTAAAATTTGTTTGAGTCGAACATAATCGGTACGGGTATAGATTTCATTTGTAGTTTTAGTGACAAAGGCCACTTCAATTTTTTCGGGTTTAGCAATTTGATATTGACGCTCGAGCTCAAGCATGAGTTGGGTTACATTTACCTCGGCATATATAAACTTTATCTGATCCGACTCAATCATCGATAGATCGAGAATGTCGTTGATAAGAACATTTAGTGTGTCACAATTTTTCTGGATAATGTTAAGATATTCATTTCGTTTATCAGGAGGTATCATTTCTTCGGCGATAAGAGTTGAAAAACCCAGAATTGCATTCATGGGAGTACGAATTTCGTGACTCATATTGGCAAGGAAAGCAGATTTTAATTTATCAGACTCCTCAGCCCTTTTTAAGGCCTGTTGTAATTCTTTGGTTCTACTCTCAACAAGTTGTTCGAGATGGTACCTGTGCATTTCCAACTCGTTATTTTGAGCTACAATTTCTTCTTGGCTCTCCTCAAGTTGCTTATTGGCAAGCAATAATTCTTCGGTACGGCGCATAACTATTTCCTCGAGCTCTTTTTTAATTTTTCGTAGATTTTGTAAACGCAAACGAAAGATGCCGATTACTGTCAATATAGAACAAGTTATTAATCCAATATAAAAGTAAATAGTTTTCCACCATGGAGGATTTATGATAATTGTAATACGAGTAGGTATTTCGCCCCACACGTCATCATTATTGCAAGCATATATTTCGAAAGTGTATCTCCCGGGCTGAAGATTTGTATATATTGCAGGTTGACGATTCGTAACTGTATGCCAAGCTTTCTCAAAACCAGTTAGTCGATAACGGTAATGATTATGTTCAGGTACAATATAACTAATCGAAGAAAATTCGATAATTAAATTATTCTGATCGTATTTAAGTACGATAGTATCATTGCAACACGTAGCTTTCAAAATAGGCTGAAGATTATTATAATTAAGTATTTTAGCGATATATACCTTGGGGAGTATTGGATTTTGTTCAATACTATCGGGATAAAACCAAGTATAGCCATTGACTCCTCCGAAATATAACATTCCATCAGAATTCTTATACACAGCTCTTCTATTGAAATCATTTCCCTGCAAACCGTCGTGTATATGGTATGAAGTAAAAAAAGGATTTTCGGGAATATTTACTCCGTTGTCAAACCTTACAAGTCCTCGATTCGTACTAATCCACAAATTCCCTTTACTATCTTCAATAATTGCTTTAATATTTTTCAATACGTCTTTGTACGAATAATGCTTAACATTTTGCTTAGTGTAAGGCATAACTGTCAAACCACTCTCACTTCCAAACCAGGTATTTCCTTTCGAATCGATGAAAATATAGTTAAGATCGCTACCTGTTTTCTTAATATTAGTATAATGTGTAAAAGTTTCGGTTTCAGGATCAAATAAGTCGGCCGAAAAATAGGTTGAAATCCATAATTTTCCATCCGAAGTGGGAGCAATATGACAAACTGAATTAGAAAATATTCCTTCTTTTTTTGTAGGATTGTAAGTAAAGTTAATAAAACGATTATTTTTTTCGTCGAATCTACTTAATCCGCCGCGAATGGTACCTATCCACAACTGATGATTACTATCTTCGTTAATTGTAAATACATTATTACTCGGCAAAGAATAAGGATTAGATGGATCATGTGTAAACGTAGAAAATGTTTCGGTTTTGTAGTTATATAAATTTAAGCCCCCTGCCCATGTTCCTACCCAGAGTCGGCGTTTTGAATCGATAAATAGTGCATATACAGCATTAGACCCGATTTTACCTTTTCCATTAGCATAAAAAACTTTGAGCTTTCCAGTTTTTTTATCGATGCGGTTTAACCCATTCTCGGTTCCTATCCATAAAAATTGATTATCCTCGACAAAGGCATTGACACTATTACTACTTAATTTTCCGGATAATGCAGGGTA
This sequence comes from Bacteroidales bacterium, assembly GCA_026416115.1. Taxonomy (GTDB): domain Bacteria; phylum Bacteroidota; class Bacteroidia; order Bacteroidales; family DTGW01; genus JAKPGM01. The sequence continues at coordinate 20,622 of JAOAFU010000206.1, read as the reverse complement.
AACTGATGAATAAAACTTTTTAAACCGATGAGAATAAAAATTAAGACCTCCGGCGTATGTACCTATCCAGAGCCCCCCATCTTTATCTCGATAAACGCATTCAATTGAGTTATCACTAATTGAGTATAAATCAAAAGGATCACTCAGATATTTATCAATGGTGGGACTATTGAAAGGATTTCTAATTCGAAATAGCCCCTTACCCGATCCATTTCCAAACCAGATTTGATTTTCGGATAAACACAAAATATCCATAACACTACCGGGAAGATAATTTTTAATGTAAGGATTTTCTTTAATTACCTCGTGGGCTAAACAATAATCAAGTCCACCTTGTCCAGTACCTATCCAAACATTTCCTATCGGATCTACCTCAATATCCTGAACATAATTAGAGCTAAGACCTCCTCGAGAACTAGCTAAAACGACTGTATTATGCATTCTGCTAAGATCAAATATATTCAAACCTGAGTCGGTCCCTGCCCACAAACGCCCTCTGGTATCTTTATAGAAACACATAAAAATTCTGCCCTTTAGTCCAATCAAGTCGTATGGCTTCTGAGAAAAATCGATATAAGAATTTTTAGTAAAATTGGCATAATACAGCCCATCGAAAGTACCGACCCAATACCAACCACCAGTGTCGCGCAAAAGGGTTAGCACAATCCTATCTTTGAAATAAGAGCTATGAGTAAACGAATCGGTATAAAAATCATAAAAATCAATTCCGCCTGAAGTACATATTATTAGCTTGCGAGAATCGAATTGTTGTATAACATTAATGGTATTATTGCTAATGCTATTTGGCGAGTTTTCCGAATGAAAATATTTTACAAAATCACTGCCATCGAAACGATTAAGTCCATCTTTAGTACCTACCCAAATAAATCCGATCGAATCCTGAAAAATACATCGAACAAAATTATTCGAAAGTCCATCTTCCACTGAAAATTTCCTAAATCGAACCTGAGCACTCGAATCGATATAAAATTGGAATAAGTACGAAACTACAAGCAACCCATGCTTCAATACTTTAAGCATAGTAATTTTTCTTTAAATATAAGAAAAACGTTAGAAATACCATTCATAATAAGCAAAATTTATCAATTTAACTCCATTTGTTTATTTGCAAGGTACAAATTAGTAATTACGAACAAACTCAGGGCATTCGATGCTTTTCAGAAAGAGATATCTTTTTCCGAGCAGTTCGATTTTATTCATCTTTTAAAAGTAATCGAATGTCACATTGTTTTTTTCCTTTCAAAAGTTAATTAAATCTGACAAAAAGTATTATTTTTAACCTATAAAACCTATTTCACCTAAAACCTGCACAAATGAAATTTTTGAAGTACTTATTCGTTGCAGCCATCATTATCATACTCATAGTATTTTCAATATCGTATATAGTATGGCTGGGCTATCCAAAAACGCATTTAAATGTTTATGTACTCGACAAAACAGTTCCCGATTTTAAATACGAAAAACATAAAGGGCTGTTTTGGGTACTTAACAATGCAAGAATTGTAAAATCAAATGGAAAGAGTTACAAAATTGGGTACGATTATTATGGTTTCCATCCCCTCCGACCTTTAAGCGATTATCAGTATGAAATCAAGAGAATACTATTAGAGCAAATTGACAGCATATCCGACCATTACGATGTAGCCTATTATACAGATACCCGTGGAGTTTACTTTAACGAATGGTTTAAAGGTTTTAGACGAAGTGGAGAAAACTCCGTAATTGAAGGTGGGTTAAATCAGAACGATTACCTTCTACTAAAAACGATGAAAGAGAAGGGAAAATTAATTATTGGTGAATTTGATATCCTGGGTAGTCCTACATCCGACTTAATCAGCTATAAAACAGAACAATTATTCAAAATTCATTCTACAGGCTGGAAAGGGAAATACTTCAAATCTCTCGACTCCAGTAACACCGAAATTCCCTATTACGTCATTGAACAATATCGTTCCGAACACGAAGGCCAATGGTCTTACTCAGGAGAAGGCATTATTCTGACTAACAATCGAACAACTATTGTTTTGGAAGCCAATAAACATTTAAATGTCCCCTACCCTGTTATTGTTAACGATGAAATGTTTAGGTCTAAATTTCAACTACCCATGAGTACCGACTTTGTTGGGTGGTTCGAAATTGTTGCACCCTCCGATAGTGTATATATTGCAGCTAATTTCCAGCTCAATTTAACATCGACCGGCGATTCGATTCTGAATAGTTATGGGTTGAGTTCTATTTTCCCAGCAGTAATTATTGACAATTCGGAAAAAATTCGAACTTGTTATTTTGCAGGCGATTTTGCAACAAACCAAATCTCTACCATATTTTCACAAATGGCTAATAGTAGTGTCTGGTTAAAAAACATTTCTACCAACAAGCATAAAATATTTTTCCAGAAATATTATTTTCCATTATTGGAAAACATGTTAAAAAAATACGCACAAGAACTAAATCGTAAATAAACCATATCTCAATTTTAATTGTTTAGAGAATACTAACCGTAAAATCTTCTTAATATGAAACGAACAAAACGATTGATGGGATTAATTTTAATGTTGGGCTCTTCGTCAATGTTTGCACAGCTCGACGAAGTAGGTAAAATGCTTACTGCAGGTACAGCCGATGCAAACAAACTGGTATCTGCTTATCTCGAACCATGGGGTAAAGGTTTTGCATATGGGCTTTCAAACGGCTGGTATAATACTGCAAACACACATGGCCTTCTAGGTTTTGATATTACCCTCACCACAACTATAGCGTCGATTCCCTCTGCTATGAAGACATACGACCTTGCTACAAAAGGTCTAACCGTACTCTCATATTCTTCACCCTCAACGGGCCCTACCATAGCCGGGAGTAAAAGCGATGGACCCGAATTAACTTACACACAGAAAGTTACACTCCCTGATAACTCCCAGCAAGACGTATCGGTTAAATTTAAAATGCCGGGTGGATTAAATGTACCCATAGTACCCACTATGGCTCTGCAAGCTGGAATTGGTCTTCCTAAAGGTACTGAAATAATGGGACGATACATGCCTACCCTTAAAATTGGAGATTATGGTAAGCTAGGTATGTGGGGAGTAGGTATTAAACACGATCTAAAACAATGGATACCTGTAGTAAATAAAGTACCTTTTTGGAGTATGAGTTTTCTCCTTAGTTACACCAGCTTTAAAACTTCAGTTTCTGGCGAATTTCTTACTCCCGATCCAAATCAATTCTACACCAGCGGACTTAATATGAATGTATACAAAGATCAAAAAGTTGAACTTTCGGCCTCTGCCCTTAACGCTAGTTTATTGCTTTCGACCAACATACCCATATTTAATGTTTATGCCGGACTTGGTCTTGTTTCTCCCTCTTCAAAACTTAAAGTTTCTGGTGCTTTCCCTGTACCCGACACTCCTAAAGCTCTCGATGTTCAAAATTCAGTCAGCAACAATGAACCTGTTAAATTGGGTGTAAAAAATATCATCGATCCTATTAATGCTACCCTAGCCTCGAAAGCCGCCTTTAAAGCTACTGTTGGATTCAGACTCAAACTTGCTCTGCTTACGATACATGGCGACTATTCGGTGATAGACAAATACAACCTATTTTCTGCAGGTTTGGGTATAAGCTTCCGATAATTGAAACTCAACTAGAATATATACTCATGTAGAGACGTCATGCAGGCGTCTCTATTTTTTTCTAACCAAAAAGTCTTTTTTTCTTTTCGCTTACTATAATATTCATTTTCATTTTGTAATTTTAACCAACTATTTTAAAACACCTATAGCTATGCTTAAAAAACCTAATTTTAAAAACTTCCTTTTGTATGGAGCATTTTTTTTTATAATGTACAGTTGTACAATCGACGAAGGTGGTAATGCAGGACCTCCAGGTGCCGATTCGGTGACCGAAGGAATCGAAGCTAAAGTCGACAACACTCCATGGAAAGCTTTTAATTATTCGGGATACCTTTGCGGAAAACAGCTTACAATAACAGGGCTCGATTCGGCCTTAGGTAATATCACCCTAACCATAAATGACACCATAATTGGTAAAACATACGAACTTAATTCTTCAAGTTCACATTGGGCAACCTATATACCTTCCAATTCAACCGATATTTACACTACATACTCCAATCTATATGCAGGAGGTATAGTTTATCTTTCATCTTTCAGTAAAGACTCGCTTGTTGCGTCGGGGTCTTTTATTTTTTATGTTTATAATAATAGAACAAAGAAAACGATCACTATCTCTTCAGGAGGATTTACCAACGTAAGCTACACCAAAGAAAATTATCCTTCATCCGGTATCAGAGCATACATAGGAGGAAAATTATGGACATCGTCGATCTCTAAAGGAAAAATTTCAAATGAATTCATAACCATCGAGAGCGAAAATACAAAGGGTGAAAAACTTTATTTCAAAATTTGTAGTCGATTCAAAGGTACATATGCTCTCAATAGCAACAATTGCAACATAGCCATGTACTATACCGCATCGAACGATACAATCCCATATTTGTCGAGCGACTCACCCGTAGTTGATGGTAAAATGGTTGTAACTGAAATAACTTCCGACTCATTAGCGCAAGGAAGCTTTATTTGTTTGCTATATAGGGCAAGCGATAAAAAGTTTGTTCAAATAACTCAGGGCGTATTTAATGGAATAAAATTAAGCCGGTAAAAACAAATTGCTTGACATTTTGTTTTTCTTTAAAAAACGATGGAAAACAAATTATGGACACGAGCCATTATACTGGCATACCTAACTGTTATTTATAATATTCTCGAAGGGTTAGTATCGGTATATTTTGGTTGGACAGAAGATTCGTTGTCCCTTTTTGGCTTTGGAGTAGATAGTTTTATTGAGACTATTTCTGCCAGTGGCATTATCGTTATGCTACATAGAATTAAGAATAACGAGGCCGAACATAAACCCCGTTTAGAGCGGTATGCACTCAGAATTACCTCCATAAGTTTTTGGATTCTTGGAATTGGTTTGTTATATGGTGTTATTAGAAACATTATTTACCGCGAAGAACCGATAAGCGCCGTTCCCGGAATTATTATTACCATTATCAGTATCATTTTTATGCTTTTTCTTTATAATGCCAAGATCAGAGTAGGACGAAAATTAAACTCTGCACCCATCATTGCCGATGCGCGTTGTGGCTTAGTTTGTGTTTACCTTTCGATAGTAGTTTTAGTTGCTAGTGCATTATACCATTTTCTACGTATACCTTATATCGATGCAATGGGAGCTGCAGGAGTAGCGTATTTCTCATTTAAAGAAGGAATAGAAGCTTTTCAAAAATCCAATAATCAAGGTAAATGTTCCGATTGCTGTGCATAAAAAAGCTCCGGTTTTACTTACCGGAGCTGACCCTTTCAATAAAAACAACTATAAGAAATAACCAAAGCGTGCTGCATCTTCAGCATTACTTATTGCAGGTTTGGGGATGAGTTCATAATCTTTAATCCATCCCTCCATTTCCCTGCGATTGTAAAAAAGTTTTAGTATGCTACCCATGGCAGCTGCATCCTTGGTAAGTTTCTGTCTAAAAAAACCGCTCATGTTGGCATTTTCGACCAAAAAAGCCATTTTTTTTACCCCATTCCCTAACAATTTAGGAATGAACTCTACCTTCAACCAGTCGGTTACGACACCCGAATAAGTTTTTCCATAACTCATGTCGGAGATTACTTTTTTGCTGTTAAAACATAGAAGGGTTTCGATAACAGCATTGAGCGTAATCTGGCATTCATTGAGCGTGTCGACATTTTTCCATTTTACTACAACAGCATGTAGGAAAGGATTGTACGATACTTCAGCAAAGTCGTCTTCTTTTGTTTTCATAGCCTGGCAGTAGTTTGTGGTTTAGTAATTTGTAGTTTCTTAAAATAAAGTTAATTAAAAATGCCAGGAAGCTCTTTACACTATTTTGAAAATTTATCAGGAAATCAATTGATAAAAGTCAATAGTTTGACAATTTTTGATCATCTAAAAATAATCAATATTCTGTTTATCAATACATTATTAATCATATCACATTTAAACAAGTGTAACTATTACACGAAAGAAATGAAACCATTTTGAGAAAAATTTCGAATATTAAATAAACTTATAATAAATTAATCATTTTCCGCATGGCAATTAAGAAAGTTTATTAACTTTACTATTGACAGCAAAAGCCAATCAGATGAAACTAGCAATAATAAAATTGAAATTATTTATTACACTCCTTTTAATGTTTGAATTATTAACAGCTCAGTCTTCCAACGACATAGCCGAGCTCGAAACGATGTGTGTAAAGTACGAACAAGCAGGTAATCAGATTGAGCTTGCCAAAACGCAAACTAAACTTGGCTTTCTTTATAGAGATAAAGGAAATTATCGACAGGCAATAGAATGGTTTAAAAAGGCCATTACAACAAACGAAAAACTTGGTAATTACAATGCCATTAAAGTATTAAACACCAACATAGGCTATTTGCAGTCGGAGATGAACAACTACGACGAAGCCATAGAAAGTTTCAAACAATCGTTGAAATTAAATGAAAAATATAACAAAAAGCCCGATATTGTTCAAGATCTTATCAATATAGCGCTTGCACAACAAGGTAAACAAAACTACAACGAGTCCAATAACAACCTTAGTAGAGCTTTAAGTCTGGCACAGGAATTAAACGATCTAAAAGCACTGAAGACAATATATGGCATGCTATCGGAGAATAGCGAAAAATTGGGACGGCCAGACAAGGCAAAAGAGTATTTCGAACTTGCTTCTTCGCTTCGTAACATGATGCAAAAAGAAGAGTTGAAGCGTTACGAGGACCTCACTAAAAAAGCAGAAGCAGAAGTTAACGCGAAAGAAGCTGAGAAAAGAGTTCTTAGCGAAGAACTTGATAGAGTGAATACCGAAAAAGAGCTGACGCTTAAATTACTTGAACAGGAAAAAGAGTTACGCGATTTGAGAGAAAAGGAGTTTCAGGCAAAAGAAAGGATACAGAAAGCACATCAACAGGTTACTAATATTATTCTGGCATCGTTGGTATTCATTATTTTGCTTATTTCGCTCTTTTTGTTTGTAATATTTAAACAATTACGTAAAATTAAGATAGCCAATGCAATGCTTTCGGAAAGTCATCGTCAGGTTGCAGAACAAAAACAAGAAATTGAAAAACAACATGCTATTGTAACCGAACAGAAAAAGAAACTTACCGATAGTATTATGTATGCCCAACGAATTCAAAATGCCGTTTTACCTCCACGTTATGTATTTGAAAAAATTTTTCCACAGCATTTTATTCTTTTCAAACCAAGAGATATTGTGAGTGGTGATTTTTATTGGATATCGTCGAAAGATAACATTAGTGTTATTGCTGTTGCCGACTGTACGGGACACGGAGTACCGGGTGCGTTTATGAGTATGCTCGGAATAGCATTTTTGAACGAAATTGTTAGCAAAATGACAATCAATCGGCATATCGTTACCTTTCATGCTAGCGATATTTTAAACGAACTTCGTAATTACGTAATTCAGTCGCTCCATCAAACTGGTCGTCCTACCGAATCGAAGGATGGAATGGATATAGCTCTTTGTGTTATTGATTTTGAGAACAAAACTATGGAGTTTGCAGGCGCCCACAATCCAGCCTACCTTATCCGAAACGGCGAATTACAAGTCATCGAGGCCGATCGTATGCCTATAGGGATATATAAATCCGAAAACAAATCTTTTACCAATAGGGAAATAAAACTAGAATATAACGATCAAATATATTTGTTTTCGGATGGTTTTTACGATCAAATTGGTGGACCCAAGCGTATGAAAATGCTGAGCGTGAACTTTCGAAAATACTTGCTCGATATTTGTAATCTTCCCATGAGCGAACAACAGAAACTTCTTGAAGAGTATTTTGAAAGTTGGAGAGGGGACAACGAACAATTAGATGATGTTTTGGTCTTGGGTATTAAATATACACAACATATTATACCTTCCGCATCGACAGAATATCAATGGAGTGGAAAAAATATTCTGATTGCTGAAGATGTAGATATAAACTATTTTCTACTAGTCGAGGCTCTTAAAAAAACCAATGCTAATATAGTTAGGGCATTGAACGGAAAAGAAGCTGTTGAATTATGTAAAAAACAACACTTCGACCTTATACTCATGGACATTCGTATGCCCGAAATGGATGGAATTGAGGCTACCAAAGAAATTCGAAAATTCAATCCAGTAATCCCCATTGTGGCTCAAACAGCATTTGGCGACGAAAACGATATACAGCGCATTTTGGCTGCAGGCTGTAATGCACATATTTCAAAACCCATTAACCTGAAAAATTTCCTTTCGGTTATTAAAAAACATTTAAATCTTTAAATTATGGAACCATTGGTAATTCCTGAGGGTCAAAATACACCTGCTATTCATTTTGATCCAGAATCGGGCAAGCTTGAAATTATTGGAAATTCAATTCCGGAAGATGTAGCTGGATTTTATCAGAGAGTTTTTGAATGGCTATCACAATATATCGAAAAACCAGCTCCAAATAACGAACTGCACATATACCTTAACTATTTCAATTCAGCATCGGCTAAAGCTATTCTTGACATATTAAATTATCTTGAGGCACTTGTCGACCGAAATGTTAATATTCAGGTTTTCTGGCATTATCAAGATCTCGACGAAGATATGTTTAGTACCGGTAAAGAATTTCAATCACTCGTAAATTTACCATTTCAGTTTGTACAACATGTTAGCGAATGAATTTAATATCGAACTCAATCGGAAAGAAAATATGAAAACTAAAAGATTGATTTTGTTCTCCCTTGTTTGTTTTCTGGAAGTAGTTGCATTATCGCAAGTGCTTCCAACTATTGAAAAAAAGATGTATAAATCGCCCGACGGTAAGTTATACATCAATAAGTCGCTACCCCTCTACCTGTTTATAGGTACCCAACCCGATGCCAGCCATGGGGTTACACGCTTAGAAAGCGATGCTACAAAACGTTATACCAACCCTATGTACCTCGACACAGAAGGATTAAATACCATACAAAGCCCATCTTGTGTCGATACGAGCACAAAACAGGTTGTTTTGCCAAAGCGCAACATTATTTTTGAGGTTTATGCCGATAGTAAACCGCCTGTAAGTCGTATTAGTATAGACACCAAGCGACAACAATTGCGAAAAGGCAAAATATACGTATCCGGCGAAACTAAGATCATACTCTCTGCTTCTGATGCTCTTTCGGGGGTTGATAAAATTTTGTACAGTATCGATGGAAGCCCATTTGCCGAATATTCCTCTGCTATTGTCCTCTCGGAACAAAAAGAGTATACTATTAAATATTTTGCTTTTGATAATGTTGGCAACATTGAGGAAATTCATACCCTATTGATTGTGGTTGATAAAACAGCTCCTAAAATTTCAATGGAAATTAAAGGTGATTTTCATGAACAGATCCTTGCGGGTAATGCACGTATAATTTTTCAGGCAGAAGACACTATTAGCGAAACAGACAATTTGTTTTACTCTATTAACGAAAACAATCCGTTGATATATCGAAGACCCATTGAAATTAATACTCTTGCACAGGGGGAGTATATAATTACCTACTGGGCAGAAGACAAAGTAGGTAACATTACCGAGAAAAAAAACTTTAGCTTTTATGTCGACAAAACACCTCCCACTATCATTCCCGAAATAATGGGGAAAACCTATATTATTAATGGTAAAGAGTTCTCTTCGGGGCGATCTCTTCTCAAACTAACTACAATTGATAATAAAGCCGGGACAAAAGAAATTTATTATTCGATAAACAATAGTGAATATAAAAAGTATGAAAAACCTGTCATGCTCAACAACACGGGAGGCAATATCAGTATTAGAGCATATGCACTCGATTATGTTAACAACCGTAGCGAAATATCAGAGGGTACACAAAATGCTTCACTTCCTTATGTCGATCTTACAGGTCCAACCATCGGTTATCGCTTCGAAGGCCCTTATCTTCAGATTGGTGACACTATTTTCATTAGTAAGGCCACAAAAATAAAATTATATGCTAACGATAGCGAAGCTGGTTTGAACGAAATACTCTTTTCCGTTGATAAAAAAGATTATCAAAAATATGAATCTTCTTTCGGTGTTGAATCGGATGGACGACATCTGCTCGATATTTCCGCCTCCGATAACGTTGATAATATTACATCACAATCACTTATTATTTTTACCGATAATCAAGGACCCAATGTTTATACCCTTTTTTCATCCCCTTCCTACCCTATCTCTCACCAAAATGAAACTCGGTATGTTTACCCCTCCTACACCAAACTCTATATTTCGGCAAATGACAACCATACTTCTGTTCAGAAAATAACATTTTCGCTCAATAACTCTCCTGAAAAAGAACTCACTGGTTTCTTAACTGGTTTTAAAGGACAAAACAATTTAAAAATAAGTGCGTGGGATATGCTCGGCAACAAAACATCGATTAATCTTGAATTTTTTGTTGGCGATTTAAATCAATAATCTCTACTGCCGTATTTATCAAAACAAAAAATCTATTTCTTTACAAAATAAAGGATAAACCGAAATTGAAGTCATGAATATCATAATATCTACTGCAATTTCGTTATCTTTATTGTATAATATTTTATTATGAATAATATAGAAAGCATTCGAGATAATCTCATTAAATATTGTACCAAGTCTGAAAGATGCAAAAGCGACGTTTTGAAAAAACTTCAAATTACAAAGCTTACCGAAAATGAAAAAAATGCTTTGGTGCAGTTGTTAGAAAAAGAAGGATTTATTGATGAACTTAGATATGCCAAGGCATTTGTTAACGACAAGATACGTTTCGAGCGATGGGGAAAAATCAAAATCCGCTACGCACTGCAATCGAAAAGTATTAACTCAACAATCATTCAAACAGCATTAGAAAGTTATCCTGATGAGAGTTATCTTCAAATTATAGAAGAGGAAATACGAAAAAAATTAAAAAGTATAGACACCTCATTAAATCCTTTCATAATAAAACAAAAGCTCATGCAATTTGGGTACCGTCGAGGTTATGAGTCTCATTATCTTGAGCAAGTGATTGAAAACCTACTTTAATATTGATTAGTCGACAGTTACAATTCTTATTTTTAAAATCTGCCCAACCTTAAGCGAACGTTCGTCGGTAATGTTGTTGACAAGTTTAATATCGTTGATAGAATCGCATCGGAACTTTTCGGCAATTGAATAAAGCGTATCTCCTTTTTTAACTGTATAATAAAAATATTTTTCCTTAACATTATTCATAGCCATTTGAGGGCTCACCCATAACTTAAGACGTTGGCCAACTTTTAACTGATCGTTCGATAATCCATTCCATTGCTTAATACTTTCTGGCGAACACCCTTGCTCCAATGCAATTTTATGTAGGAAATCGCCAGGTTTGACAATATATTCAGTCATTTTTTTTCCGACAGTATCGGTAAATGTTTTTGCATTACGAAAATTTCCACTGGTATCGGAGAGCGCATAAATTTGATATTCGTACTTTAAAAAGGTAAGAATTTTATCGGAGGGTAATACGAGAATTTGGGGTGAATCGGAAGAAGGAATAAAATCTTTTCGATATGCAGGATTCAGTTCGCGTAACTGTTCAATAGAAATATCTATTTTCGCCGCAATTTTGGAAAACTGAGCGGCTTGTGTAATTTTAAGAGTATCGATTGAAGGAAAAGAGAAAGATGCAGGATATATGCCGTGAGCGGCAGCATTGTTCATTAAATAAAATACAGCAATAAATGCAGGAACATACCAGCGGGTTTGCTCGGGCAAGAATGGTTGCAATTCCCAAAAATTTGTTTTCCCACCCGAACGAGCAATGGCATTTCGTACTTCACCTGGACCTCCGTTATAAGCAGCCAAAACAAGCTGCCAGTCGTTAAACAACGAGTATAGATATTTAAGATATCGACAGGCAGCATCGGTCGACAAATACACATCACATCGTTCGTCTTTATAAGATGTTATGTTTAGACCCAGAAGTTTGGCCGAAGGGTAAAGCAATTGCCACAAGCCCATGGCGCCAGAAGATGAACGAGCTAAGGGATCGAGACCCGATTCAACTATAGGTAAATACTTAAGTTCGAGAGGTAAATCGTACCTATCAAGTGCCGCCTCAAAGATTGGAAAGTATCTGTCTTTTAGGGTTAGATATCTCGATAGCTTTTCTGCCCTTGTATCAAGGTAAAGGTCGATATACTTTTGTACGTCGGCATTATAATCGAGTCGAATGGGAGTAGTTTTGCTTAACTCTTCAATACGATACTCATAGTACAAAGGAGGAAACTTCTTTACCTGAGCATTTATTAGTTGATAGGAACTAAAAAAAACAAAAAACCAAAGGAATAGGCTATAATAATATCTCTCCGGACATCTCCGCAGCCACATCTCTAAAAGTCGAAAAAGCATCGTCTTTGCTTTCTTTTTCGAAATTAAAATTAGTTCTTTAGTTCCTTTTGAGTATCCTTTGAATCGTTTTTATTTGCATCATTTCCCTGACTAGCCTTCTTAAATTCGTGTAAACCTTGCCCTAAGCCGCGCATGAGTTCAGGTATTTTCTTGCCTCCAAAAAGAATTAGCAAAGCTAAAACGATTAGGATAATTTCTGTGGCTCCTATCGAGCCTAATAACACCATTGAATACATGATATTTTATTTTAATTTTTAGCAAATGTACAAATAAGTCCTTATGAAAATAGTTAAAATATCAAAACCCTACTTTGAAAAAAGCCTGATGACATCGTTAAGATTTGCGTAAATAAGTAAAGCAAACAGAATTGCCAATCCGATCATTTGAGCTCTTTCCAAAAACTTATCGCTAGGTTTACGACCGGTGATCATCTCATACAGGAGGAACATAATATGCCCCCCATCAAGCGCAGGAATTGGCAATATATTCATAAAAGCGAGAATAATAGAAAGAAACGCTGTAAGCGACCAGAATGCTTGCCAATCCCATGTGCCAGGGAAGATACTTCCCATGGTAATGAATCCTCCTAACGACTCGTATCCTTTTGCCGTTGGAGAAAAAACAAGTTTAAACTGCTTGATGTAGCTGCCTAAAGTATTAAAACCTTTCGAAATACCTGCTGGTATTGACTCAAAAAAACCATACTCTATGTGCTTAAAAATAAAGAATTTAGATAAATTACCATCGGGATAAATGCCTAAAAGGCCAGTTTCAGGAACTTTTACCTTAATATCAAGATGCTGGCCACTTCGTTCGACAGTAACTAATATGGTATCGTTTTTGTGTTGCGACAAAATACTACGAAATTGGTCGAAATATATAGCCTCTTGACCATTAATTTTTAGCATCTTATCGCCCACTTGAAAACCAGCCTGCTTTGCAACCGATTCTTTGGTAAAACCACCAACTATAAAGGGTATTCTAACAGTAAAAAGTTCTTTCTTTCGAATTAGAGCATGGGTGATATGATCGGGAAGTTCAACATTAACTACTTGAGTATCGCGCAGAACCTGAACTGTTTTAGCTTCCTCAAGAACAATGGTGGGTATAATCTTAAAAAAGTTGTCAACAGGCTTATTATCGACCGAAATAATTTTATCTCCCGACCTAAAACCCACCTGGTAACCGAGTGAATCGACAGCAATACCATATTTCACTTCTGAGGTTGGTAGATATTCTTCTCCCCAAGTATAAAGCACACCTATGTATATTACTAAAGCTAATATGAAATTTACTAAAACACCCCCTAACATGATAAGAAGTCTCTGCCATGAGGGTTTTGAACGAAATTCATAAGGTTGCGGAGGTTGTTTCATTTGCTCAACATCCATACTTTCGTCTATCATGCCCGATATTTTTACATATCCCCCCAACGGTATCCAGCCAATACCATATTCGGTCTCACCTTTTTTAAATTTAAACAACGAGAACCATGGGTTAAAAAATAAATAAAACTTCTCAACCCTAGTTTTAAATAAACGAGCGAAGAAGAAATGACCAAATTCGTGTAATATTATCAGAATTGATAAAGAGAGTAAAAATTGACCAATTTTAACCAGAATTTCCATATCTTAAAAAGATTAAATTAAACTATTAGCAAAATCACGAGCCCATCGATCGGTTTCTTCGTAGTCTTCGAGAGTGTTACATTGATAATATGCTGTTTTGGCAATTGTTTGTTCAATAATGTCAGACATTTCGAGAAAGCCTATCTGTTCGCAAAGAAAAGCATGAACCACTACTTCATTAGCAGCATTGAGTGCACATGGAATATTTCCTCCTCTGCTCATTGCGTCGTATGCGAAGGCAAGATTTCGAAATACACTTGTATCGGGCTTTTCGAATGTAAATTGAGTAAATTCGGAGAAATTAAGTCTTGGAAAGTTGGAATTTACTCGATAAGGATATGTTAACGCATATTGAATAGGTAATCGCATATCGGGGACTCCTAACTGTGCCTTTATGCTCCCATCTTTAAATTGAACCATCGAATGAATAATCGATTGTGGATGAATAAGGACTTCGATCTGCGAAGGTTCAAGGTTGAACAACCACTTAGCCTCAATAGCTTCAAAGCCTTTATTCATAAGAGTTGCCGAGTCGATAGTAATCTTATTTCCCATGCACCAGTTGGGATGTTTTAAAGCTTCACCAGGAGTCACATTTTTTAATTTTTCCTTTGACCATCCACGAAAAGGACCTCCCGATGCTGTAAGAATAATTTTTTCGATTGGATTATGCATTTCTCCAGCTAAACACTGAAATATGGCAGAATGTTCAGAATCGACTGGATAGATATTTACATTATGCTGGAGAGCCAAACGAGTAATTAATTCACCTGCAACTACCAACGTTTCTTTATTGGCTAAAGCAATTGTTTTTCCTGCCTTTATTGCAGCAATAGTTGGAGCTAAACCTGCATACCCAACCATGGCAGCCAAAACAATATCGACAGATGGCATGCTAACAACCTCCACCAACGACTTCATTCCGGCAAATACTTTAATAGGATAATGTGCCAGAGCCTCCTTTACATACTGATAATGTTCCTCGTTAACAATAACAACTTGATTCGGAACAAATTTGTAGGCTTGCTTTATCAATAAATCGGCATTATTGTAGGCTGTTAATGTTTCGACCTCGAATAAATCGGAATGTTCCTCTATTACTTCAAGAGCTTGAGTCCCTATAGATCCTGTTGAACCTAATATTGCAATATGTTTTTTTTCAGCCATATCCATATAACCAATATTTGCAAAGATACACTTGCGCACGATTAATTCTGTAAATTTTTAGAGAATTTCAAAAGTAAATGGTCTTTTTGCATTTGATTCAGATTTTGCTATTGTCTACCTCAATAAAGATTAGGAGGATAATACATTAAAACCAAAATAAAATGGAAGTTGTCTAAACTTATGGGATAACCCATAAACACGATAATCCTTTTAGATTACTTTGCTGATATAATTATTAATAAAAATTAGAAAGAGCTATACAAAAAAAGAAAAAGGCACCAGGATTGGCGCCTTTTCGCATATATCATAATAAATTATTATTGCTTTACAATTTCGATAGCAGCTCCACCACCTGCCGCGAGCCTTAATGGAAGTTCATCTCCAGCTTTAACAGGTATAGTAAATATTTTAATATCGTAGGGATTGTCTTGCCAGTTAGCATTTTCACCGTCAATGTAAATGTGAGCCTTATATTGCGAATTGGGATTAAGAAAATCTAACTTAAGTTTAAGTTCACGTGCTAATTCATTGGTTATTGCACCAACATACCAATTGTCGGAATTACGGTCTTTGCGAACAGTAACAACATATTCGCCAATTTTAGCCTGAGGCACGAGAGTTATTTCCCAATCACATGGTACTCGTTTGATAAACTCAAAAGCCGGTTTTCCTTCATAGTTTTCGGGTAAGTCAGAGGCCATTTGAAGCGGGCTATAAATAACCACAAATAGGGCTAATTGCTTGGCTAAAGTTGTTTGTACTCGTGTTTTTGGATTAGCAGGATTACTGAAATTGAAGGTTCCTGGGGTAAAATCGAATGGTCCTGCCAACATACGAGTAAATGGCAGAGTTGTTGTATGCGAAGGAGGATTTCCACCATCGGGCGACCATGCATCGTACTCCTGCCCTCTTCCACCCTCTTGGGTCATTAGATTTGGATAGGTTCGACAAAGACCCGTTGGCTTAATGGGTTCATGGTTATCAATGTTTATCTGGTATTTTGCGGCGAGCTCTACCACTTTACGATAATGTCGAACTCCATACTGGCCATCGTGCCATTCCTTACCATCGAGATACTTATTTACATATCCTGTTTTGACATACCGTATACCCAAACGGTTGTACAACTGAAAAGCCTCTTCCATTTGTCGTTCGTAATTCGAAACAGCACCTCCGGTTTCGTGATGACCAATAAGTTGAATATTTTTCGAACGTGCATACTGGGCTAAATACTCCAAATCGAAATCGGGATAAGGTTTAGTAAAACTAAAAGTATTACCATTTTCGTACCAGTTTCCGTCCCACCCATAATTCCATCCTTCTACTAGAACTCCATCAAAACCATGCTTAGCTGCAAAATCGATATACCTTAAGGTATTAGCTGTTGTAGCGCCATGATTAGGACCTTGCGACCAAGTGTAGGTGCCCAGGTGCATTCCCCACCAAATACCTATATATTTCGATGGTTTTACCCACGAAATATCGGATAACACACATGGTTCGTTCAAATTAAGCATAAGAGTAGAAGTTGCAAGTTCGCCAGGTGTCCGACCAATAATGAAAATTCTCCAGGGTGAACTCATAGGCGCTTTAGCATATACCTTAACACCATTTGACCAAGGGATAAGACATGAGATGAAACCATGTCCTTCTTTCTTTTTTTCAAGGGTCATGGAAGCATAATCCGTAAGATTGGCTTCGTGAATTGCCAAATACAATCCATTTTGTAGTTCAAATGTTATGGGGGTATTGGCTGTATCGATATTACTAATTGATGTAAGTCTGTATATACTTTCGTAATAACTATTTTCGCGGTGAACAGGTATCCACCAGGCTTTTTCGTCTTGGGTAAAGTTAAATTCGGTAGTTTCATCCATGATAATCAAGCTATCGAGAGAAGGCTGAGCAGGTATTTGATAACGAAAGCCAACCCCATCGTTAAAAACTCGAAAAACTATTTGCATTTCCCTTTTTAGCTTATCTTTCAAACTGATAGATAGTTCGTTGTAATTATTACGAACCCATCGTTGTTCTCCCCATGGCTGCTCCCATGTATTATCGAACGATGAAATATTTTTTCCTACCAAGCTAAAATCGCCAATCATGTGGGGAATATTTTTGAACTTTAATCCCAAAGAAGATGGTGCAATAATAACCTTATTATCTTTAGCAATCTGATAATACAATTTACCTTTCTGTAACTTGACTGTTACCGAAATTGATTTATCCGGAGATGTAACTACCAGATTATCTGATTTTTGCGAAAAAACAGGGATATTTAGAACAGACAATAATATCCCTATTATGAAACTATTCGACACTTTCATATACCCAAAATTTAGTGATTAATAAAGTAATGTTGTCTAATTATTGTTATACCTTTACTTAATAAGCATAGATTCTATAATCATATGGTTTTAATGTTATTTCATCGGGTAACTCTTCGTTATTCCCTGTAATAAGATTCTTAACTGCCCTGGGCACATCGGCATTAAGTATGTAACTTACCTGACTATTTCGACAATTGACTATAACTATAAGGCTCGAGTCCTTAGCGTTGTTTGTATCAGTAAGCTTAAAGGCAACAACTTTTGCATCAGCATTCAAAGCGACCATTTTTTTATCCGAAACCTTCATTTCTTTCCTAATTTTCATAAGCCGTCGATACTGGCTTTTTATTGCATAGTTCATTTGCCAGTCGAGCGGATAAACCGAAAAGAAAGGAATAGTATTGGGCACAGCCAATTCCTGACCCGCATAGATCAGTGGGACTTTACTCATAAAAGCTGTAATGACAAAAGCAGCCAACGAACCCTCTTTACTGCCATATTGCGTAACTGGTGAAGCAGTCCAGGCATACTCATCGTGATTAGTAATATAACGAAGTTTATGCTTTCCTACAGGAACACTACTGTATTCTGAAGTATGGGTAGAAAAAATTCCTGAAGCAGCTTCATTTTTACTAAAGATATTAACTAGCTTGCCATAAAAATCCCAGGCATAAGTCAACTGAAACCCTGCAGTAAAATGATCGTTACGCGAGCCTTCTGCGAGAAGAATGAGCTTTTTACCTATTTTGTTAAGCGAATCGATAGCCTGTCGCCAAAAACTATATGGAACAAAATCAGCTGCATCGCATCTAAAACCGTCGATATTGGCTTGAGTTACCCAAAATTTCATCGCTTTGATCATTTCGATCCGCATTTGAGCATTATTATAGTTCAGGTCGGCCACATCGGCCCAATTGGTACCTGGAGGACTGATAATATTTCCATTAGCATCCTGGGAATACCAATCTGTATTACTAATCCACGCATTATCCCATGCGGTATGATTTGCAACCCAATCGAGAATAACTGCAATATTTTTTTTGTGAGCAGCTCTAACAAGGTTTTTTAAATCGTTAAAGGTTCCAAATTCAGGATTGACATCGGTATAATCCTTAACACTATAAGGCGAACCAAGCTCACCAACTCTTTTTTCTTCACCAATAGGAAAGATTGGCATTAACCATATTACATTTACTCCCAATGCTTGGATTGAGTCGAGTTGTTTTTCTACTTCTTTAAGATTGCAACCTGGCCCAAAACTTCTTAGGTTAATTTCATAAAATACAAGTTTTTCGATCGGAGCTGGTGAAAAAGTGTCGACACTTGCAATCGTAGTATCGGGTTTAGTAGGTACATTAGAAGGTTCCTGCTTATCTTCACAAGCCATTATTAGAATAAATGCACCTACAAAACACAACCGCAAAAAATTCTTAATAAAGTTTTCGTTTTTCATATCTGCTTTGTTATTTAGATTCGAGTGTTTCAATTATTTTTTTTGCATCCTCTACTTTTAGTGCAACTAAATAATAAAATGCCTGATTGAGCTTTTTTTGAGCTTCTGTATTAGTTGCCATTTTTTTGCGGAGTAAATAAAGACGATGAATGAGTTGAAGTTCGTTTTTATTATAAGTCACTCCAGAAAAAGCTTGCAATAACTCGAGAAAAGTAAAGCCGAACTCAACAGTTGGTTCTATCATGGTTCCTTCTCCAAAGTCGTTCCAGGTAATCAGCTGGAGATATTTGGCTTTATTATCGGTAGCTTTATTAAGTAAACTCTGAAACAAATTGCCATTCTCGTAGTCATAGGTAAAGCCTATACCCGATCCCCAGCCACCTTCTTTATAATAATCTTTGAATCCAGGATACGCACCTGCCATCCAATAGGAAAAAGTTTTAAGACGCTTGTACTTATCATTAACGTCCGATGCATCGACCCACAAATATTCGCCCGACGAGTTACTACCGACCTCTAAAGATTTTCCATTTAAAACTAAAAAAATAGGTTTTTTAGTAAAGGCAGTAAAAATCTCACTCCATTGATTTGCAGAATGAAAATATTCTGGACCAAAAAGCATTAAAAGCGGACGGTTATCAATATTGATATAATTACTGGAAGAAAAATAATTTTTTTCGATATAACCCATATCTTGTTGAGCCAGAAAAATACCATCCTCCTCTGGATTGGCCTCGATAGCAGCTTTTACAGTACGATCTTCGTACACTATACCAAAAGAAAGTCCGACTTTAGCAATAAAATCAATTACCGATTCAGTATTTTTCAGAATATCGGGATAATCGTATAAATTATTAGAACCATACCAGTCAAAAAGAATACCATCGATACCAGCATATTTCATCAACAGGAGATGATATTCAATAACATCTCTATCGGAAGTAGCATAAGGGCCAATAAGTGGGTAAAACCACGAAGCTATTTGCCTGCGACCACTTGAATCGGTTACATCGGGGTTACAGTTCGACATTCTCCAATGTATTCCCCACTTACCATCGGTCGATGATGAAGGGGTTTCGAACCAAGGCATGTAATGAACATATATTTTAATATCGTTGGTTTTCGGTACAGCAACAGGCTTTAAAATCTGAACGCTAGTGGATTGTCCAGGTGAGTCGTTTTTTGAACATGATAAAATGAATAAAGTAGCAAAAAACAAGCTTGCAAAGGCAATGACTTTGATAAGGTTCCTATTCATACTTTAGAAATTTTATAATTGGCCCATTTAAGCTTAAATTTTCAATTGAAAAATGCCGGACAGAAGTAATCTGTCCGACACTTTCCCTCGTCCAACTACTAACTACTAACCAAAAACCGGTATGATAAGATTGCAGCCATTTTTATATTTATTAATATCCAGGATTCTGAACCAATTTAGAGTTAGCTTGTAAGGCTTTGGCTGGTATGGGGAAAATCTCCATATTCTTATCGCTACCAGGCATTTCCCAGCTTGGTTGACCATATTTTCCAAATCTAATCTGGTCGAT